>JBKDBG010000074.1:0-17400 GCA_046314755.1 Bacteroidota bacterium | reverse complement strand
CGATTGCTGGCATCAAACTCAACCGGTAAAGTAACCAAAGCAAACACGGTGATTACAGATTGGCAGGCAATTAAAGTATAAATCACAATATCCATTGGAAATGATTTGGCTAAAAAGAAACCGCCAAACATCATCACCATGATAATAATATTCATTACACGGGCACTTGCATTTTGTACCGGTACCATGGCGCTTCTAAATTTAAGATATGGATACGCTTTGGCATGTTGCACGGCATGGCCGCATTCGTGAGCGGCAACAGCTGCAGCCGTTACGTTTCTGCCGTAATACACATCGCGACTTAAATTTACTGTTTTGTTCAATGGGTTGTAATGGTCGGTTAATTCACCTTCGGTGGTAATGATTTTTACATCATCAACGCCATTGTCTCTAAGCATTTGTTCGGCAATTTCAGCCCCTGACAAATCATGGTGTAACGCTGTTTGCGAGTAAGTGTTTACTTTACTTTTAAATCTCCAGCTTACTAAAAGACTAAGCACTAAAAAAACAATAAAAATTAAAAACATAGTGTGTTATTTATTTAAATGAACAGTTGAATGACAGCAATTCTTATTCCAATTAAAAAACCAAGTACTTTAGTATCATAAAAACCACGGCTAACAAGAACATTAGAATACTTATTCTATTGATTCCGTGCATCATTCGGAGGTTGAATGACGGCCTGTCAGTATGTTCCGATTTTTTCCAGAACATGATGTAGGATAAAAACTTTTGAATCATCATATAATCTTAAACAAACATACCATATGTTTTGATTTATAAAAATCTTCAATTGTTTGCTGGATTAAAAAATAATTTTAGGCTTGTCTAAAAATTATATATTTGTACCATGTATTCATACACCGAAGAAAATTATCTAAAAGCCATTTATAAACTTACAGAAAATGGCGGAGGTAATGTAAACACCAATGCCATAGCCGATGAAATTCAAACCAAAGCGGCCTCCGTAACCGATATGATTAAGAAATTATCGGATAAAAAGTTATTGAAGTATGAGAAGTATAAAGGAGTTACCCTAACCGAAAAGGGCAGGAAAGTGGCCATAGAAACGGTACGAAAACACAGGTTGTGGGAGTGTTTTTTGTTTGATAAGTTAAAGTTTGGTTGGGATGAAGTACACGAAATTGCTGAACAATTGGAGCATATTCAATCAGAAGTGTTGGTTGATAAACTAGATGCATTTTTAGATTATCCCACGCACGATCCGCATGGAGATCCTATTCCAACCAAGGCAGGTATCATCAAAAAATCTGATTTTATTTTATTGGCAGATGCAGCCTTACTTGATTGGGTGGTAATGACCGGTGTAGCCGATCACAGTACTTCATTTTTGCAACACTTAAATAAAGTTGGACTTGCCTTAGGTACGGAGATGAAAGTGGTTGATAAGGTTAATTATGATGGATCGATGGAAATTGAATTTAAAAATAAAAAGCAAGTGCAATTGAGCAAGGATGTAGTAAAAAATATTTGGGTAAGAATTCGATAGGAGTTAGTTTATGGGTAAGGATAAATCATTAAGCGAAGTACATGAAAGTGTAACCGTTCCGCACAAAAAAAACTTCTGGAAAACATTATTGGCTTTTATCGGTCCGGCCTACATGGTGAGTGTTGGTTACATGGATCCGGGCAATTGGGCAACTGATATTGCCGGTGGAAGCAAGTTCGGCTATCAATTAATTTGGGTATTGTTACTCAGCAATGGTATGGCACTTCTGTTGCAAAGTTTAGCTGCTCGTTTAGGTATTGTAAAAGGGATTGATTTGGCTCAAGCTTCGAGGCAACAATATCCTCGAGGGGTAAATATTGCCTTGTATGTACTGGCTGAAATTGCTATTGCAGCTTGTGATTTGGCAGAAATTATCGGTATGGCCATTGGTTTACAATTATTGTTTGATTTGCCGCTGATGTATGGTGTAATCATCACGGTACTGGATACGTTTATTTTGATGTTTTTACTCAACAAAGGCATCAGAAAGATGGAAGCATTTATTTTGGCCTTAATTTCCATTATTGGTATTTCTTTTATTGCTCAATTAATTATTGTTCAGCCACAATTAGGTGAAGTGGTTAAAGGCGTTATTCCATCTTCATTAAGCGGAAGTGCATTGTACATTGCCATTGGTATTATTGGTGCAACTGTAATGCCGCATAACTTATACCTGCATTCAGCTTTGGTGCAAACACGCAAGTTTGAAAAAACCGGAGAAGGCATTCGCAAGGCCATTAAATTTAATTTTATTGATTCGGCAGTGGCATTAAACCTTGCCTTTTTTGTAAATGCATCCATTTTAATTTTAGCTGCAGGTGCATTTTATTTTAGAGGTTATCATGGGGTAGCCGATATTCAACAAGCGCACTTGTTATTGCAAGGTATTTTTGGTGATTTATCACCAACATTATTTGCCATTGCTTTAATTGCCGCAGGGCAAAGCAGTACCATTACCGGCACTTTAGCGGGTCAAATTGTAATGGAAGGATATTTAAATTTACGTATCAGCCCATGGATTAGAAGGTTGTTAACTCGCCTTATTGCCATCATCCCTGCTGTAATTACCATTATGTATTTTGGGGAAGAAAAGTTAGGCGACTTACTTATTCTAAGTCAGGTAATTTTAAGTATGCAATTGGGTTTTGCCATCATTCCATTAATCCATTTTACGGGCAGTAAAAAATTGATGCAGGAATTTGCCATTGGCGTAAAGTTGAAAACAATTGCATGGATTGTAGCCGCTATCATTGTTTCATTAAATATTAAGTTGGTGATTGAAGAATTAATCAAGCTGTTTGAAATGCTTGGAGCGGATTATTGGTTTTGGAAAATACTTTTTGTAGCCATTGCCATAGGTTTTTTGTTGTTATTGATCTACATCACCTTCGAACCTTTTTTCATCCGTGATAAAGCAGATAAACGCATGATACCGCATGGAGAAGCATTGCCTTTGCCGAAGATATCGGCCACGAGTTATCAGCGCATTGCGGTTACGGTTGATTTTTCTAAACACGATGAAAAAACCATACAGCATGCTTTATCCATAGGAGGTAAGCAGGCCGAATATTTGTTTATCCATGTGGTTGAATCGGCAGGGGCCATTAAAATGGGGGAAGAAATTATGGATAAAGAAGCGGAGTTTGATTTGCTTAACTTAAAAAAATACCAAGCGGATGTAATGCAACAAGGTTACCGCGCAACTATTCAATTAGGCTTTGGGAAGTCGGCTGCCGTGATTAGTGATTTGGTGAATGAGAGTAAGGTGGATTTATTGGTAATGGGTGCACATGGACATAAAGGGATTAAAGATCTTATTTTTGGAACCACGCTGGATCAGGTAAGGCATAATGTACATGTACCTGTTTTTATCGTGAAGTAAGCACCAACATCATGCAACACGTATTAGCGAACTTAAAACAAAAAGCACTGGCCAAACGCGAGCAGTTTCAACGGTTTTTTCAGCAACTCAGGTTGCATAAACCGGCTGATTTGGATGCACAATTTGAACGATTGCATCAGGAGGCATTTAAGCGTATTGATTGTTTAACCTGCGCCAATTGTTGTAAAACTACAAGTCCGCTTTTTACCAATCGAGATATTAAGGTGTTGAGTAAACATTTGCGTTTAACCGAAAATGAATTTATTCAATCCTATTTAAAAGTGGATGAGGATGGTGATTATGTATTTCGTGAAACGCCTTGTCCCTTTTTACAAGCGGATAACAAATGCCTGGTGTATGATTACCGACCAAACGCTTGCAGGGAATATCCGCATACCAATCAACGAAAGATGCACACCATTTTTAAAGAAACGTTGGAGAATACCGCTGTTTGTCCGGCCGTGTTTGAAGTGGTAGAAAAATTAAAAGCGCACTATAAATATTAAGCCAAGGCTTGCTGAATCAGTTCTTCCGATATTTGCCAAAGCCTTTGCCAAGCTTCTTTATCGTAACTCATCGCACTTGATGCAATTGTTTTTTTGTCTTTATAATATCCTCCGCTGCGGGTTTTCACTTCATCATTTTCTGCAAGCCAAATTACCGTTTCGGCACCTTGCTCCGGAGTACGCATCATAAAACCCAACCATCTAAAAGCAATACCCACCAAACCGGTTACGCTGTTGCCAAAATTTGTGTTCACCCCACCCGGATGCATGGCATTTACGGTAACGGAAGTGTTTTGCAATTGATTGGCCAAGGTGTAGGTAAACATGATATTGAATAACTTACTGTTGGCATATGCTCTCATGCCCGTAAACTTTTTTGACAAGTGAATATCATTCCAATCCACTTGTGCGATTTTATGTGCCTCACTCGCCACATTTACAATGCGTGCTTCCTGTGATTGGTGTAGCAAAGGCAACAATTGTTGGGTAAGGTAAAAGTAGGAGAGGTGATTGGTGGCTAAGGTTAGCTCAAAACCATCAGCCGATAATTGTTTGGTTGGAACAAAGGCTCCTGCATTATTAATGAGTACGTCAATTTTAGAGAACTGCGTTTGAATTTGCTGTACCAAATGTTGTATTGATTTCATCACCGATAAATCAGCTATAAACACATGCACAAGTGCATTCGGATAAGCTAATTTCAATTCGGTTTCAAGCGCCTTCGCTTTTTGTTCGTTTCTACACACCAAAATCAGCTCATTGCCTTTTTGGGCCAATGCCATGGTCGTGGCTTTTCCAATTCCGCTATTTGCTCCGGTAATAAGTATGGTTTTCATCTAAAATAAACTCAGTTTGTTTCCGCTTTGTTTGGCTTCAAAATCAAGCAGCCAATTTTTTCTTTTTAAGCCCCATGCATATCCGGTTAATTTACCGTCAACAGCAATTACCCTGTGGCAAGGGATAAGAATGGCCAGTTTGTTTTTTCCATTGGCACTTCCTACCGCACGTGTTTTATTTTCATCGCCTAATTGTTCGGCCAACTCCAGGTACGACAAGGTTTTTCCAAATGGAATTTCGGCTACTTTATCCCAAACCTCTTTTTGAAAAGTGGTACCATCATAAGCAATTGGTAAATCAAATTGGGTGCGTTTACCTGCAAAATATTCTTTGAACTGTTGGGTTGCTTGTTGGGTGAGTGGTGATGATTTTCGGGTGATTGGTTCATCATTAAAATATACCTCATGAATGTGGTGTTGGGTAGCCTTAATGATGAGTTGCCCAATTGGTGTTTCAACAAAATCAATAAATGGAAATGCCACAATCTTCATGCAGCAAACTTATTACTAAAAACGAAAATTAACGCGCAGGTTCGCTGATTACTTTTTGAATGGTTGCATTTAAATTTTGCAAAGAAGTGTATCCCTGTGCAACCGCATAATAGGATCCGTTATGAATAAGAATAACCATTGGATATCCTTTTACACCCCAGTTGGCCGTAGTTTGAAACCAATCGGTTGCAGCCTTGCGCATTTCCTCACTGTTTAATTTGGTTAAAAATTCTTGCTCATTAATCCCATAAGGTTTAATCAACTCTGCATAAACTTTATCATCACGCAAGTCTTTACCCTGTACAAAATAGGCTTCTTGTATTTTGTGCCCGAATGCTACCGCATCTTTCTGATTAAACGTTTTGAAGGTTTCGAGTGCAATGGAAGGTTTCACAGACGAACTCCAAAGTTTTTTTGTTTTTAATTGGCTTAAATAGGCTTCTCCAAATTTTACGCCCGACATTTCTTCCACCCTTTTGTAAGCGCCTAAAATGTAATCGGCAAAATCACCCACTTCACCCTCACGATCACCAACAACCATGCCTCCACTCACTATTTCTATTTGAAAGGAATCTTTTTGTTGTGCCACAAATTCATTCATTACCTTGCCAAATCCAAAACACCAACCGCACATTGGGTCATACACATACATTAATTTGTTTTTCATTGTTGTTGATTTTTTATGAAGCGTTGCACCGGTAAATAATAACCAAATGGCACAAGCTGCAACAAATAATTTTAAGGTTTTCATATTAGCCTTCAAATCCGATTTTACGGTGAGTACCATCACAAAAAGGTTTATTTGCGGAGGCCCCACAGCGACAAAAAGCAGTTACTTTATTTTTCTTTTGTTCATTTCCTTGTGCATCTTTCACCACTACATTACCATACACCAATAATGGGCCATTGGCACTCACCTCAACAATTGTTTCTGATGTTACCTCAATGCTTGCTTGTTCCATTTCATTGTTTTTGAAATACGACAAGGCTCCACTCGGACATTTTTTAACTTGTTCAATAATGGCTTCGGTTTGTGCACCATCCATGTTAATCCATGGTCGTTTGGTTGGGTTAAATACATCGCCTAAACCTTTCCAGCATAGGGTAGAGTGTATACACACTTCCGGTTGCCATACCACAGTTATTTCACCGTTGGTATATTGTTTGGTACTTTCTTTCATGGCTCAATCACTTGGGTGTTAATTTCAATGGGTTTGGTAAGTATTTTATGAACAGGACAAGCCTTTGCTATTTGTAACAATCGTTGTTCCTCTTCAAAGGCTAAGTTACCAATAAATTCCAAATTACGCATGAAAACTGTTTTTTCGGCTGTTTTTTCCAGCGTGATATGCACCTTTATTTGTTCAAGCGAATAGTTTTTGCGATTGGCATACATACGCAAGGTAATGGCTGTACAACTCGCCAAACTCATCATTAAAAGGGTATCGGGTGTTGGACCTTTATCAGTTCCGTTTAACGCTTCGGGTTCATCGGCAATAATGGTATGTTTACCAAAGCTAAGCGTGGTTTCATATTGCTGATTCCGGATGCTTGCAGTTACTTGTTCCATGCGTACCAAATTAACCAATTTGCATCGGAACGTCCATCAATAGCAATTCACAACCGTTGGTGGTTTTGATGTTTAATTGATTCACATCCCAAATTCCCAGTCCATCACGTTTATCTAAAGCTTGTCCGTTAATGGTTACGCTTCCTTCAATTACAAAAGCATAAACCCCATTTCCTTTTCGCTTTAGATTGTATTGTGCCGACTTCCCTTTTTGTAATCGGCCCATACTAAACCAAGCATCTTGATGTATGCTGATACCACCGTCTTTCCCTTCAGGAGAAACAATCACTTCTAGTTTATTTTCCCTGCTTTCGGGCTTAAATGTTTTTTGATCGTAAGAAGGTTTTAAACCTGCTTTACGCGGGAATAGCCAAATTTGTAAAAAGTGAGCTTCCTTGCTTATATTTTTATTGTACTCACTGTGTTTAATACCTGTTCCGGCAGTCATGGCTTGAATGTCGAATTGTTTAATTACACTCACATTACCCATGCTGTCCTTATGTTCCAAATCACCAAACAATGGAATGGAAATAATTTCCATGTTATCATGCGGGTGAGTAGGGAAGCCCGAACCTCCGGTAATGATATCATCATTCAAAACACGGAGTACGCCAAAATTCATACGTTCCGGGTTGTAATAATTCGCAAAACTAAACGTGTGTTTTGTTTTTAACCAACCATGGTCGGCACCGCCTCGTGTATTGGCCTTGTGCAACACCATGTTTGCTGCAACTTTGGAGGTGTTGTTGGGAATATGGTTGAAACCTACCGGTTCAAATGGTTTTAATTCGTCATTATTATTCAGCATAATAGCCGCGGCATCTGCACCTTTGGTAGCAAGGCCCATTCCGGCTAATATTCCGGCTTTTAAAAAATCTTTACGTTTCATGATGGTAAATTTAAAACGAAAAAAAACAAAAAGCATCCCGATTGCTCCGGATGCTTTTTGTGTGAAGAATGATTAAGCCTGTTTTACCAACTGCACGTTCAAGTGAAGTTTTACTTCATCACTCACAACAGCACCACCGGCTTCGGTTAAAGCATCCCACTTTAAGCCAAATTCTTTGCGTTTAATTTTTCCGTTCAATTCAAATCCGGCTTTGGTATTTCCCCAAGGATCAACGGCCGAACCGCCAAATTCTACATCTAATTCAATTGTTTTGGTTACATCACGTAGGGTTAAATCACCTGTTAATTTGTATTGCTCACCATTTTTGGTAAATGAGGTTGATTTAAAAGTAAGTTTTGGAAAACTTCCAGCGTTAAAAAAGTCGTCTGATTTTAAGTGTCCGTCACGATCGGCATTACCTGTGTTAATGCTGTTAATGTCGGCACTGAATTGAATTGTAGCTCCGTTAAAATCATCCGAAGGTGATTCCACGCTTCCTTCAAATGCATCAAATTTTCCGGTAAGTGTGGTTACTACTAAGTGTTTCACTTTAAATGAAATTTCACTGTGGGCATTATCCAATACCCATTTTGAGGTTGTTTGTGTTGTCATCGTTTTATTATTAAAATGTGATAAGTTTAAAATCCTAAATCAATCATGGGAACATCCATTACTAAAATTCGTGCGTTGCTGTGTGCTTTTATTTCAAAGTTTTGGTAATTAGTAATACCAATCGCGTCACGTCTTTTTAGTTTTTCACCTGCAACTTCCACATCTCCATCAATCACAAAAACGTATGCACCATTATCTTGGTTTTTATTGGTGTAAGTAATGTTGGTATTCGCGTCTAAATCAGTTAAATTAAACCATGCTTGTTGATAGATGAATATCCCTTCACCATCGGTGTCGTTATGCGGTTTAATAATTTGTTGCCACTTGTTTTTTCTGTTCTCCGGTGCAAAGGTTTGTTGGTCGTAACGAGGGGTTACATTCATTAATTCAGGAATCACCCAAATTTGAAATAAACGAACAGCCTCTTGTTTACCCGGGTTCATTTCCGAGTGAAATACACCTGTACCTGCGCTCATTACTTGCACATCATTTGGCTTCATCACTGAGCCATTGCCCATACTGTCTTTGTGTTCAAGCGCTCCTTCTTGCACCAAGGTGATAATTTCCATGTTATCATGCGGGTGTTTGCCGAAACCCATGGCAGGAGCAACTTCATCATCATTCAATACCCTTAATGCGCCAAAATGTATTTTGGTTGGATCATACCAATGGCCAAAGCTGAAGGAGTGTTTTGCGTTTAGCCAGCCGTGGTTGGCATGACCTCTATTTTCTGTACGATGAATGGTTGTTTTCATAATGAATGATTTTTTTACTAATTGCTACAAATGCCATACAAATGTATAAACAATATTTGTATATACAAATATTGACATAAAAAATTTATCCTCTGAGTTTGTCCAGAAGGGTATTTAGTTGTTTAATCTCTTGGTTATTAAGGGTGTTGAATTTATTAAACCAATCATCCGACACCTTATCAATCGCTGCTAAAAGGTCAAGGCCAAGGGGCGTAATGGCAATATCTACTTGTCGTCTGTTTTCTTTGTTTTGTTCGCGGGTAACTAACTTTTTTAAACGGAGTTTTTCCACCAATCGGGTTGCATTCGAATTTTTATCAATCATTCTGCAAGCAATATCATTCAGCATTAATTTATTCGGGTGCGAACCTCTTAAAATTCGCAATACATTATACTGTTGCGAGGTTATGCCAAAGGGTTTCATTCGTTGAAGATTAGAAGACTCTAACCAACTTGCAGTAAACAAAATATTGACAACGGCTTTTTCATACTCGTTGTCGAATTTTTTTTGTTTGATAGCGTCTTCTAATCTCATGCTGAGCAAAAATATTAAAACTTGTTACAAATGAAAGCAACTCGTAAGGTTTGATGCACTATGCTTGTGCCCACAATTGAACCAACTCTACACACACTTCAACAGCCTTTTGCATGTCTTGCACACTTACATATTCTTGTTTGCTGTGAATGGCCATTTCGCCCGTAAAAATATTCGGACAAGGCAAACCCATGTAACTTAGTCTTGCCCCATCAGTTCCTCCTCTAATATTGGTGATATGCGGATTTAATCCGACACGTTTGTACGCTTCAATGGCATTATTCATCACCTGCGGGTGTTGGTCTAATACCTCTTTCATATTGCGGTATTGCTCTTTTACTTCCATGGTAAATGTTGAACCCGGAAAAGCCTTAGTGGCTAATTCGGCCAAGTTTTTCAGCAGGTTTTCATGCTCGCTGAGTTTAGCCGTTTCAAAATCACGAATGATGAATTGCACCTTTGCTTGTTCCAATGATCCGGTTGTTGAAACGGGATGCACAAAACCTTGATAGCCATCTGTACTTTCCGGAGTTAAATGATTTACCGGCAAACTATTGATAAAATAAGCGGCCACTTTTTGTGCGTTCACCATTTTGCCTTTTGCATAACCCGGATGTGCACTTACTCCGTTAAACGTAATGGTGCAGGCATCCGCACTAAAATTTTCGCCTTCTAAATGTCCGCGTTCGCCACCATCTAATGTGTATCCGAAATCGGCATTTAGTTTTTTCATATCCAAGTGATCTACACCACGACCCACTTCTTCATCAGGGGTAAATAATATTTTTATGGTGCCATGCGGTATTTCAGGTTGTTCCATCAATACCTGTGCTAAATTCATGATAATGGCAACACCGGCTTTATCATCAGCGCCTAACAAGGTTTTACCGCTGGCAGTAATAATATCATCACCAATTCTTTCTTTTAAATAGGGATGTTGTGTGGTGCTAATCGTTACGCTTGAATCATCAGGCAAAACAATATCTTGTCCGTTCCAATTTTTATGTAAAATGGGTTTTACATCTTTTCCCGAACAATCGGGGGTTGTATCAACGTGGCTGCAAAAACAAATTACCGGAACTTGTTGGGTGATGTTGGAAGGAATGGTGGCAAACACATATCCGTATTCATCCATTTCAGCATCTGTAATGCCTAAATTTTTTAATTCCTCAACCAATAATTTACTTAGGTTTTTTTGTTTGAGTGATGAAGGAACCGTGTTCGATTCCGGATCGGCTTCTGTATCAATTTGTACGTAACGCATTAAGCGCTCCGCAACTGAATAATTCAATTTTGTCATGCGGCACGAAAATACAGAAACCCTACAAATTCCGATTATTCAAATCCCAACTCTTTAATGATTTGTTCAATTTGCCAATCTTCAATGGGATTGTATTCGTTGGTTAAATCGGCTGTAAATACTTTGGCTAAGCCTTGCCAATACCATGCAGTTAATTTTCCTCTGTAAGTTTTTAACAGGGTGTAAGTATCCTTACCGGTTTCTCTATGAATGAGTTTAATCAATAATTTTCCTTGCGATACGGTGAGTCCAACCAAATCATCCATAAATTGTTCTTTAATGGCCTCCTCGGTACGTTTTAAATATTCTTCACGTGCTTTTTCAGTGGGCAGCATTTGCAGGTTTTGTTCCATGAGTTGAAAACGGAATCCGGCTATTTTAGCATAGGGCAATACTTTTTTTACATCACGCACCAGTTTTTGGTATTTCTTTTCATAATCCGGGTCGCGTTGAGCAGTAGCTATAAATTCCGGCAATTCTCTTTGCAACAAGGTATCGGGATTCACTTGTTGTGCCTTTCCGTAAAGGCTGAATAAACAGATTAGGATGAACAATACCTTTTTCATAAGCTATTCAAATATAACAATCGTGCCATAATTTAATCTTCAAACAATATATACTCAATTCTATTGTTTACCCAATTGCTTCGTGGATGGTCGGATTGGTTGATTCGATTAAAACTTCCGTATGACTCTATTTTGATGCGATTGGCATGAATGCCTTTACTGATTAAATATTTTGCCACAGCACGTGCGTGTAGTTTTGCGCAATATTCATCATCATCAAACACACTTGAATAACCGCTTTGCACATGTGCCGTAAGTTTTATTTTGGTGTTGGGCTTTTGATTTAATTTAAACAGTAAGCTGTTTAGCAATTCATAACTGTTTGGATGAATAATGGTATCACCAATATAAGTGAGCTGCCAGATGATGCTGTTTTCATTGATGATGCTGTTGTGTTTAATCAATTTTGGATACAATAAAATACCGGGCATGGTGGTGGTTGAATCAACCATGGGTTCTTTTAATAAGGTAGGAAAAAGGATGTTTGATCCTTTGGCCAATTTGCTGTAATCATGTCGTCTGTTTTCGTTGTAAATATAGTTTTGGGCCGAGTCTAAATTCCACTTTTCATCCAATGATCGGGTAGAGGTGAGTCGAACGTTATCTATAAAATAACCGCTTTCTGCCAACACATTTTTTATCCTTTTGTATTTGATTAAAGCTGTTGGTTTCATCATGCCAATGCACAAATATTTTTCGCCTCCTTTGGCCGTGTATTCGCCTTTTAACTGCACCCATTTGTTGCCGTGTTTAATCCATTTTTTAAAGTTGAGTGTTAAATGCGGTTCCACATTTTTTAAGTAGGGCAAAGCGGAGTCGGCAAAATACACATGCAACTCATTAATGGCATAAATATGCGGGGTAACATACATGGAGAAGTGATAAGTAACTCCCGAATCAAGGGGTATTAAAATGGGTGTAATGGCTGCGGTTTGCGCAAATGGTAACATGCGGTAATGTTCTACTCCGGTTGGAATAAAAATGGACGAATTGCCGTTTAAACGTATTTTAAATTCAGGATTGAGGGGTTGAATGCCATGCACATATTTGATGATGCTTAAACCAAACCAGCCTTCGGGACTGCATGCCGCTTCTTTTTCCGTGCAAATATTAATATCTTCAAAATCACCATTACAAATTAAGTTGGGCTGTTGGGCCCAAACCATTTGCATAGAAATGAACAGAAAAATACTAAGTATGCTTATTCGCATGTTGGTTACGTTGGTAAAGTATTATCGCTCCGATAATACCTGCAATAACCATAAACGAAGAAATGATCTCGGCTTGTGTAATGTGCATGCCAAAAATTTGATATGTACTGTTTACCCGAATTTTTTCAATGGTAAATCGTTCCATACCATTTACAATCATGTACACACAAAACAGTACCCCCGGAATGGTTATTTTTTTTCTGATTCCCCAAAGTAAACCAAATAAGGCAATACCCATCATGGCTTCATACAGCGGGGTAGGATAAACCGGTTGAGCCAACACAAAACAATGCGGGCCTTCGCAGCCGGTAATTGGAATACCTTCGCCCACCACATTATGCGGATAGTTAAAACTCCAAAACCAATCGGGTAAAAAGCTTAATATTTCAGGCTTTACAGCTGTATTCACAATGCCCCAATCACCATCGCCACTTAATTGACAACCAATTCGCCCAATACCGTATGCCAACATTAAGGCCGGAGCGGCTGCATCAATCATGTGCAAAGTAGGTATGCCGTGTTTGGTGGTGTAATATAAAACCGCCACGGTAGCTACTATGAGTCCGCCATAAAAAGTTAATCCGCTAAAAGAAAGTAAGGATTCTACCGGATGTGCCATCAAGTCATCAATATATTCCAGGTTGTGAAATAGTTTAGCACCAATAATACCACCTATGCCTGCAATGGCTGTAATATTCCACATTAAATCAGCAGGTGCCATTTGCGTGTTGATTTTTTCAGGTTGTTTTCCTTTTACGGCATCTGCTTCTTTTTTGGTGTTGTAAAATCCCCAGGCTGCACCAATCAATAATCCAATTACATTTCCTTTGGCTGATAAAATAAAAGCTTGCGGATTGCTTACCAATGCATCGTAATCAAACACCATTTCGAGCAACTTAAAACCAATTAAGCCCATGGTGAGCATATTGGTGATGTAGTGTTGTGCGGTTACCGGCTTGTTTTTAATTACAATTTTGGAAATTGGTTTTAATAAGCCTTGGGCTGTTTTACGTTTTAGTTCACTTGCCGTAAAGTAATACGCGGCCGCAAATGATAAGGCCATAAAAAAACCAAAGGTTTGAATGGGAAGCGGAATTGGAATACCGAACAGGTCTTTTAATAAATCAGTGATGGTAGGATACATGTTGCCGGTTTGTGCTTATTTTTTCCAAATAATAGGATTGCCATTGCAAGGAATTTCCGGAAAATCAATTTCCATTCCATCCAACGCTTCTTCAATGGCATCTTCCAAATAAGCAGAGGTTACGGCACTTTCACTTTCCCAATTATCATCAATGGCACCTTTGTACACCAACTCTCTTTTTGAGTTGAATAAAAACACTTCAGGATTGGTGGTTGCACCAAATTTTTTAGCTACCTCTTGTGTTTCATCTTTTAGGTACATAAAATGAAGTTGGTCGAGTTTATAATGGTAGGCAGCCAGTTTTATTTTTTCTAAACTATCTTCCGGTGATTGTGCACTGTCGTTGGAATTGATGCCAATAATGCCTAAGTTATCGTCTTCGTATTTTTCAAATAACTTAATCAAACGGTTGCTGTAGGCCACAGAAACAGGCGAACCGTTACTGGTGAATATGATCGCCAATGCATATTTATCGGCATATTCAAAACTTGAGTGCATTTTATCATCATACCCGATGAGGTTGAATTCAGGTAATTTGTCTCCTATTTGAAGCATAGCATTGATATTTTTATATTTTTGAGGCCTGCAAAATACACAATTGCTAAAATATTTGTTTGTAAAGGATTAAAAATAAACATGATTATTAAGGAAGTAGTTACACCACAGGAGCTAAAGGAATTTATCCAATTTCCGCATAAGTTATATAAACACGATGCAGAATGGATTGCACCACTGGATAAGGATGTTTATGCGGTGTTTGATAAAAATGAAAATCCGTTTTACAAAACAGGGGAGTTGTGTGCCTGGTTGTTGTTGAATAAGCAACAAGAAATTATTGGAAGGGTAGCAGCCTTTTACAACCAAAAGTATATTGAGCAAAGCGGAAATAAAACAGGCGGCATGGGCTTTTTTGAATGTATTGACGACCAAGATGCCGCCTTTTTGTTGTTTAATACGTGCAAAAATTGGCTCACCCAAAAGGGTTTAACAGCCATGGATGGTCCCATTAACTTTGGCGAAAAGGATAGGTTTTGGGGGTTGATGGTACAAGGATTTAAAAATCCGTCATACCTGGAAAATTACAATCCGCCTTATTACCAACAATTTTTTGATGCATACGGGTTTAAAGTGTTGTTTGAGCAATCAACCTCTGAGATTACCGAGCAAGATTTCAATTATGAAAGGTTCAGTAAAATTTCAGCGCGTGTATTGAACAACCCGGCCTATCAGTTTTTACATTATCAAGATCATCAAATTGAAAAGTTTGCATCTGATTTTGTAACCATTTATAACCAGGCATGGGCACATCGACCGGATTTTACACCCATGACCATGGAACGTGTATTGAATACATTAAAGGCGCTTCGCCCCATTTTAAGGGAAGACCTGATTTGGTTTGCGTATGCCAATAACGAACCTGCAGGTTTTTATATCAACACCATTGATGTAAACCAAATATTTAGGCATTTAAAAGGCAAAATGAATGTGGTGGCCAAATTGAAATTTTTATGGTTTAAACATTTTGCCAAAATTACCCGTGCCAGAGGCATTGTGTTTGGGGTGATTCCGAAATACCAAAATTTAGGATTAGAAACCGGTATGATTATTAAGGTTTATGAATCCATGAAAAAGGATAAGCATTTGCGTTCCTCTGAACTCTCGTGGATTGGAGATTTTAACCCTAAAATGCATTCCTTGTTTGAAGCCTTAGGCGCCAAAACCACCAAGGTTCATTACACTTACACGTATCAGTTTTAATGGAATTTACCAACGTTTCTGTTTCCGATTTGCCGCAAGTTGCAAGGGCTATTATTGAGCTTACACAACGCTGTAAGTTGGTGGCCTTTTACGGACAAATGGGTGCCGGAAAAACCACCTTAATCAAAGAAATTTGCGCCTTACTTCAAGTGCAGGAGCAAGTATCGAGCCCTACATTTGGTTTGGTAAATGAATACACCACCCCAAATCATCAAACCTTGTATCATTTTGATTTCTATCGCATCAAACAATTGGAAGAAGTTTACGACATTGGATACGAGGATTATTTTTACAGCGGAAACATTTGTTTAATAGAGTGGCCGGAAATGATTGAAGCCTTGTTGGCAAATGAACACTTGATTAAAGTGGAACTCCACATAAACCAGGATCAAACGCGAAAAATAACCATAGAAGAAGTAAGGGGATAATTGATTACCGCTTGATTCTATATTCCACTTTCACCCACCTGTAACTTACTTAAAAGTATAAAATCATTTGGCAAAATGAATAAGATGATTAATTTGCGTTAGACAAAAACGGAAATGTATATCCATGTCATAAACCAACCATCATGCCGGATGATGCTTCCGTTGTAACCATTGAAGTGAAATGATTAAAAATATCACGAAACCATCATTTGTAACAACTCCGCTGTACCGGGTAATTGGCTCAATTCTGCGAAATGATTATTATTTTGAGTTTCGGGGGGAAGTTACCAGCAACCATAAAAGACAACGATAGTGAACAAATTAACGAAAAGGCATAGACAGGGGAATGCTATCTCACGAAAGGTACTTTTGGTTCTGGTCAGCAATACGGTAGAAATAGGGACTCTTCCTTCTCAAGCCCCAAAAGAGTTTGAAGTTTTACCTACAAACAATCATGGGTTACATAAAACCATATAAATTTGTAGGGCCTCTACTTAATAAAAAAAGTGGAAATAGCTTGCTTATTTGAAAGTGTTATGTATTTTTGTAGCTTCATTACTCAGAAATATTTTGAAGAATACCATAAAAAATATCACCAATATTCAAACTGGATTGTTTGCTAAACCTCTTGGCGATGGTGATGTTATCTACCTGCAAGTTAAGCATTTTGACGAACTTGGACACTTACAAAGCACACTTCATGGAGATTTACTTTCTAACGAAATTTCTCCAAAACACTTATTAAAAAATGGTGATGTACTTTTTGCCGCCAAGGGTGCAAAAAACTTTGCTACCGTTTTCGAAAACCATAACAAACCAGCCGTTGCTTCTACTTCTTTCTTTGTAATACGATTAAATACAGAAAATGTACTACCCAATTACCTTGCCTGGTTTTTAAATAACCAAAACGCACAAACTTTATTAAAAGCACAAGCCATCGGAACCGCAATTCCATCTATTTCAAAACAAGTGTTAGAAAATTTAGAAATTACCATACCAAGTATTGCTAAACAGAAAGCTATTTTAAACATAGCTAATTTGCGCAACCAAGAAAAAAACTTGAGGCATAAAATTGAACTGCTACGCGAAAAACAAATTCAGCAACAAATAATTAACGCCATAAAATAATTACCATGACTAAAATAACTCAAAAAGACATTAATGATGCCGTTTGGAAAGCATGCGATACCTTTAGAGGAAGTATTGACCCAAGTGTTTATAAAGATTATGTGCTAACCATGCTTTTCTTAAAATATTTAAGCGATGTGCACGATGATACGTTAGATACTTATTTAAAAAAATACGATGGCGATTTAACACGTGCCAAACGCTCTATGCAGTACGAGCGTTTTACCGTGCCCGAGCACAGCCATTTTAATTATTTATACGAACACCGCAACGAGAGC
>JBKDBG010000073.1:0-12417 GCA_046314755.1 Bacteroidota bacterium | reverse complement strand
GTCTCATGCTATCTGCTGACGATTACATTAAAATATTAGGCCTAAACAGCCATGTTGAGGGAGGAGCATTCAAAGAAATTTATCGTGCTGAATTGCTTCTTCCTCAAATTATTTTACCTGAAACATTCAAGGGCTCACGTCACGCAGCCACATCCATCTATTTCTTATTGAAGTATGGCCAATTCAGTGCTTTTCATCGTATCGCTTCTGATGAGTGTTGGCATTTTTATGATGGTGCCCCTTTACATATTTATGAAATCACTACCGAGGGCAACTTAATCACCCATATATTAGGACGAAATATTGTTCAGGGTGAAACTTTTCATACGGTAATTAAAGCGGGCAGTTGGTTTGGCTCCAGATGCGAAACTGAAAACGCTTTCAGTTTAGTGGGTTGTACTGTTGCACCGGGCTTCGATTTTGAAGATTTTGAATTGGGAAGTAGGCAAAATTTAACCAGCCAGTATCCGCAACATGCAAAACTCATTGAAGAACTAACCCCCAATTAAAATTGTATATTTGGCAAAGCATGCCTAAACTAATTGTTTTTTTATTGATGCCCTTTACTTGGCTCTATGCAGCAGCAATAGCCATGCGTAATTGGTTGTATAAAAAAGGCATATATACCCGTGCTAAGTTCGATTTCCCTGTAATATGCGTGGGTAATTTAACAGCAGGCGGAACCGGAAAAACGCCTCACATCGAGTGGCTTATTCAACAAATTTATCCCACTTACGAACCGGCTGTTTTAAGCCGTGGCTACAAACGTAAAACCATAGGCTATCGTTTGGCCGGTGTTGATAGTACACCCGAATCATTGGGTGATGAACCTTTTCAAATACATCAAAAGTTTCCGCAAATTTCGGTTGCCGTATGCGAAAGCAGGGTGCTTGGAATTCCTGCCTTGTTAGGTGACAGCCCGAACACGCAAGTGGTGTTAATGGATGATGGTTTCCAACATTTAGCGGTTGAGGCAGGACTTTATATTTTACTGTGCAACTACACTAGGCCATATTATAACGACTTTATGTTTCCATCAGGCTTGTTGCGTGAATCATCGAAAGCAGCAGCCAGAGCGCATGTAATTGTGGTTACAAAATGTCCGCCAAATTTAACCGAACTACAAAAACAAAACATCATACAACAGCTCAACCCAATACCATTTCAACAGGTGTTTTTTACTTGCTTTGAGTATGGCAACTTCGTGCCGATAACGCAGGCTGCTTCGCAGTTGGCATTGCCTCATCACGAAACTGTTATAGGAATGGCGGGTATAGCCAAAGCCGATTTGTTTTTGGATGAGGTAAAGCAGCATTTTCCCAAATGTGTGGCCTTAACTTTTTCTGATCATCAACCATACGATACCAATACTTTACAAACATTGGTAACAACTTACCGTAATACGAATGCAAAAGCCATCATCACAACGGAGAAAGATGCGGTTAAATTAATGTCGAATGAAGTATTACCTCATGTAAATGATTTGCCAATATGGTATTTACCCATTGAAGTGAAAGTGCTTTTTAATGAGGAAGAACAATTTAAAAATGTGGTGTTGAATTACATTCATGATGAATTGGAGGTTGCGCAACATGAGGCTTAATGTTTTGATTATACTGCTGTTTTGGGGTGTGTTTGTACATGCACAAGCTTCGTTTAATCTCAAACTGCGAGCACATTATAACGATACCACTTTACCCAAATTAGGCGATCAAATTTGGAATGATGTAATGGGTTGGAAAGATACCGTGAAGAATAAAGAGTACATGATTTCGGGAACAACCGATAGCATTTATTTTTTTGATGTAACCCAACCCGATACCATTATTTTATGCGCTCGATTTTCCGGCACCAATACACGTTGTGTGAATCGTGATTATTATCCTTATCACCACTATTTGTATGCTGTTAGCGATCAATGTTTAAATTCAGGTAACCTGCAAATTTTTGATATGCAATACCTGCCGGATTCGGTAGTGAAAGTTTATGAAAGCGATACGTTGGGTGCATTAACACATAGCATTTTTATTGAGGCCAAAAGTAAACGTTTGTACATGGCCATTAATAAAGTTTATGATTCAACATTAGGAACCACACGTGCATGGCCGCTTGATATTATTAGTTTAGAAAATCCAACAGCCCCAACCCGAATTGGTAGGATATTATTTCCCGCGCCCTACAATGCCGCTCGTGTTCATGAGGCTTATGTGCGAAACGATACGGCTTATTGCAGCAGTGAAAATGCAGGATTGTTTATTGTTGATGTAACCCGAGCAGATTCACCGGTTTTAATCAGTGCCATTGTTCCTCCTTATCCTCAAAATGCATACAACCACAGTAGTTGGCTAGATAGTAGCGGAAGGTATTTGTTATTTTGTGATGAAACACCGGAAGGTGTGGGGATGAAAGTATATGATTTAAAAGATATCCGTGAGCCTCGAATAGTGAATCAACCGTTTAAAGAAGAAGGTTCACCTCACAATGCTTATTGGATGGGTGATTATGTTTATGCCAGTATGTATTACGGTGGTGTACAAATTTATAACTTACAAGATCCTGCTCATCCTTTTATTGTGGCCTATTACGATACTTACCCCAAACCATATGATGGCGGTTATAAAGGATGTTGGGGTGTTTGGCCTTTTTTACCTTCAGGGAAAATATTGGCCAGCGATATGACTTACGGTTTGTTTGTGCTCGAACCAACTTTTAATGTTGGCCTTCAAGAGTCGAATCGGGTAAATGAGCAACTATTGGTATTCCCAAATCCTACCATGGGTAAAGTAATATTGCGTATACCAACATTAGTGCCTGAAGAAGCTCAATTAGAAGTATGGAGCATATCAGGGAAACTTGTTGCAAAAAGATTAATTTCGCTCGCTCAAGGAGTAAATCAGATAGAAGAAAATGCCGATTTATCTCCGGGATTATATGTTTTTAAAGTTGTTACAAAAGATAAAATTTATACCGCACGTGTGGTTCGATTGGAGTCCAATTAAGATGAGGTTTGTTGTTGTTTTGTTGGCTTTGATTGGAAACTTCCAAGTTGGATTAGCCCAAGATACCACACGTTTATACACCACACGTTACGTTTTACAATCAGACGTTGATCGTGAATTGTCTTATCGTTTTTTAGACAGTACCATTGATCAAACAGAAATATTTCATCCTTTGTACCGCAACCCGGGTGTATTTCAAGATTTGGGAAATATTGGTACAGCTTCACGCAATTTGCTGTTTGATGTAAATAGAGAAACCGGTTTTTCTGCCTCATTTGATCCTTATGAAGCTTATGTGTTTAAATCAACCGATGCTAAATTTTACAATACCACCAAGCCTTTTACTGAGTTATTTTATACGCAGGGGTCACAGGAAATGATGTTCCTAAAAGTAAAGCATGCACAAAATATTTTACCGCGTTGGAGTTTTGGAGTAGATTATCAACGCATCACATCTCAAGGTTTTTTGTTGAGGCAAAATACCAGTCACTATAACTTATTATTTAATACCCGTTATTACTCCAAAAACAAGCGCTACGAATTACTTGGTGTGGTTGGTTATAACAAAGCGTTGGTAGATGAAAATGGTGGCATTGGAAATGACTCCACCTACGAGGCGCTAACAGGCGCCAACAAAAGTGTACGGGTTAATTTAAATGCATCAAATAACAAATACCTCAATCGATTTGCAACAGTTAGACAATATTATAAGTTTGGGGAAGCAAGCACTGTAATAAACGATGAAGATACCTTGTATGCGTTTAAATCACGCTGGCAATTGATGCATCAAATCAAGGTGGAAGACGAACGTCATATTTTTATCAATGCCGGTGATACGCTGAATTTTTTATTGCCGAATCAATATTTTACATCAACAGAAAACAATACCTACGACTCTCTGTATTTTGGTAAACTAACCAATGATTTTGCTTTTCAATATGTAAATCAAGAAGGTAAAAAAGGTTACCGGTTTGCGGAGTTTATGTTGCAACATCAGGCATTAGTAATATCCCAGCCCGGCTATGTGCGCAATTTTCAAAACAGCATTTTATCGCTAAAGTATGAGCATGAAAAAAATGCCAACTACACTTTAAGTTATAAATCAAGTGCCAATTACACCTTAAGCGGGTTTAACCAAGGCGATTTTAGATTGTATGGAGCCATACGTTATCGTGCACCAAAGTGGGATGTACACCTAGGATTAGTTGCACAGCAATACAAACCTGATTATACTTTTTTCCGATTCAACAGCAACCAATTTATTTGGGAAAATAATTTTAAAGCAGTTCAAAACTTACACCCATATTTACTCATTCAAACCCGTACGCTCAAACATAATGCAGTGTTCAGTTTACATCTGTTTCAATTAAATAATTGGGCTTACCTTGATTCTAACTTGTTGCCTGCACAATTCACCGGAAACATTCAAATATTGCAAGCCCGAATTGAAAAAACATTTCAATTGGGTAAGTTTTATTTTCACCACAAATTGTATTGGCAAAAAAGTAATCATTACAGTTTACCTCTTCCTGAGTTTAGTGGAATGGTGCGGTATTACTTTCAAACCAAGTTTTATAACAGCACCCTTCAGTTAGGTTTTGATGCCTTTTATAATTCTTCTTTCTATGCCATGGGATGGAGTCCGGCATCACGTATGTTTTACGCACAAGAACACATTCGTGTTGGTAACTATCCCATCATCGATCCGTTTTTATGTATGATGATAAAACGCGCGGTGGTATTTTTTAAATTAGAACATGCCAACATGAATATCGTAAATGAAGGCTTTTATTACACACCACATTATCCGGTGTCACTCCAAAGTTTTAGAATGGGAGTGAAGTGGCGCATGTTTGATTGATGGCAAATTCCTCACTGTTCTAGATTAAAACTTCATCTGCCAAGCAACAATCATTTTTTTAGTTGCTTATTCCTGCTATACTTGAATTACCCTACCTATTATTATGAGAAGATTTGTTTTTTACTTCCTAATGCTTTTTGCCTATATTCAGGTTGAAGCTCAGTGTACGCTGCCACAAATGGATTTTAGCCAATGCAATTATATTCCCTTCGGTCATAGGGCATATTCTGCAGTATATCCTGAAAACACCCTAATGGCTATTGAAGAGTTATTCAAATGTGGTGTTAAATTTACCGAAGTAGATGTTTCATTAACCAAAGATGATGTGTATGTTCTTTTTCATGATGAGAGTACCGTTTATCGCACAACCAATGGTAAAGGTGATTTAGACAGTTATACTTATGCCGAGCTGCAACTTTTGGATGCCGGAGGTTGGCGAGGCGATGCATTTAAAGGATTACGTATTCCAAAGTTGGCTGATGCAATTCGTTTGGCTGAAAAATATGATGCGCAATTGTATTTGGATTGTAAAAGTTATGATCCGGATGCGATGAAAGTAGCCATAGAAGAGGCCGGAGCTTCACCACATCGTATTTTGCCTTCTATTGCCACATTAGCTGATGCTGCTGATTTTAGAGCAGTATTGCCGAACACACCTTGGATTTGGTACAGCGCTGGAAATTATCCAACGGATGTTAAAGATGTGAGTTTTTATGCGCAATGCATGCAATTGGGATGTTATGCTTTTGAAATTGGAGAGTATTGGGTTGGTGATACATCATGGTTATCATTTAGAGATAATGTGCATGCCGCAGGCGGAAAAGTTTTAGTGTTTACCGTAAACAATGAAAACAGAATGCGAGCATTGGTAGATGCCGGAGTAGATGCCATAGAAAGCGATAGGCCATGGGAGAGTGGAAGATTTATTTGTTACAATGAACAAGGTGTAAGTTATGATTCCTTAACCACTGCTAACTATTTGTTTAACGGAAATTTATTTTCAACGCATGTTGGTTCTCAAATTCGTTCATATAATTACATTGACCCTCCTTTGTCACAGCAACCATCATTTGCTTCCTGCAGTGTGTTTGGCGTTCCCATGATTGAAGGTGAAAACAAAGTGGTGATGAAGGTTCCGGCATTTGATCCTGCCAATGGATTAATGGTATTCAATAACTTTAGGGTGGAAGAATTTGGTGTGCTTGATCAAAGCTTTACGGTGATTATGGATTTGCTGCTGCCTGCTTCTTCAACGGGTAAATGGGTTTCCTTGTTTCAAAGCAGTACACGTAATTGGAATGATGCAGATTTATTTATTAATCCGTCAGGAAAAATTGGAATTAGCGAATCGTATCATGGATTGGTTACACCCAATGTTTGGCATCGAATTACATTTTCGGTGGATGGTTTAAATTTAAAAATCAACAAATACCTAAACGGACAATTTATTGGTGCAACACCCATTAGTGATGCAGGAAGATGGGCCGTATGGAACAGTTCGCGTTCCGGTGATGATCAAGGTTTTTTAATGTTTGCCGATGATGATAATGAAACTTCAGAACTCTACGTGAGTGCATTGCAAGTTAGAAATTATGTGGTTGATAGCAGTGTTGTTCGTATGTTAGGTGCACCTAAATCAAATGGTATAGCCATGGGTAATACCGATTGCTGGCAGGCTGAATTGGCCGGTTCCATCAAGGATAGCACCATTTTGGATTATGAACACAAAACATATTATTTTTTAATTCCGCATGATATGGATGCCGATAGTGCTTGGCTGAAGTTTAAATTATTTGACGCATCATCATCCAATATTGAAGAACAAAAATATATTCCGATAAAAAATGGAACCTACACATGGAATATTACTTCCGAAGATGGCGCTAAAACGCAACAATGGAAAGCTTGTATCAGAAAGGCTTCTCCTCAAACCGGTTTGCAAGAACAATTGTTGAGTTTGAAAAATATTAAGGTATTTCCTGTGCCTGCAAATCAGCTCCTTCAATTAGAGGGCTTGCCTAAACACTCCATCCAATTTAAATTATTTGATATGATGGGCAGATTGCAACAAAGCGGAATCACCAATGGACAAATGGATGTATCCATGCTCTATAATGGCGTTTATGTATTGGTGTTAGAAAACGATGGATTAATGATATCTAAAAAAATTATCGTACAGCACTAAGTTTTCATCTTCTTCTTTTTGGCTGATGGGAATAAAATATTATTCAATATCAACCGATAGCCGGGCGAGTTTGGATGCAGGTTTAAATCTGTAGGCGGTTCGCCAATTTGATGCTGATAGTCTTCCGGATCATGGCCTCCATAAAAGGTCCAAGTTCCTTTACCAAATGTGCCGTGTATGTATCGCGCTTCACCTAATGATTTTGTTTCACCCATTACCAATACATCGCTTTTAATAAACTGCTTGCGATAAGCGGTTGTTTGTCCGTAAAATCCTTTAATTACTTTGGTGTGGTTTTGGCACAACATGGTTGGCACCACATCCCATTTTGCCGAAAAATCAAACAAAGTAAATAGGTCGTTTTGTTCCGTAACCGGGCGAGTTTCCGGAGTCGCATCAATGTATGAATACTCATATTCATACGGGTTCATTTTTAAGCGAAAATCCTTAAAGGCAAAAGTGTTGTTAAAGTTTAATTTGTTATCAGCACTTGGGTCGGCCGGGTCACCATCAAACATGCCTTCACAAATATCTACACCATCAGCAGCTAAGGCAATATCATAACTGTCGGTTGCACTGCACATGGCAAATAAAAATCCACCTCCCGCTACATAATCTCTTATTTTTTTTGCCACGGCAAGTTTTAATTCACTCACTTTTTTAAATCCATGTTTTATGGCCATTGCCT
The DNA here is from genome assembly GCA_046314755.1 of Bacteroidota bacterium. Lineage (GTDB taxonomy): Bacteria > Bacteroidota > Bacteroidia > UKL13-3 > UKL13-3 > UBA6183. Next base: position 4,684 of record JBKDBG010000073.1, on the reverse strand, counting down.
CAGCTTCTCTTACCTCAGCTTGGTACCATGCAGTGTTTTGAAATGAGGCCCAAAATTTTCCGTATTGACCGGTAAAATCCTCATGGTGCAAATGCAACCAATCGAAAGTGGGTAATTTACCTTCTAATACTTCATCATCAAAAATGGTTTCATAAGGTATTTCAGCATAAGTAAGCACTAATGTTACCGCATCATCCCAAGGTTGTTTGGTTTTAGGAGAGTAAACGGCAATTTTGGGTGCTTTGTGTAATTTCACCAACTCCATATTGGCATCGGGCTTCGCTATTTCCGTTAAAATTAATCCGGTTTCAGCTTCACTTATCACCTCATAACTAATTCCTCTTATTCTACATTCTTTTTCTATGGCATCGGTGTGAGGTAATAAAAAACTTCCGTCACGATAGTTTAATAACCAATCAACATCTAAATCTTTATTTAATACCCAATAAGCCATGCCATAAGCTTTAAGGTGATTTTTTTGATTAGGCTCCATGGGAATTAATACACGATTCGCATGCAAGGCGTATTGCGCGAATAACAGTATACCAATCAAAATTAGTTTAAGGTGTTTCATAGTTAAATAACGAATATCAGTTGTTGATATTTTCATGTTCAAATTTTCTCCAAGTACCTTGTGATTTCATTACCATTTCAATCACTTCACGCGCACATCCTTTACCGCCCGGCAGCTTACATATGTATTTGCTTATTTGTTTGATTTCATCGGTTGCATCTGCCGGTGAACATGGGATTCCGGTGAGTTGCATTACATCATAGTCGGGTAAATCATCACCCATATATAAAAACTCTTCCGGCTTTAATCCGGTTGATTCACACAAATGATTGAGGTCGTCAATTTTATTTTTTGAACCCAAATAAATATGTTTGATTTTAAGAAATTCGAGTCGCTTTTTTACGCCTTCTTGATTGCCACCGCTAATAATGGCTACGGTATAGCCTGCTAATAATGCACGTTCAATTCCATAACCATCTTTTATGCAAAAATTGCGGGCTTGTTCTCCACTGGCTAATGCAATTATGCTTCCATCAGTAAGCACACCATCTACATCAAATATAAAACCCTTTATGGCTGTTAAATTTAAATTATTCATGTTGTTTGATAAACCTTCAAATATAACAACCTCAATGAAACTTATGCGGTTTTTGCTTTATGTGTTTCCAGTTGTTTAACAATGCTCTGACTCAACAATTCATACAACTGTCGATATTCAGGATAGTCTTTTAATAATTCAATATGAATCATGATTGTGCCATAATCCTTTCGCACTACAGGTCCGGTTTGTACATCAAACGGATGATTATGTATGGCATTTTCAGTGGTTTGCTGCATGAGCGGAACAATCAGTTCGAAAGGAAGGTTATTATTCTCCAACAAGGTACGAGCTACTCCAAACAAATGATTGGTAAAATTATTGGCAAACACGGCAGCAACATGCAATGCCTGGCGTTGTTTGCTGTTTACCTCGTAAATTCGGTTTGATAAGCGCGAGGCTAAATGTTTCAGCAACTTACCATCGGCATTGTTGTTCGTTTCAATTAAAATAGGTATTTCGGTAAAATCGGGTTGAATATGTTTGTTAAAGGTTTGAAGGGCATAAAATACACCTGCACGTTTTTTGTGCTCCAATGCTTCTAAATCGGCACTTCCTGAGGTGTGTACAATGAGTCCGTTTACATTCAGTTGTTGTGAAATACCATGAATGGCCTCATCACTCAAGGCAATCAAATATAAATCGGCATGGTCGGGTAAATTTTGAATGGAATCAGTAGCGAAGGCATTTAACTCCTTTGCCAACACCCTTGCATGATGGATGTTTCTGCTGTAAACCGCGACTATTTCAATTCCCTTTTGGCGTAGGGCTTTACCTATGCATGTAGCAGCTCTTCCCGAGCCAATAATAACAACTGATTCAATGCTCACCGTATTGTAATTTAATTAATTAGGGGATTTTGTTGAACCAAAGTTCAACAAAACTTTTCAAATTACAATGTCATATTTTATTTGGCTATGGTTCTGCGGTATTCTTCAATGCGTCTATAAATGGCCATCAGGAAGCCAACTATCATTATAATCGTACCGCCCCAAACTAAGTTAATCCAAGGGAAAACAATGGCTTTCATAATAATGAAGTCTCCACTGTTATCTCTTTCGGCTGTTTCAATGGTAATGGTTTTTTCACTGCCATTCACTTTCATGAATTTAAATCGTAAACCGGCCTCATCTACAATGCTCTCAAAATTTACTTCGGCATTTTCTTTTATTCCATACATTGGCGTAGCATTGTATACTCCATTTAACGTATGCACTTTCAATTCAGCCGAAACCAATAAACTCAAGTTGTTCATGTCTACATCATTGCCATTCATATTCGAGTTTATTTTTTCCAATACAGCATATCCATTGTTGGTATAAATGGTGTCACCGGGTTTTACCACATGTGTTTTTTCGTGAACAAACTTACTCGACTTTTCTTTCGGTACAGAACTTACATATGTAAACACATCATGCGAAAAGTAATGTTTGGTGTCAGGATTGGCCACCAAGCCCATTTTAGGATTGATTTGTGCATTAGGGTATAGATCAAATTCGTAATCTACTGTGTTGTTTTCAGGAATGATTTTTTTATAGTGAACTTGGTAATAATTGTTCACCCAATGCATAGAATCTTTGCGGTATTCAATTTCATAATCAGCCATTCTTAATGCTTTTCCTTTTTCAAGGTAAACATGTTCCATATTGGCTTGTGCATCAAACTCAGGGTTGAGTTGTGCGCCTGTTTGATTAATAGAAATTACCTTTTTATTGGCTGAAGAAACCAATACACCAATTAACAATATGGCAAAACCGATATGTGCAACACTTGCTCCGGCCATTTTTATTTTACCTGATAAGTAGGGTTTTATGGCATACGCATTTGCTACAAATCCATACAAACCTGCAAACATCAATCCGCTGTAAAACCAGTTGTTGAGTTTAAAAAAGAACATTGCACCAACGGTAAGTACCAAGGCTATGGCTGCTTGCGTAAGAATAGGTATAAGCGCTTCTTTTTTATTGGTTTTGTATTTTAACAATTGTGCAACACCGGTAAGCACTGCTATAATAATGGCCATTGGCATTTGCCATTTGTTATAGTGCCCGATTACATCGCTTGGAGGAGCCATATTGGTTCCAAATACTTTGTTAAATACCGGAATAGAGGTGGTTAAAATAACTTGAAATGCAGAAATCATTAACACCAAACTTCCAATAAACATCCAAAACTCACGTGTGTAAGCATCTTCATCTTTTTCACTTTTAGGAATCTCTTTCCACCTTTTGATGAATAAGAAAATCGATAGGCCTAAAAACATAAAAATAAATAACAACAATTGACCGCTCATACCTAAATCGGTAAATGAGTGAACGGAAGCGTTACCTAATATGCCGCTGCGTGTTAAGAATGTTGCATACAATACCAATAAGAATGTTGCAACCAGTAATAACATGGCTGGTATGAGTGAATTTCCTGTTGATTTATAGATAATTAAAACGTGTACTCCTGCAATTAATATTAACCAAGGAACCAACGATGCGTTTTCAACCGGATCCCATGCCCAATATCCACCAAAACTTAAACTCTCATAGGCCCAAAATCCACCCATAATAATGCCGGTACCTAACACCATGACACTAATGAGGCCCCATGGTAATGCCGGCTTTACCCAGTTGGTGTAATCCTTTTTCCAAAGGGCTGCTATAGCATATGCAAACGGAACAATGGTGGTGGCAAAACCAAAAAATAAGGTTGGCGGATGTATCACCATCCAATAGTTTTGTAACAATGGATTAAGTCCATTACCGTCTGTAATTTTACTGAGGTAATCGGGTTGTTTAAAGATTGGACCTTGCACGGCATTGCGCAACAATTCAAAAGGACTGCTGCCAACTTTATATCCCCAAATTTTTACTCCAAGTAACATGGAGGTAAGTACAATTTGGCAAAGCATTAACACGGCCATTACTTCATTTTTCCAATTGCGTGCAGTTCGTAACAAAATGAGTCCGATAACAACATGCCAAAAAATCCATAGGAGAAAACTTCCTTCTTGGCCTTCCCAAAAACATGAAATCATGTACTCAGCCGGCAAATCTATTGATGAGTGTTGCCATGCATAATGGTATTCAAACAAATGAAGTTTAATAATTAGGAATAAAGTGCCAATAATGGTTAATACAGATAAGGTATGGGTATAAAAAGCGGCTGTTGCAATTTTTAACCAACTTTTATCTTCTGTATTTTGGGCTGCAAAATAATACGCTACGGTAGCCATTATTGCAGTTCCAAATGAAATAACCACGGCCAAATGACCAATATTACCAAATATGAGGCGCTCGCCTAAAAATTGTACTTCGTTGTTCATGTATTTTTTTGTTGCAGCAAAAGTAAAAAATAAAGGTGCATTTGTGCACCTTTATTCAAGTATTGATTAGTGATATAATCAATGTTTATGTATGAATTCAAATTAGGTTTGAGGAGCTTGTCCTTCGTTATATTTACTAGGGCATTTCAATAATATTTTACTGGCTTCAAAGGTTTCTCCGTTCATTTTGCCAATAATCACAATTTTTTCGCTTCTGTCAAAATCGGCCGGTTCAGGTGCTCTGTAAATAACTTTACAT
>JBKDBG010000072.1:0-33904 GCA_046314755.1 Bacteroidota bacterium | reverse complement strand
GCCAATGAATGCACGGTGAAAATAATACGCATCAAAATTATGTTTGGTAAAGTTTTGATGATGTTCAACAATCTGTTGGTAGTAAATATTTCCATCCCAACCTAAACCATCATAAATAATGATGTTTTCTGAAAATAGGGTGAGTAATAAGATGAGTAAAAACCAAACCCCATAAGTGATATTTCTTGGGGTGAAGTATTTATTCATATACTTGATCAATGATATAAGGCGGGCGTTGTCTTGAGGCTTCCAGGTTTCTCCATAAGTATTCCCCAATAATTCCAATGGCCATCATTTGGAAGGAAGAGATTAATAGAAATACCACCATCATGCTGGTCCAACCTTCCACTTCAATCAACCCCGATAATCGAGCAGTAATCACAAACAAAGCGTAGGTAAAAGAAACCATACCTAACAATAAACCAATGATGGTAATTAAACGTAGCGGTGCGTAAGAAAATGAAACAAACGAATCAATAAACAACTTTACTTTTTTCTGCAAGGTCCATCTTGATTTACCAATGGCTCTGGCTTTACGTGTGTAGGGGATGGATACGTAATCATACTTCATCCACATGAGTAAGTACAAGGAGTTGGTGTTGTTTTCATTCATTTCCACCACTTGGTTGCGCAGTTGCGCATCAAATAAGCAGTAATCAAAACCTCCTTTGGGTAAATTGGGTAAAGCATATTTGCGAATTAACTTTTGGTATTGTTCGGCAAATAAGCGTGAGGTCCATTTGTCTTCTCTTTCGTCTCGGTTGGCTACCACCAGTTTAACGCCCTTACACCAATAATCATACATTTTTACCATCAACTCAGGTGGGTCTTGCAAATCGGCAGTTATTACCACATTGCAATCACCGGTAGCATGTTTCATACCGGCCTGAATGGCGTTATAGGATCCAAAGTTTCCGCTGAGTTTTACAATTTTTACTTTGTTCGGATACTGTTGCTTAAATTTTTTAAGTGCTTCAAACGTGCCGTCTTTACTGCCATCATCTACCATTACATATTCAAACGTAACATCCTTAGGAAACAGTTGTTCATTCGCAATTAAAGCTTCACCTGTAACCGGTATGTTATGTTCGTTGTAATAACACGGTATGATGACAGAGATTTTAGGCATGGTAAAATTGTTTGATGGTATTGCAAACTTGAGTTACCTGTTCAGCAGTTAAACCCGGGAACATAGGAAGACTCAAACACGTTTTGGCAATTTCTTCTGCCAAAGGAAAATCACCTTGTTTGTAATGCATATCAGCATAAGCTTGTTGCAAATGCGGAGGAACAGGGTAATGAATCAACGTTCCCACCCCATTTTCATTAAGGTATTGTTGTAAGGCATCACGTTTTTGTGTGCGAATCACAAACAAATGAAACACCGAAGTTGCCCCCGGAGCAATACTTGGTAAAATGATATCGCCTGTATGGTTTAATTCATTCAAGTATTGTTTTGCAATTTGATTGCGTTGTTGATTCCAATTGTTCAGGTGTTTTAATTTTATGGAAAGCAATCCCGCTTGCAATTCATCCAATCGGCTGTTCATGCCGCGAATTTCGTTGTAGTATTTTTTTTGTGAACCGTAATTCCTAATGGTGTTAGTTTGGGTCCACAAGGCCTCATCATTGGTCGTTATTGCGCCTGCATCACCAAATGCACCAAGGTTTTTACCCGGGTAAAAGCTGGTGGCATTAATATGTCCGAAACTGCCGGTTACTTTTCCATTAAAGGTTGCACCTTGCGATTGGGCGTTATCTTCAATCACATATAAGCCATGTTTTTGTGCGATTTGCATAATGGCATCCATCTCGCAACATTGTCCGTATAAATGTACCGGAATAATGGCTTTTGTTTTTGGGGTGATGGCTGCTTCAATTAAATCAGGATTGATGTTGTAGGTAGCCAAACGCGGTTCAACCGGAATAGGTTTTGCACCCACAAAACTAACCGCCAACCAGGTAGCGATGTAGGTATTTGATGGCACAATCACTTCATCACCTTCACCAATATTTAATGCTTTTAAGGCAATGATGATGGCATCTAAACCATTGGCTACGCCTGAGCAATATTGTGTGTTGCAGTAAGCTGCATATTCTTTTTCAAACTGTTTAACTTGATCGCCCAACACGTACCAACCCTTATCAATAAATTGTTCAAAGTTGGGTAAAATTTCTGCCTTGATATCGGCATTCATTTTTTCGAAACTTAAAAATGGAATCATATTTTTATTCTTGAACCGGGGTTAATCCGTTGTCTGTTTTTTGATAGCGTCTGCCTTTTTCATTTGTAAAAAAGCCTGCTTCATTTTCATATAAATTATCGCCTTCTTCATCCACCCAACCTTTAATTTTGGCCGGGTTTCCGTACACCAATGCATAATCCGGCACATCTTTGGTAATTACGCTGCCCATTCCTGCCATGGCATATTTACCAATGGTTACTCCACCCAAAATGGTAGAGTTGGCACCAATTGAAGCCCCTTGTTTAATGTGTGTTTTGTAATGATCAATGTATTGTTTACTTCTTGGTCGAGGATTATTGGTGAATACCACATTCGGGCCAAGGAACACATCATCTTCAATGGTGGTTTTTTCCCAGATGTAGATACCACATTTAACGGTTACATTGTTTCCAATCACCACATCATATTCCAAATAACAGTGGTCGCAGATGTTGCAGCCCGAACCAATTTTTGCGCCTTTTAAAATATGTACAAAGGCCCACACTCGGGTATCATCACCGATTTGGTCGGTTTCAACAATGGCATGAGGATGTATTTTTGGTCCCGACATTATTTATTCCCCCAAACTTTTAAAAAGTTATTGTGATCCCGAATGTAATCTTTCTCATCATAAGCTTTTGAGGCCAACACCAATTGAATGGCAGTATGGCTGTATTGCATGGTGTGCCACACATTAGGTGGAATATAAACCGCTTTGTTCGGTTCGTCTAACACAAAGGTTTGGATATTGCCTTGTGCATCTTCCGTATTCACGATAATTCTTCCCGTTACCGCAATTAATATTTGTTCGGTTTCATGGTGGGCATGTCTGCCGCGAACAATACTTTCAGGGGTATAGTAGGTCCAAAAAACACGTTCAACCGTAAAGGGTAAATTTTTATTTTCAGCAACCGAAAGGTATCCGATATTGCTTTCACCCAATTTGTTGAAATCGATAAGATGAGGAGGTTGGTAGTTTTTCATCGTATGCAAATTAACGGTTTATTGGTAAGGGAACAAAACCCTATGCTCCGTGTTCTTTAATAATTTTGGTTAACCACTTTAGCATGGCCATAATGCCCAAGGCTGCTATTAAAACAATAATACAGTTTACGGTAAAAAACCATTGTTTGTTTTCATAGGTATCCCATAGGCTGGCCAATACTCCGCTGAGTTTGTTTCCAATAGAAGTACTGAGCATCCATCCGCCCATCATTAATGCGGTTAAGCGGGGAGGAGCCAATTTTGACACCAATGATAACCCCATTGGACTCAAACATAATTCACCAACTGTAATTACTCCGTAAGTGCCAATTAACCACCAGGCCGAAACTTTTTCAGCACCATTCATTCCCACTGCAACTGCGGCAATCATTACCGTGGTTGAAATTGCAGTAATCAATAAACCCCAAAATATTTTTGCTGCGGTTCCGGGTTCTCTTCCTTTTCTGCGCAATAAGGCAAAAAATCCTACCACCAATGGAGTAAGAATCACCACAAAAAACGGATTTATGGATTGGAATAATTCTGTAGAAATCAATTGCATTGAACCGCCTTCTTGAGGCAATTGTTCCGGAGGAATATTTTTAAAATAATGTGGGTAGTTGATTTCTTTCAAGGGTTTGCCATCAGTACCTTTAATGGTCCGGAATTGTTCATCCACTGCAATAACAGTGTCTTTGGTATAGGTAACCTCTTGCACCATGCCTAAGGCTTTTGTGGTTGGCACTACTGAAGCCGGCAGTTCTCTGTTGGTATAACTCTCCGCCCAAGTGGTAAGCGCTGTTCCGTTTTGTTTGAATATGGCCCAAAAAATAACCACCACACCCATAATGGCCAGTAATGCCGAAATAGGTTTACGGTCTTCATCACTGCTTCTCACCAATAATGAAATGTAAAATATCACAATTGGAATTGCTCCAAAAATGAAAGCATCGGTACTGTCGCTACCGAAAATATTGGATGGAATATACCAGCCTAAAATACCTGCTATAATAGCCGGTACCAATACAATGCCAAGAATTTTTCCAACGCTCATGTCCTCCGGTTTGCTCGGTTTTATGGTATCTACTGCTTTATAATGTTTGCTGCCTGCCCAAAATATGGCTATGCCAACAAACATACCTACACCTGCTGCAAAAAATGCATAACCCCAACCGAAGTTATTACGCAAGTAGGCTGCAAAAAAATTACAGATGAATGCACCAATATTAATGCCCATATAAAATATGTTATATCCGGCATCTTTGTTGGCCTTGTATTGAGGCTCATTGTATAAATTACCCAGTAAAGTTGAAATATTTGGTTTGAAAAATCCATTACCAATAATCATCAAACCTAAAGAAATGAAAAACGTAGTTTGTCCCGGAATGGCCAACAACATGTAACCCAAACCCATCAATACCCCGCCAATTGAAATGGACAAGCGATAACCCAATACCCTGTCGGCTAAAAGTCCTCCAACAAAAGGGGTAATAAATACCAAGGCGATGTAAGTTCCAAAAATATCTGCTGCCTCCTTTTTATCCAATGCTAAACCGCCTTTGTCGGCATCAGTCATATATAAAAAGAAAATGCCCAGCATAAGGTAGTAGCCAAAGCGTTCCCACATTTCAGTAAAAAACAAGTAGGGTAGTCCTTTAGGATGTTTACGAGTTGTTGTCATGGCTGCCAATATAGTAAATTTTAGTTAGAGGGGAAGAGTTGAGTGTTAAGTTATGCATGTTGAGTGATGAGTTATGAATGATGAGTTTTAAGTGTTAAGTTTTAAGTTTTAAGTGTTGAGTTTTAAGTTTTCAATCTTTCAATCTTTCAATCTTTTAATCTTTCAATTCTCCTGAACATCCCTGAATAGTGTTTATTGGTTTAATGACCATACTCGAACTTCGCAGCCTTGGAAAAGATGTGAATGAGCCAATGTGCTAATAATCAATCCTTGTGCGGCTGTGCCCTTCAGGGTCAGGGTGCGGGTGGGAATGATGAATTTTAAGTTTTAAGTTTTAAGTGTTGAGTTTTAAGTTTTCAATCTTTCAATCTTTCAATCTTGTAATCTTTCAATTCTCCTGAACATCCCTGAATAGTGTTGACCGGTTTTCAAGAACTTCAAACTAACCACTACAAACTACCAACTACCAACTACCAACTAATCCCTTTACCAACTAACCATATAAAAAAAATCCTACAAGTTGACAGTTTCGAATGGTTTAGAAACATCAACTTGAAGGAATTTATTAGATTGATTTAGGAATCTTTATGCGATGCCGTGCATCATTTTTTGCAACTTCTTACTCAACACAAATAAGATGAGAGAAGCAATGCCGGATAATACAACGAACACCATAAAAAACTCATATAATCCGGTAATTTCAAAACCTAAGAAAGAAGGTGGTGTAGGCCTTGACGGATCAGGGTATAAACCACTTAAAGTACCTGCAAATTTATTGGCTGCAGCAGTTGATAAGAACCATACTCCCATTAATAATGAAGCAAATTTAGCAGGAGCAAGTTTTACTACCATGGCTAAACCAATTGGTGATAAACACAATTCACCAATAGTATGTAATAAGTACAAACTGAATAACCACATCATGCTTACTTTGATGGTTGGGTCTATGCCTTTCACTCCAAATGCAATCACCAAATAACCGATGGATAAAAACAACAATCCAAATGCTTGTTTGGTAGGTGATGAAGGTTCTGAATTGCGGTTGCCAAGGAATGTCCAAATGGCGGCAAAAACCGGAGCGAGAATTACAATTAACACCGCATTAATGGCTTGGAAAAAGCTGGCCGGAATTTCTGTTCCGAACAAATGACGATCGGTTTGTTCTTCAGCAAAAAATGTTAACGAGGCACCGGCTTGTTCAAAGGCAGCCCAAAAGAAAATAACAAAAAACGCTAAGATGTAAATTACCCAAATACGTTCTTTCTCTGTTTTGCTTAATGATTTATCTGTTATGATGGCTGCAGGACCAATAATGGTAATTGCAAAAATGGATGAACCAATCAAACCTAAATCCATTACATTGAAGAACAACACAAACAAACCAATAGAGCCAACTATCCATATTAAGATATGCGAAAGTGGCATTTTAGGCGATTTTGCTTCGTTGCCAATATCTTTTTTAGCAGGTTTCATTCCAATGCCTTCACCGCTTGGTGTAACTATGTATTTGTTTTTTAGTAATTCGAACGATACAATACTAATCACCATACCAATACAAGCAGCCAAGAAGCCCCATTTAAAATCTTCAGGATTTCCGGTATCTCCAAAGCCTCCACAAACCAATGGTGCGAAGAATGCACCTAAGTTAATACCCATATAAAAAATGGTAAAGGCGGAGTCTACTCGTTTATCGCCTTCGGCATACAATTGCCCTACCATGGTTGAAATATTTGGTTTGAAAAACCCGTTACCGAAAATTAAAAATCCTAAACCAACAAATAACATGGGTTGTGCAAAGGCTGCGTTTTGAAAATTAGAAGCAGAGATGAACATACAAAATTGCCCAATGGCCATGAGTAATCCACCTGCCAATATAGATTTACGATTACCCCAATATCTGTCGGCTACATAACCACCAACAAGTGGAGTGAGGTAAACCAATCCAGTATAACTGCCATAAATTTCTGAAGCAAAGGTTTTATCGAAAACCAACGCTTTAATCATGAACAAAGTGAAAATGGCGCGCATGCCATAGTAGCTGAAGCGCTCCCACATTTCGGTGAAAAATAATAGGTATAATCCTTTTGGGTGTCCTTTTGATTGACTCATAATAAAACGATATTTACTTGCAATATAAACTTAAGGTGCAATTATGCAAATTCAATTTAATAATGTAAGTCCAAGCATCATGAAGTAAAGTACAACCATGGTTGCAAACAAAATAACAAGGGTAAACAGCAAATCAATAAACGGTTGAAGTTTTTTTCTCATTACAATTTTTCTAAAATAAATCTCGTCATACGTTCATACAAATGCAAACGGGTTTTGCCTCCACCAATACCATGGTTGCTGTTCGGATAATATTCACTATCAAATTTCACTCCTTTCTTAATCATTTGATTTACCATTTCAACTGCATTCTGAAAATGAACATTATCATCGGCTGTGCCGTGAATAATTAAGTAATTCCCTTTTATTTTTTCTACATGATTGATGGGTGAGTTTTCGTCATAGTTTTTACCGTTTTCTTGAGGTGTGCGCATAAAACGTTCGGTGTAAATATTATCGTAGTACCTCCAGTTGGTTACAGGAGCAACGGCAATGGCCGCCTTAAACACATCTGCTCCTTTGCTAATGCCTAAGCTGGCCATATAGCCTCCAAAACTCCAACCCCAAATTCCAATTCTGTTGGCATCAACGTAAGGTAATTTACCCAATTGTTGGGCTACATAAATTTGGTCTTCAATTTCATATTTACCCAATTGTAGGTAGGTTGATTTTTTAAATGCTTCACCTTTGAATCCGGTTCCTCTACCATCAACACAAACAATGATATAACCTTTTGCAGCAAGCATTTGGTACCAAAAATAATTTGCGCCCATCCAACGGTTTACTGCCAGTTGATGTCCGGGTCCTCCATACACATACATCAGCACCGGATATTTTTTACGCGCATCAAATTGAGGCGGTTTGATGGTGAAGGTATTTAAACTTTCATTGTAAGCATTTAAACTTGTGCTCATTTCAGCTTGCGCAAGTTGATGGTTTGATAATTTTTGCATCAAGGCTTTATTGTCTTCCAATACACGCAATTCTTTTCCTGCTGCATTGCATAATGCATAGTATGGTGCAGTATTGATGTTGGAGTAACTCCACAAGAAAAATGTAAAATCAGCATTAAATGTGGCACTGTTCCAGCCTTTTTTAGTGGTGAGTTGTTTTTTATTTTTTCCGTCTAAACTGATGCTATACACATAACGTTCGGCCGAGTTGATTTCTGAAGTTGAAACATACACCAATTTACGTTTTTCATCCACCCCGTAAAACTGATCTATATCCCAATTGCCTTGGGTGATTTGTTTAATTAAACTGCCATTAAGCTGGTAGTGATACAAATGGTTCCATCCGCTTTTTTCACTGTTGATGATAAAACTTTTTCCGTCTTTTAAAAAAGTAATTTCAGGAACATCAATATAGGCTTTATTTTCTTCGGTATAGATGATATTGGTATTGCCGTTGGATGTGTTTGTGCTGAGTAATTCCAGTTTGTTTTGCAAGCGATTCAGGCGTTGAATAAATAAGGTGTTTTCATTTTTGGTCCAGTGAATTCTTGGAATGTAAATATCTTTTTCTTCACCAATATTGATATTTTGTTTTTTACCTGAGTTGAGGTTGTAAACAATAATTTGTATTTCCGAATTCGCCTCGCCTGCTTTTGGGTATTTAAATTTATATTCTTCAGGATATAATTTACCAAACATGGTCATGCTAAATTCTTTTACCTTGCTTTCGTCAAAACGGTAAAAAGCCAATTGGGTTCCGCTGCTGTTCCAGTAAAAACCTTTGCTCAATGCAAATTCTTCTTCATATACCCAATCAGTTGCACCATTAATAATTTGATTGGATAATCCGTCTTGGGTGATTTCAATTTCCTTTTTTTGTCGTAAGTCGTAATAATATAAGTTATTATTTTTTACGTAGGCAATTTTGTTTCCATCAGGCGAAAACTCAGCCAGCATTACCATATCTTTTACGGGCTGAGACAAACTTTTTGTTTTTAAGTCATACACATAAATATTGGCTGCATAAGAGTGGCGGTAAATTTGTGTGAAGTTATTTTCTAACAAGAGTTTACTTTCATCGGCATTAAATCGGTATGAATAACGGGCAATATTTGCAGCTGATTTACTTAAAATGGTATCAACCGGTTTGCCATCTGCAAATCCATATCGGATGATGTTTCCTTCTTGGTCTTGTGCCGAATAATATTTGCCGTCATTCATGGAATTAAATCCGGCAACTCCTTTGGCGCTAAAGGTTCCTTTGGTCCAAATGTCTTCTAGGGTGATTTCATTTTGTGCAGAAGAAATAACCACAGAGGCACAAAGGCACAGTGTTAATATCAGTTTATTTTTCATTTTCATAACCATTTATTATTCGTTTAAAACCATCAATTAATTTGGGGGAATTAAAATTAATTAATAATCCCAGCCTTTTATGATGCAATTTCAGATAAGTAAGCAATTGAGCATGGTGCACCGGAAGTATTGTCTCAACGGCTTTAATTTCAATGATGATTTCTTTTTCTACAAGAATATCTAACCTAAAATCAACATCTAAGATTTCATTTTTATATGTAACGGGCAAATATACTTGCCTTTCATACTTTACCTTTCTGCTTGATAATTCTTTACATAAACATATTTCATAGACACTCTCCAACAAACCGGGACCTAGTTGTTTGTGTACCTCAATGGATGCGTCCAAAATTATTTTACTTAAGTTGTTTCTTTCTTTTTCCAACATTCTTTGTGTCTCTGTGCCTCTGTGGTTATAATTGTAAATGCAATATAACAAAGTATCCGAATCGCAAATAAAAGTGTTTCAGCAAATAGTTGGACAAGCGTTTGTCATTATTTCGGAAGAAGATAAAGCACCTTACAGTAAAGATTATACCGAAGATTTAAGTTATACGCCTGAAGTAGTGATTAAGCCGCGAACACCGCAAGAAATAGCTGAAATTATGCGGTATTGCAATGCACATCATATTCCGGTTACGCCTCGTGGGGCAGGAACTGGTTTAAGTGGCGCTGCTTTGCCGGTTCATGGTGGAATTGTAATTGCCATGGAACGATTCAATGAAATCATTTCCATTGATGAGAAAAATTTCCAAGTAATGGTTGAACCGGGAGTAATTAATGAGGTATTGCAACAAGCCGTTAAAGAAAAGGGATTGTTTTATCCACCAGATCCTGCAAGTAAAGGAAGTTGTTTTTTGGGTGGAAATATTGCACATGCAAGTGGTGGTCCGCGTGCTTTAAAATATGGAACCACGCGTGATTATGTATTAAATTTAGAAGTGGTTTTGCCGAGTGGAGATATTGTTTGGACAGGAGCCAACACCTTAAAATATTCAACCGGATATAACCTTACACACCTTATGATTGGAAGTGAAGGCACTCTTGGCATTGTTACCAAAATTGTGCTTAAACTCATTCCTCATCCGCAACAAACGCTGTTATTACTTGCTCCGTTTGCTTCGCCTGAAAAGGCTTGTGAAGCGGTAAACGGAATATTTTTAGCAGGATGTAATCCTAGTGCGTGTGAGTTTATCGAGCCTGAAGGATTTCTTTTGTCGGCCAACATGCTAAATATTTCTTTTGATATACCCAGTGGTATTGAAGCCTATTTATTAATTGAAGTTGATGGAAATGATTTAGAGTTGATGATGAAAGAATGTGAGGCCATTAGTGAAGTGTTGTTTGCGCATGAAAGTGGTGAAGTATTATTTGCCCAAACAGCTGACGAGAAAGAATATTTTTGGCGATTGAGACGAAGCATAGGCGAGGCCACCAAATTTAATAATATCTACAAAGAAGAAGATACGGTTGTGCCTCGTGCCTCTTTGCCAGAGTTGTTTCATACGGTAAAATCAATTGGTCGTAAATATGGTTTTCGCACGGTGTGTTACGGACATGCAGGTGATGGAAATTTACATGTAAATATTTTAAGAGACCATTTATCGAATGAGCAATGGAACCATGAGATTCCTAAAGCTATTGTAGAGATTTTTGAATGTTGTAAAAAGTTAGGCGGAACCATTAGTGGTGAGCATGGAATTGGTCTGGTGCAAAAGCCATTCATGCAAGTGGTGATGCCCGAAGTGCAATTACAATTAATGCGAAATATTAAAAAAGCATTTGATCCGAATTTGATTTTAAATCCGGGGAAAATATTTTAATTCATTACAAGGTATGTTTCTCGTTTTTGAGCACATTTTCAAGTGTCCAAGGTAAACGTTGTTCAAATGTATGCTGCCTTACTTCACAATTTATTTCACAAAGTTTACAGGATTCCGGTATGCATGGGTCGGCATGAATAAACAACTCCACTTGGTCATGAAATTGATCAATAATGAGGTCTTCAATATTTTTCAGTTCATCGTGTGAAGTTTGTAAATTGTTGTACCAAGGTAAAGTGATGTGGCAATCAATATGATAACTCGAACCGTATTGTTGTATGCGTAAGTTATGAATGTCAATCCATTCTTTTTTACGGTGTTTTTGGAGCACAGCTATCACTTCTCTAATCACACTTTCGTCAGCTTCATCCATTAATCCCGCAAGTGATTTCCGTACCAATTTAAATCCTGTTACCATAATTAATATACCAAATAGGATGGCAAAAACGCTGTCTAAAAAGGTATATCCGGTAAAGTAAATAATCAACACTCCGGCCACCAAACCCAAGCTGCTCCATGTATCAGTTTGTAAGTGTTTTCCATCGGCAATGAGGGTGAGTGATTTTTGGTTTTCACCAACACGAATCAAATACCTGCCCAAAAAATAATTAATACCACCCGCAACAGCCGTCATCCATGCACCTACATCTAAATGTTCAATCGCAATGGGATGTAACAAATTCATGATGGATTTAACGATAATAAGCAGCCCGGCAATCAAGATTAATCCTCCTTCAAAACCGGCTGAAATAAATTCAATTTTGCCATGTCCGTATGGATGATCAAGATCTTTTGGTTTAGCGGCTAAAAGTACGCTATAGTATGCAAATGCACCGGCCACAACATTAATAATTGATTCTAATGCATCACTTAAAATGGCATTGGAATGGGTGATGAAGTAAGCCACAAATTTGAGTACCATTATTGCAATTCCTGCAATAAGTACATTGCGCATGGCTTTAACCGGCTGATTTGTTTGTGTTTTCAATAGAAAATAAAAAAGGCATTCGGGAGTACCGAATGCCTTTCAAAATAAATGATTATGGTTGAATTATTCTACAATCATTTTGCGGGTTACTTTAAAGTCACCTGCTTCAACAGTGTAGAAATAAACACCCGGCTTAGCCGATGGCATTTCAACTTCAAAGTTGTTGATACCGCTATTATTGTTAGTGAAGTTTTTGTTGTAAACGGTTTGACCAACCATGTTTACTACAGTTACATTCACGTCAGCAGCACGATTTAATACAACCGGAATAA
The DNA here is from genome assembly GCA_046314755.1 of Bacteroidota bacterium. Taxonomy (GTDB): domain Bacteria; phylum Bacteroidota; class Bacteroidia; order UKL13-3; family UKL13-3; genus UBA6183. The sequence goes on along the minus strand of JBKDBG010000072.1, from coordinate 21,513 downwards.
CGGTTGATTTGTTGAATGGGTTTGGATAGTTTTGGCTGATAGTAAATAAATCATTCGTACGCTCAGCTAAACCAACTTTGTTATTTAAAATTTGCTCAACAGGAATGTTTAAGTCATAAATTTCAAATGCCTCAGTATTATCGTTTGGAACAGTTGAACCGATAGTAGATTTGTACAAATAGCTCACGTGTAAACGCTCACCTGCAAAACGTGCCGCCATAGGATAAATTTCTTCACGGTTAAAACCTAACCATGAACTTAAATTCACCGGATAGCTCCAGGTTACACCATTGTCAGAGCTGTAAGTACATAAAATATCACGGTAGTTTGCACCTTGTCCGTTATCATCAGTAGGCACCAATGCTGAGTATACTAAGAAAATTCTTCCTTGTGCATCAATTGCTGTACTCGGCCAGTTTGAGTTAGAAATATTGTAACGATTTGCAGCATCAAATGGTGAAGCGGCCAAAGCAGAGTCGTTAATAGTTGGACCAATTGCTGTAGCAACAATTCTTAAACCCGAATCAACCAAGTTTTCGCTCCAGTGTAGAATGCCATCATTTATACCTGCAATTCCTCTGGCCCAGCTAAATGTATATGAACCATCGTTCATGATGCTGTCACTAACTCTTGCAATACCGCTAAATACATGTGCATTATCATTGTTGTCAATAACAACATGTACATGACCGTTATTTACAGTTCTTGACAACAAGGTGTCTCTATCAAATACGAAATCTGCAGGCATGGTATCCAGAATAGTTCTGTTCCAGGTAGCACCATTGTCGGTTGACTTCCATAAAACTAAGCTATTGAATACGCCACCTAATGCAATGGCAACAGTATTACCTTTTGCATCAATAGAATAATTATCGGTTCCACCTTCTTGTAATAAAGTAGTGTCGTAACCAGGTAAGGTTTTGTCCTCATCAACCCAAGTATTGGTAGTTAAATCATAACGTGAATAAACCAATGGAGCACGTACACCACTTTTTACGATGTAGTTTGGTTGATTGGCTGAAGAATCTTGGTAGTTTGCAATAGCAATTAAATAGTTACCCGATACTGCTACACGCGGCCATAATTGGCTTGTAGTATTTGCAGGAGGAGTGAAAATAGCGTTTGAAGTCCAAGTAGTACCGCCAATAGCATTGTTTCTGTTTAATACTAAACCGCCAGAACGTCCGCTGGTATCAACACGGTGCGACATGATGATTTCATCACTTGCAGTGTTTGCCATGGCAGGGAAACCTGCTCTGAATGGTTCAATACGGTTACCTGTTGGTTGGTTTACCCAAGTAGTTCCGTTAAAATGGTTGTAACCTGAACCACGACTTAAAAATCCATTCAAGCCATTGTCGATTGATGCTGTCCAAGTCATTGAAACTTTTCCGTCAGGGTAAAGAATAACCCTGCGGTAAGTAGAACCGTTGGTTTGGTTAATCGCGAAAGTGGTACCTACCTTATCATTAAAAGCAACTGCACCAGCTTTGCCAAGTGCTTTTTGTGATGGTGTAGTTACGTTTGCCACAATAGGCACTACAACATCGGCTTTTACTTCTTTCTTTACGGTAGCCTGGCGTACTTCATTACCCGTACGCGTTTGAGGCATTTGCGCATTCACTGCCAGCGCAGCACTCATTAATCCTAAAAAGTAGATTTTTTTCATTGGTATAAGCTTGTGTTATTTGGTTTCTAAAAAATCAAATTTATAAACTTTAACGGAATATCAATCATAAAAAATTCACATAAGATTTGATTATTCCTTTTTAATTTAACTGTTTTGCTTTGAGCTTGATAACTTGTTTGACATATCACAAGATATCGTATTTTTCAACAAGGTTGCTTAACGCGGTTTATTTGAATTAAATTCGGAAACTTTCAACAGCGTAGATACATGCCACAATTCTCACACTTACACGTACATACACAATTTTCGTTACTGGATGGTGCTGCCGAAATCAGTAAACTGTTCGCTAAGGCGGCTAAAGACAATATGCCTGGCATGGCCATCACCGATCATGGAAACATGTTTGGTGCATTTAAGTTTGTTGCTCAAGCGTATAAAGAAAAAGATGCCAACGGAAAACCTAAAGTAAAACCTATTGTAGGTTGCGAGTTTTACGTGGTGGCCGATAGGCATAAACGCTCCTTCACCAAAGAAGATAAAGATAAAAGATACCACCAATTATTACTGGCCAAGAATGAAGAAGGGTATCGTAACTTGATTAAATTATGCTCCTTGGGTTACATGGAAGGTTTGTATGGAAAATATCCTCGTATCGATAAGGAACTGATATTAAAATACCATAAAGGACTTATCGCTACAACATGTTGTATTGGCGCCATGGTTCCTAAAACCATTTTAAGGCAAGGCGAGGATGAAGGGGAAAAAGAGTTTAAATGGTGGCTTGATTTGTTTGGTGAAGACTACTATGTGGAATTACAGCGCCACGAGATTCCGGAACAAAATAAAGTGAATGAGGTGTTGTTAAAATTTGCAGCCAAACATAATGTGCCGGTTATTGCTTCCAATGATTCGCATTATGTTGATCAAGCAGATTACAATGCGCACGACATTTTACTTTGTATTAACACCGGAGAGAAAAAAAGCACACCATCACTCAAAGAATTTACCGATGATGATACGTTTGTAAAAGGGAAACGATTTGCGTTTGCCAACGATCAGTTTTATTTTAAAACCACCAACGAAATGTTGGAATTGTTTAGTGATATCCCACAAGCAATTGATAACACCAACATGATTGTAGATAAAGTAGAATACCTCGATTTAAAACGAGATATTTTATTGCCAAACTTTCCGCTTCCGGTTGAGTTTACTTCACAAGATGATTACTTGGAACATTTAACTTGGGAAGGAGCCAGAGAACGTTATCGTGAAATCACACCTGAAATTGAAGAACGATTAAAATTTGAATTGCATACCATTCGCACCATGGGTTTTGCAGGTTACTTTTTAATTGTATCTGATTTTATTAAAGCAGGAAGGGATTTGGGTGTATTTGTTGGTCCGGGACGTGGTTCCGCTGCCGGTTCTGCTGTTGCTTATTGTATTGGTATCACCAATATTGATCCCATAAAATATGATTTACTTTTCGAACGTTTTTTAAATCCCGAACGTAAATCAATGCCCGATATTGATACAGATTTTGATGATGAAGGTAGACAAAAAGTAATTGATTATGTAGTTGACAAATACGGAAAAAATCAAGTAGCACATATTGTAACCTATGGTTCAATGGCTGCAAAAATGAGTATAAAAGATGTGGCTCGTGTGCTTGATTTACCTTTGCAGGAATCAAATATGCTTGCCAAACTTGTGCCTGAAAAACCTGGTATATCTTTAGACCGGGTAATTAATGCTCCAATTGACGGTGAAAAAAGTTTAAAGGAAAAAGAGGCCCTACAAAGTGAAGACATTGAGAATGTTAAAAAACTTAGAGAAATACATCAGGGTAATGACTTACGTGCAGAAGTATTAAAAGAAGCATTGGTTTTAGAAGGCTCTGTTCGTGGCACCGGTATTCACGCGGCAGGTATCATTATTGCACCAAAGGATTTAACGGAAATTGTTCCGGTTGCTTCAGCCAAAGACGTTAACTTATTAATCACCCAATTTGACGGAAAAGTAATTGAGGATGCCGGGGTAATTAAAATGGACTTTTTAGGATTAAAAAACCTAACCATTATTAGAGACACCTTGCGCATGATTAAACAAAATCATGGAATTGAATTGGATATTGATGCTATTCCGTTAGACGATAAAAAAACATTGGATTTGTTCGCACGCGGAGAAACCAATGGTACATTCCAATTTGAAAGTGCGGGTATGCAAAAATACCTGAAAGAACTTAAGCCCGACAGATTTGAAGATTTGATTGCCATGAATGCCTTGTATCGTCCGGGTCCATTGGCATACATTCCTAATTACATTGCACGTAAACATGGTAAAGAGGAAGTAATTTATGACTTGCCGGCCATGGAGGAATTCTTGAAAGATACTTACGGTATCACGGTTTATCAAGAGCAGGTGATGTTGCTTTCTCAAAAGTTAGCGGGCTTTAGTAAAGGCCAAGCCGATACTTTAAGAAAGGCCATGGGTAAAAAGGATCGTAAAACCTTAGATGGGTTAAAAGATACCTTTATCAAAGGAGCGGTTGAACGCGGGCATGATGCGACCATATTAGAAAAAGTGTGGACCGATTGGGAAGCATTTGCGTCTTATGCATTTAATAAATCACACTCTACGTGTTATGCTTTTGTGGCTTTTCAAACCGGCTATTTAAAAGCACATTACCCCGCAGAATACATGTCATCGCTTCTTACCCATAACCAAAGTAATATTGAAAAGGTTACATTTTTTATGGAGGAGTGCAAGCGCATGGGACTAAATGTATTGGGGCCTGATGTGAATGAATCGCAAGTAAATTTTTCGGTGAATAAAAACGGTGAAATTCGTTTCGGATTAGGTGCGATAAAAGGGGTAGGTGAGGCAGCTGTGGAAGAAATTATTCAAGTGCGTGAATCAACAGGTCCGTTTACAGATGTGTTTGATTTAACATCACGCGTGAATTTACGTACCGTAAACAAAAAAACTTTGGAAGGCTTTGCATATGCAGGTGCCATGGATGGATTTCCGAATGTTCATCGTGCACAATACTTTCATCCGGAAGAAGCGGAAGAACCAAACTTGTTGGAAAAAGCCATTCGTTACGCCAATAATGCAAGCGCAAATGCAAGTGCCAATCAACAATCACTATTTGGTGAAGCAGCAACGGTTACATTGGCTACTCCAACTATTCCTCCTTGCGAACCTTGGGGCTTAATGAAAAAGTTGCACAAGGAAAAGGAAGTAATTGGTATGTACCTAAGCGGACATCCTTTGGATGATTACAAAATTGAATTTGAAAATTTTATTTCAACCGATATTTCCAAAGTAGAGGAGAAAAAAGGAGTGGAGCAAAGCATTGCCGGAATTGTGACTGAAGCCTACGAAAAAGTTAGTCAGAAAAACAATAAACCTTATGGTGGATTTACCATTGAAGATTACAGCGGTTCGATAAAAATAATGATGTGGAGTGAAGATTATTTGAAATACCGTCATCTGATTTCAACCGGACAAATGTTGTATATAAAAGGAATAATGAAACCTCGTTTTAACAGTGATGATCAATTTGAATTTAAAGTAAACCAAATGATGTTATTGGCTGACGTGCGTGAGAAAATGTTAAACTCGGTTCAATTTACCTTAAAATCTGCCAAATTAACCCAGCCATTTGTGCAGGATTTTTATAGGCTGTTGGATGAAAACAAAGGCAGTGCCTTGGTGAAGTTGGTGATTATGGATGACGAACAAAAGCTAGTGGTGAGCTCTACCGCACGCAGGTTTAAAGTAAATTTTGATAATCACATGCTCAAAAAAATCCAGGCTTTAGATTTAGATTATAAGGTAAATGCCTGATACATAATAAAAAGTTATCTTTTACATAACTGCCAAAAAGCAGTGCTTTAAACTTTGGAATTATTGTTGAATATTGCAACTTAAATAACAAATAAATAATAACAATTATGGCATTAGAATTCACAGACAACAACTTTGAAGAGTTGGTTTTAAAAAGCGATAAACCGGTATTGGTAGATTTTTGGGCTGAATGGTGCGGGCCTTGTCGTATGGTTGGTCCTGTTGTAGAAGAAATTGCAAAAGAATTTGACGGAAAAGCAGTGGTTGGAAAATTGAATGTTGACTTTAATCCTAAAGTTGCCATGGATTACGGCATTATGAGTATCCCTACTTTATTGTTCTTTAAAAACGGACAATTAATTGATAAGCAAGTTGGTGCTGTACCTAAACACGTTTTGGTAAGCAAACTTGAATCAAACATGTAGTTTCAACCCAAAATTATAAGTAACAAAAAAAGCCGCATTTGCGGCTTTTTTTGTTGAACAATGAGGTATAAATGATCCTTTTTTATTTGGCTTGTTCCGTTGTAGTTTCTGCCGGAGTGGTGATATTTTGTAATACTTCTTCCGGGGATTTTCCTAAATAGGTAATTGCTTTTTTTGCATCTTCGGCCAACTCACTATTCGGATATTGTTGTAAAAACTTCTCATAAGCGTATTTTGCTTTTTCCGCATTGTTTAAATGGTTTTCATATACAAAACCAATTAAAAACATGGACTCTTCGGCATAATGATTTTTAGGATAAGTGCTGATTATTTTTTCAAACAATTGTATAGCTTCCTCATGCATTTTAATATCATTCTTTTCTGCGGCAATGGCGCCTATTCTTTGTGCTGATTTGAATAAAAACTCAGGAGTACGTTCGTCATCCGGATATTTATCTGCAAATGCCAGGTAAGCATTCTTTTGTTTTTCTAAATTTTCAGGGTTAAAAACACTGTCCTGCGCCTCTAGGGTTTCAATTTCTTTTAATGATTTTTCTTTTGGCGACTCGCAAGCCATTAGCGTAATACACAATGCGGCAGCAACTGATACAACAATTTTTCTCATAACATTTCAATAACGGGTTCAAGTTTAGGATTATTTGTAGATTAAAGAAAATGAATAATTCACAAGATTAGAAACATCTGTTCACTCCAATCAACCAACGGTATCTAAAATAATTACCATCAACAAATGGGGTGTTGTTAATCAGCCATGGCATATCAATACGAATGCCCAAAGGCTTAAGTTCATCTAACTTACCCCACTTTTTTATTAGAATATTAAACCCGTTACCGGCACTCATTAATAAATTACTGGTTACACCTTTGTTACTCAACAATCCAAATTCTCCTGCTTTAAATTCGTTATGAATAAATCCGATATCAGCAAATAAATACGCATCAATATGAATGTACTCGCTGATATAACGTGGTTGAAAACGAATGAGTTTATCAAACTCCAATTCACCACTCCAGCTCATCCCACTCATTCCTGTAAATAGTTGCACTTGGTTATTCCCTACTGCTTGAGGTAAAACATACCCTGCGTAACCCCTTATGTTTAATCCTCCACCCGCATGAAAATGGTTGATGTTATTTCCATATCCTGCCCAATTACTTGGGAAAAACGCTGCACTTCTGGTAAATTTATTATCCATTAACTCTTCATTGTTTGCACCTGCCACATTCAGTCTGCTTTCAGGAGCTACATTGCTACCGGTCATCCATTGCGCAAAAGTGCGAGTTCTAAAATCATAACGGCCTAAACGGTTGTCATTTTTAACCTGAATGAATAAGGCTGCATAATCATAATCGCTTCCAACACTGCTGCTTTTTAAACCAATATGTATTTGTCCGTTTCCTCTTTTATAACTGTATTGATGGTAATAGTTTAAGTTAACGGTGTTGTTCCATTTTCCGCTGTTCCATTGGTTGGCAAACATTAAATAATCCAAATCACCGGCTTCGGCACGGTATAAGGTTTTATAACTTACGCTTAATACATTTTTGCCAATAGATTTTTGCACACCAATTCGATGCGACCATAATCCATCTAAAAACATGGATTGAACCGAATAACCAAAACTTCTTGGGAATTGATTGAGGTAATGCACATGGTAGTTCAATGCATGTGATGTGTTGCCTGAGTAGTCTTTGGCTAATCCTGTATTGTACCACATGGTTGCTCTCCAAACATGTTTGTATTGCATGTAGTTACCGTTAAAATGTGCGCCCAATTTTATTCCGTCAACATTGTTGTACCACAAATCAGGTCTCCATTTTAAAATATATTTTCTTCTGTTCAGCGGATTTTTAATTTGATGATCGAAGGTGAATTGAATAGGTACTTGGCTGCTGTTGTTGAGCAAGTTTACATCAGCCAATCGGTAAGTTGTGTCAATGCTCACTTTATTCAATCCACCAGGACAATAGATTTTTGCCTCATAAGTTGGATTTAATAAACCCCATCCTCTCCAAATTTGAGAAGTAGTTTCATTGTTTTTTTGGAAGTAGGTATTGCTGATGGTAGTGGTGTAAATTTTCCCGTTTTTACTGTAGGCCATTACATCAAGTGGCATTTGCATTTCGCCTTTGCGTTTAAATTTTACCAAATAATAATCACTTTTGGTGCTATCAGTATTTAATATGGCTTTTGGTTTTCCTTTTATGCTGTAATCAATTGTTTTGGTGGTTTCGAGCCATTGATCGAAAAACCAATTCAAATCAACATGCGTAAATTGAATGATGCTGTTTCTGAAATCTTCAAAATAAGGATGGCAAAATTTCCATTGGTTGAAGTAATGTTGCATGGCTGCTAAAAACAAACTGTCGCCTAACACATATTGCAAGTTGTACAACATGGTTGCTGTTTTGTAATACACATGCCCATATCCGCCTCCATGATGTAAGGCTCCGTTAAAGTCATCGCTGTGTGTATTCAAGGGCATATCAACCTTATTGATTGCATCTCGTATATATCCCAAATAAACTGATTGCTCACGTAATGGTAAAGGTTGGTAGTATTTTGCAACGTATGAATTTCCTTTTGGTTTTGGATTTTCATTGGTTAAACGAGTCATGGCCCAATGCGTTAAAAATTGGGTGAATCCTTCATCCAAACTTGCACGATATGTTTCATTGTTTCCAACCATTCCAAAAAACCAATTGTGCCCAATTTCATGTGCAAACAATCCGTAATATCCGGGTGATGAGCCTCCGTCTAAAGTAAGCATCGGGTATTCCATGCCATCACGTGCATCGGCAACAATAATTTTTGGGTAAGCATAATAACCAAACTCTTCTGAGTAAAGTTGAATCACCTTTGAAGCAAACAAAGCGGCATCTTGCCATCCCGATGCATGAGGTTCTTGCACCAAAGCAATGCATTGTACTTTGTGTCCGTTTGATAAAGTGATATTTTCTTCCCCAATACGATACGTGGGATCGGCAGTCCACGCAAAATCATGTACATTAATGGCCCTAAACTTCCACGTTTTATATTGTCCGTTGTTCTCAATAATTGCCGAAGGTTTTTCTCCCCAAGGTTTATTCGCAAAATTTTTAATATCAAGTTTTGCTCTTAAGTCGGCAGGCAATACTTCTTCCTTATTCAATAAAAGTCCTGTTGCGTCTAATACATAGTGGGTAGGAAAGTTTAAGGATACTTCATAGGTTCCAAAATCACCATAAAATTCCTTGCCCAAATGTTGATCGGTTTCCCAACCAAATTTTCTGTCATATACACAAATGCGAGGATACCAATGCACTCCGTCAAAATGTTTATTACCATAAGCATCAAACAACTTCATTCTTCTGCGCTGCTCTCCACCGTCATCAAAGTATGTTTTGAAGGTGATTAAAAATGCCACGGTTTGATTGGGTAGGATAGGCTTAGGTAATTTAAGGTGCATGATGCTGAAATCAATTTCGGGTTTCAGATCAAACTTTTCAATTAAAGGATCTTCAACATATTGAACAAGAGTGTCAATTATGGTGCATTCCAAATTAGTTGAATCAGGCTTTTCATGGACGGAAACAACTTGTCGGCCCACCATGGTGGTGTAAACAATGGTTACTTTTTCTATTTCGGTACCTTTACCGGCTTGTTCGTACGGCCCAAATTTTTGATAAAAATGATTGGCCTTGTTCAAATTTTCTAAATAACCATTTTTGATAAATGCATTTTGATATAGATGAAAATATACACCACTCAATGCATCGGTTGAGTTGTTGGTGTATTCAAGTGTTTCATCACCTGCAATTACATTGGCACTATCAATTAATGTGGCATTGATGTTATATTTTACATCTTGTTGCCAATACGCAGCATGAGGTTTGCGATTTTTCCAATAGTAAGGATTTTGTGGATGCGCATACTCCCCGGTTTGTGCCAGTATGTATGTTGATATGAAAGTAAGAATGGCGATTGCAATTATTCTCATGGGTACCAAATTAAGCCTAATCGAACATAACTCAAAATTTAATCAGATAACTGCTTTTACTTGGTTTGTATTAAACGGTTTTAATATTCATGAATAATGTATAAATTGCATATAATACTATGAAAAATAACAATTACTTAGCAGCCGCACTTTTTTTGATCATATGTAGTTTAGGGTTTGTGTTGATTCCACAATATAAATTTAAGCCCAATCATAAACCGCAACAAAAAATACCTAAGCGCGATAGAATGGATTTAGCTTGGGCGCAGGAGATTGAAATGACAATGGATCCTGAACTGGGAGAAGTTCCCAAGGAGCGGTTATTGGCTGCTTATGCATATAAACAAGAGTTGTTGAAACGAATGGGTAAAGCTGCTATTCCGAATGTGAATTGGGTTGAACGCGGTCCTAATAATTGTGGAGGAAGAACAAGGTCAATTTTGGTAGATTTAAATGATGCCACGCGTAAAACCATTTGGGCCGGAAGTGTTGCAGGTGGTTTATGGAAAACAACAGATATTACTGCGGCCATTCCCAACTGGACCAATGTGAATGAGTTTTTTGATAATATGGCTATAACCACCATCACCCAAGCTCCGGGTAATCCTCTAATCATGTATTTCGGAACGGGAGAAGGCAATGGAAATTTAGATGCTGTGCGTGGATTAGGGGTTTGGAAAAGTATCAATGGTGGTTTGAATTGGTCGCAATTATCATCTACCAATAATAGTAATTTTTATTTCTGTCAAAAAGTATTTGCCATTGGTAATGGCGATACTGTTTTTGTTTGTGCGCAAACAGGTTTATACCGATCGGTGAATGGAGGAACAACATTCACAAAAGTGTTAGGAACCGGAACAGTAGGTGCTTTAGGTAATGAGTCGGAAGATATTGAACGTATGCCAAATGGTGTTTTATATGCATCTATGAGTGGGTCAGGAGCAAATACAGGAACCATTCACAAATCAACCAATAATGGCGTAACATGGAGCACCCCGCTAACCATTAACGGAGGCATTAACAAACGTGAAATTGAATTAGGTGTGGCTGAAAATGATACAAATGTGATTTGGGGATTGGTAGAAACTGCCAGTCGAATAAGAGCAATCATCAGAAGTGTTAATGCCGGTGCAAGTTTTGATACCACAACAGCGTATCCGAATGATGCAGATGGAGGAATACCGGATACTGATTTTTCAAGAGGACAAGCTTGGTATGATTTGTCTATTGCGGTAGATCCGAATAATTCATCGGTGTGTTTTGTAGGCGGTATTGATTTGTTTAAAACAAACAACGGAGGAACAAGTTGGCAACAAATTTCTCATTGGTATGGAGGTTTTTCATTTCAAAACGTTCATGCAGATCAACACATCGCCTTATTCGAACCCGGCAATTCATCGGTGATTTATTTTGGGAATGACGGAGGTGTTTATCGCAGTGCAAACGCCACGGCAACCATACCGACTATTACTTCCAAAGAACGAAATTACAACACTACACAATTTTATGCCTGCGATATCCATCCCACAGCAGGAAGTAACTTTTTCCTGGCAGGTGCTCAGGATAATGGTTCACATCGATTCAATCAAATTGGAATGAACAGTACGGTGGAGGTTACGGGAGGTGATGGTGCATTTTGTCACATTGATCAAAACGAACCTAATTTTCAGTTTACATCATATGTATACAACTCCTACTATAGATCAACCAATGGTGGAGTAAGTTTTAGTGGAACCGGACTCACATTTGGAAGCCAAACAGGTAGGTTTATTAACCCAACCGATTATGATGATTCACTCAATATTTTTTACGCGCCATACAGCACAGGTACTTTTTTAAGATGGGATAATCCGCAATCTGGAAATTCCAATTCGCTGGTTAGTGTAACGGCATTTAATAATGCCATGGTAAGCGCTGTAACGATTTCACCAAACGTAACCGGAAGGGTTTATTTCGGTGCAGGAGGCAGATTGGTTCGAGTGGATAATGCCAATTCTGCAACCGGAACTGTGGCAGGGCTTCATCTAAACAATGTAGCAGGTATGTCTACCGGATTTTTAAATTGCATTGAAGTAGAAAGAGGTAATGAGAACCATATAGTGATTGTATATACCAATTATGGTATCACCAATATTTGGGAAACAAGAAATGGCGGAACCACTTGGGATAGGGTTGACGGAAATTTACCCGATATGCCAATACGTTGGGTTCTACTCAATCCAAATCGTCCGTTTCAAGCATTAATTGCAACGGAACTTGGGGTTTGGAGTACGGATTCGTTAAATGGACTTGCCACCAATTGGCAACCTTCAAACAGTGGATTAAGCAATACCCGTATTGATATGCTTAAAATGCGCAGATCGGATAATTTTGTGGTGGCCGGTACCCATGGAAGAGGGCTATATACTTCCGATGTTTTCGCCCAAAGTAATCCGAATATTATTGTGAGTTTCCAGGCAAATAACCGAGTTACTTATCCCGGAAATACCATTCAATTTCTGTCGTCAGCCATTGGTGCAACCACTTATTTGTGGGACTTTGGTGACGGTACAACAAGCACTGCGGCAAATCCTGTTAAAACATACCTGAACTCAGGCGTGTATAATGTGAGTTTAACAGTTAACGGTGGAACAGGAAGCAAAACGGAAAACAATTTTATCAGAATTTTGCCATATAGAGGAGTGCCTTACACTGCTGCAAATGGTGGTAATTTTGATGTAAACACAAATGATTTTGGTGCCGTATTGGTGAATGGAACACCATTTGAATTGGGTAGCTCAGTGGTTTCAGGTAAAAGCGGAACTTTCTCCGGAAGCAATGCTTGGGTAACAGGTGTAAATTCCGCTACTTATGCCGATAACTCCGAAGCTTATTTATACACTCCAAGTTTTAATTGTACTGCAGCGGGTAATTACACCCTCAGCTTTTTTACCAAATACAAAACAGAAAACACTTACGATGGATTTAGGATTGAGTATAGTATTAATCATGGTTTAACCTGGTTGCCATTAGGCACCACAACGGCTACTAATTGGTATAATTTCGCCAATACGTCAACAGGAAGACCTTTTCCGCAAAACGAGGCTTTCTTCAGCAGTGCAACTACCATGAATAGTTTTGCATTAAGAACATTCACAACTAGTGTATTTGCAGGACAAAATAAGGTGACATTCCGATTTGCATTTAAATCAGACGTTACGGTTAATGATGCCGGAGTAGCCATTGATAATCTCGAATTGTCTGGTCCGGTGAATCAACCTGTTCCTGTTACGCTTACTTGGTTTATTGGAAAACGTGCTGATGACCAAGTGGAGTTGAGTTGGCAAACCTCTTCTGAGAAAAATAATAAAGGATTTGAAGTGTATCGAAAAGACGCCACCAATACTTGGATACTTGTTACATTTATTACGGGCAAAATGAATAGTAGTGTGATAAATAATTATTTCTATAAAGATGCTGAGGCACCTCAAGATGAAGTGGTTTATTATAGGTTAAAACAAATTGACTTTGACGGACAATTTGAATGGTCGAAAGAGGTTGCTGTTGCGCCTGCCAAAATTAAACAGAATGCTTCGTTGATGAATGTATGGATGAAGGAGGCTAAGCTCTTTGGTATTGCCGTACATGAACCTCAAGTTGCCATTTGGATTTACAATCAATTTGGTCAACTCATGCAACAGTTAATAGCAGATCAATATTCTCATGAAATTGATTTATCCGGATTCAAAGCCGGTATTTATTATTTGCATGTTTCAGCGGGCAATAAACAACAGGTTATCAAAATTGTAGTGCTATGATAAGCATCATATTGATTGTGTAAAATCAACAGCTATCTTTGCGCTTTCATTCAATAGTTTTTTAACCATCTTGCATATGGAACAAACAAACAACTATTGGGTATTGGCATATTATCATTATACACACATACCCAATGCGGAAGAAATGGTTCCGCAACATCTTAAGTATTGCAAATCATTAGGAATTAGAGGAAGAATTTACCTTGCGGAAGAAGGTATTAATGGCACCATTAGCGGAACGCCCGAAGCTTGCACTGCTTACATGGAATATCTAAAGTCAAATCCATTATTTTCAGGAATTGAGTTTAAAATTGATGAATACCATCAACATGCTTTTACCCGTTTACACGTGAGATACAAAAAAGAAATTGTATATAGTGGTTTAAGAGACCCGAAAGAAATTGATCCCACCAAAGAAACCGGTAAACATTTAAACGGAAAAGAATTTGAAGAATTTAAGGATAAGGATGATGTGGTGATTATTGATGTGCGGAGTAATTATGAAACGCGCTTAGGTAAGTTTAAAAATTCAGTCACCCTTGACATCGAAAATTTCAGAGAGTTTCCGAACAAGGTAGAAGAACTCGAGAAATTTAAAGACAAAAAAATTGTTACGGTTTGTACCGGTGGCATCAAGTGTGAAAAAGCCTCCGCCTATTTATTAAAGCGAGGTTTTAAAGAGGTGTATCAGTTGCATAACGGCATTATTGGTTATGCAAAAGAAACCGGAGGAAAAGATTTTGAAGGGTCTCTATATGTATTCGATGGGCGCGTTAGTGTACAAATAAACGAGGTAAATCCTAAACCACTTGCACAATGTAAACATTGCGGTTCGCCAACTTTTCGTAACTTAAATTGTGCCAATGTAGAGTGTAACGAGCAATTTAATATGTGCGATGAATGTGCGGCACAAATGGAAGGAGCATGCAGTGATGCTTGTAAAAATCATCCACGTAAGCGCCCTTATAACGGTACAGGATTTTATACCAAACCATCTTTAGAAGAATTAGGTTATCGGGTTTAAACTCCGGTAACCGCACTCTTACTTGCTTCTGTATAATTGTTGCGATAAATTTTAATCAGCAGAAAAAAGTAAGACAACATCAAAGGCCCAAAAATTAACCCGGGTAATCCGAATAAGTTTAACCCAATAATCACCCCAAATACGGTAATTAGCGGATGTACATCTGCAAACTTTTTCTGAATAATAAATCGTGCGATGTTATCTATATTGATAATCACCAATATCCCATAAGCAATCAACCCTAATCCCATCCATAAATTACCTGTTGCCATAATGAGTATGGATGACGGTGCCCAAACAAGTGTGCTGCCTGCAATAGGAATGATAGAGGCAAATGCAGTTACCAATCCCCAAAAAACAGGATCTGCTAAGCCAAAAATCCAATATCCAATTCCTGCTGCTGTTCCTTGTATTAAAGCAATTAATGGCACTCCAATCGTATTAGATAAGGTTTGTGATTGCAATTCACCGGCTAATAATTTTATGTTTTTAAGTTCAAAAGGTAAATAGGCATTAATTTCTTTGTTGAGCACCTCTCTGTGTACCAACATGTAATACAACACAAAATAAAGAATACCTATATCGCCCAAAATGATAAAGGCCTTCCCAAGATATTCAGGTATCAGTTGCCCTGCCTTGGCTTGTAAATCTCGAATCATGTTGTCATTAAACAACTCCTTACCTGTGATGGCTAAAAATTTTTCGTCAATCAATTGAATCAGATGTAAAATACTTTCGGGGTGTACTGCTATTTCTGCAATTTTAGAGTAAAGCAAATAACTGAATACGAAGGTTGGAATTAAAATCAACACAAAGGTAATGAGCATTAATGCAACGGCTGCTACACCCGGCTTCCAGCCTTTTTCATTTACCAGCTTGTTCATCACCGGCTGAAGCAAAACAAAAAATATTACCGCACCTAAAATGGGTGTAATAAAATCCCGAATGAGGTAGATAATAAATAACCCTAACAGGTTTAAAGCCACATAAGAAAGTGTTCTTTTATTAAATGGGAGGGAAGATGGTTTACTTTCCATAATCAATATTATAGAAATGTAAGGTAATAAAAAAGAGGTTGCCTCGAATGAAGCAACCTCTTTCTAAAATATTGTTGAATAATAATTATTCTGTAATCGTTAATTTTTTAGTAGTGGTTGCACCATCTACAGTAACGTTTACAAAGTAGATACCAGGCTTAACGTTATCTAAGTTTAATTTAACTTGATTAACACCTGCACCTAATTTACCAACGTTTAATGCAGAAACTTCTTGGCCTACTAAGTTGGTTAATGACACAGTTACATTACCTGATTTTAGGCTGTTGAAAGTTACTGTAGTAAACGAACTTGCAGGGTTAGGGAATAGGTTTCCAATTGAAACCAATTCATGATCAGCTAAACCAACGTTACCGGAAGTAGAAGTAATGTGGAAATCGATATCAACGAAAGTTTGAGCATTGAAGAAATGTCCAGGGATATAACCTAACGCATCGTTACCCGATGTTGGATAAGCATAACGAGGGTATGTTAACAATGAGTTCGTGAAAGCTTCGTTTTTAAGTTGAACACCTGAACTTTGTGGATTTTGGAACATTAAGAATCCAAAATAGTTTGTTCTGCGTGTACCTGCAGGTAATGGACTAACAGTTTTGTCTAACTGATAAATCATAACCGCAGTATCTGTAGCAGTGTTTCCGCCACCTAAATCAACTGTTCTAACTGATTTTACACCCGCCTTAAAAGTTAATGTAGCACCAATTAAATCGTTTGATACAGCACCTGTAACAGGATTAACGGTAGGGTTAACATTCATGCCACTTGGAGCAGCAGCTGCATAACCTTTCAAACTCCAACTATTTTCGAAACCATTGTTATTGTTCACTCTTGTAGAGTCGGTCGTGCCTGGTCCAAAAACGATGGTATCTAACTTAAAGTAGTTAGTTGGCATACGAACGGTACCCGGAGTCCAGCCAACACGCGCATTTAAACCTAAATTGGTGGTTGAGAATGGGTTTTTTTGTATTTGGTTACCTTGGAAGTACGCAATAAATAAGGTATCATAAACAGGAACTGTTTGACCTAATTCATCTTGAGTTGAATCCGTGTTTCTCACATATAAGTAAGTAAAACGTAATGAATCAAGCGTGTATTTAACATATCCTGAAAGTAATAATCCCGGATTGTCAGTAGATGAAATAAGTTGATCTTTCGGGTCAAGAATTTGACCTACTGAAGTAGCACCAACACCATAGTCTACGCTTCCGTCATCATCAACATATTTTGCTAATGAATCGTGCATAATGAAGTTTACAAAACGGTTAGCTGCCGTAAATTGGCTACCAACGCTTGATCTCGCCCAAAGGTCAATTGGGTTGTACCAATCTGATACGTCAACTCCACTTTTGGTATACACCTCGGCTTTAGCTTTGGCCGGAATGTTTGCTGGAGTTCCGTTTTTTTGTTTTGATTCAAATTGTTGGGCGTTAGCTGCTAAAATGGCCAAGCTTCCCGCAAACGTGAGTACTAATTTTCTCATGTTATTCAAATATTAAGTGTATTATTTTTTTTGACAAATCTAATGTTTTTTACATTATTACAAAGTTTAGATACCTAAGGTATTTATTTGGTTGCATTTAATTACTTGAATTTAGTGGATGGTGGCTTTTTCAATCCATTTGCCATCCTCCCTAATCAGTTCAATTAATTCTTGCACGGCAGTTTCTTTTTGTATTCCCTTTTTTACAATTTCTTTACCTCTGTACAAGGTTATTTTCCCTACACCACTTCCTACATAGCCGTAATCTGCATCGGCCATTTCACCGGGGCCGTTTACAATACAGCCCATAATGGCAATTTTTACACCTTTTAAATGGTCGGTTTCTTTTCTAATCATGGCAGTTGTTTCTTGCAAATCAAACAAGGTTCTTCCGCAACTCGGGCAACTAATATATTCCGTTTTACTAATTCTGGTGCGTGCAGCCTGCAAAATGCCAAATGCGGTTTGATTTACTTTTTCAAGGCTTTGTAAAGGTGCCGAAACCATTACTCCATCACCTAAACCATCGGCCAGTAAGGCACCACAATCAGTGCTGCTATACAATAGGAAACTTTCCATTTCGTTGGTGTTGATAGATTTTCGTATGATTACCGGAGTGCGCAGTTGTTGGTGCATGAGTCGGAAAAACGTGTTGCGTAAGTCGGCTACCGTATGCTCGTTTGAACTGCTTAATAGAAGTACACTATTGGTTACCTTAGCTAATTTCTCAAGCAACGCATCATTTATTTCATGTGTTTCGGATTGAATAATATTCAAGGTTCTGCTTAATACCTCTTGTGAAATAAATTCTTCTGCCGTAAGCACCGGAAAACTGTTTATTTTATCAGGCACGGTTAACCAAACTTTATAATTGAACAATCCTTTTAGGCCATTGGGCAACATAAAGTTCGGTTGATGATCGCCCCAATAAATGTAATCACAACCCTGGTCGTTCATGTGCCACTTATCTAGTTTTTCATCATAAATATGACCAACTGCGGCCAATGATTCTGGCTTTATGTGGTTTATCATGCTGTAATCTGCAATTACCCTTGGCACATTCGAGCCTCCTAAATTTACAGCCTCCATGGTTAAGCGTTTGTTATAGGCATAAGCATCCCAATCACTATGCGCTTGAACAGGGTTTATGACAGGTGCATGTGTTGCACGATTGGTATATCTTTCAACTAATTTTTTTGCAACCGGAATTTCAAATTCTGGATCTTCTGTTAAAGAAACACGAACGGTATCGCCAATACCATCTTCCAACAATGAACCAATTCCTAGCGCACTTTTTATTCTTCCGTCATCTCCGTCACCGGCTTCGGTTACGCCTAAATGAAGCGGATACTTCATGTTGTTTTCATTCATGGTTTTTACCAGCAAACGGTAAGCTTCAATCATCACCTGGGTATTGCTGCTTTTCATACTTAGCACGATATTGTAAAAACCTTCATCTTCACAAATCCTTAAAAACTCCATGGCACTTTCTACCATGCCCAAAGGGGTATCGCCATAGCGACTCATAATACGGTCGCTTAAGCTACCATGATTTGTACCTATGCGCATGGCAGTACCGTATTCTTTACAAATTTTTACTAACGGAATAAACTTCTCTCTGATTCTTTCAATTTCTGCTGCATATTCACTGTCGGTATATTCAATAATGTCGAACTTTTTTTTGTCGACATAATTACCCGGATTCACCCGCACTTTTTCAACTATTCTGGCAGCAACTTCTGCGGCATTTGGTGTAAAGTGAATATCGGCCACTAACGGCACATAAATGCCTCTAGCCTTAAGTTCTTTTTTAATATTTTCAAGATTTTTGGCCTCGTTAATGCTTGGTGCCGTTAGGCGAACTAACTCGCAGCCGGCTTCCACCATTCGTACAATTTGCTCCACCGATCCCGTTGTATCCATGGTGTCGGTTGTAGTCATGCTTTGTACTCTTATCGGATAAGCACTTCCCATATATAAATCGCCAATTTTGGCTGTGCTGGTTTCCCTGCGTTTGTAGGCAGTTAAACTATTACAATAACTTGTTATCAAATTTGTTTGGCTCATGTTTAAATATCTCCTGCTTGAGGTCGGATTACAATTTCTTCTACATCGGTATAACTACTTAACTCATAAACGGCCTGAATGGTTTTAGCAATGTCTTCCGGTTTTATAAATCTTGTTTCAGGCAAATCAACTCCGGCCCACGAGTTTGTTAAGGTGGCTCCGGGCATTACAGCTGTAACTTTTATTCCTGTGTTTTTTAATTCATGCCTTAATTGTTTGCTAAATCCTAATAACCCAAATTTACTAATGGCATAACTTCCACCGCCTTCATAAGCTTGTAAACTAGCAATGGAACAGATATTAAAAATATGGCCGCTGTTTTGGTTTACCATGGCAGGTAAACAACTTTTAGTGAGGTAGTAGGCACTTATCAAGTTAGTGTTCAACAAATGCTCCAGCGTGTTGTCTGCTTCTTCGGCAATTTTTCCAGGGATAAATACACCCGCATTATTTACCAATACATCAATGCTTTTGTAGGTGTTCTTAACTTCTTCGGCAAATGCCAATACATCCTCTTTTTTGCTTACATCTACTTGTAATAGGGTGTGTTTGGCTCCTGTGTTGGTTGCTTGTAAAAGGTGTTTAAGACCTTCTAAATCTGATAAGTTACGCGCACAGCCTGCAATATTAAATCCCATATTGGCAAATTGAACGGCTATGGCCAATCCAATTCCTTTCGTACATCCTGTTATAATTGCTGTTTTTTGATTCATTAAACTCTAATATGGTTGATATCAACATTGATTGGCCTATTTTTTTATATGGTCGGCCTTATTCCGTAAAATAGAAAACAAAAATAGGGTTAAGTATGCATATATTTACAGCCTCATATTACTAGCAATAAAATGAAGCTATTAGAAATTGTCGGGCAATATACCTTGTTTTTAATCAGTTTGTTCAGGCGACCCGAAAGAAGAAGGGTGTTTTTGCATCAAACCATACATGAAATGAATTCCATAGGCGTAGGCTCATTTGGTATTGTTTCACTCATTTCCATCTTCACGGGTATGGTGTCCACCATTCAAATTGGGGTGCAATTGGTAGATAGTTTAGTGCCTGAATACATTTTGGGAAGAATTGTACGTGATAGTAATATTTTAGAGTTTTCACCAACCATCACATGTTTGGTTTTGGCCGGAAAAGTTGGCAGCAGCATTGCATCCGAAATAGGTACCATGAAGGTAACCGAGCAGGTAGATGCTTTGGAAATTATGGGAATTAACTCAGCCAACTATTTGGTGTTGCCAAAAATTCTCGCAGGAATTATCACCATTCCTATTTTGGTTACATATGCCATGGGATTATCTATTATAGGAGGAGCCATCTCCGGAATGGGCAGTGGCATTATCAGTATTGATGAATACGTAAAAGGGTTAAGAGCAGATTTTAAATCATTTTCGGTTACCTTTTCCTTAATCAAGTCTTTCACATTTGCCTACCTCATTACAAGTATTTCATCTTTTCATGGATACAGAACCGAAGGAGGAGCCCTCGAGGTTGGACAAAGCAGCACCCGAGCTGTAGTGTACAGCGCGGTAATGGTTATTATTTTCGATTACATTCTATCTGAAATATTATTAAGCATATGATTGAGTTGGTAAACATTAAAAAGCAATTTGGAGATAGGATTGTACTTGATGATATATCCGCTTCTTTTTACAAAGGCAAAACCAATTTTATTATTGGTGCCAGTGGTAGCGGAAAAAGTGTAATGATGAAGTGTATGGTGGGCCTGTTGCAAGTAGATTCCGGAAAAATTATTTATGATGGAACTGATTTTGTGGCCTTAGATTACAACCAAAAAAAGAATATCCGAAAAGAAATCGGCATGCTGTTTCAAGGAACTGCTCTTTTTGATTCGTTAACCGTTGAAGATAATGTGGCTTTCCCATTAAAAATGTTTACCTCCATGAAACCCGATGAAATAAGAGACAGGGTTAATTTTTGTTTGAAACGAGTGAATTTGGAAAATGTAAATCAATTGTTTCCTTCCAACATCAGTGGAGGGATGAAAAAAAGGGTAGGTATTGCAAGGGCAATTGCTCTTAATCCAAAATACTTGTTTTGTGATGAACCCAATTCCGGTTTAGATCCACAAACGTCGATGGTGATTGATAAATTGATTCTTGAGATTACCCGCGAATTCAACATCACCACCATAGTTGTATCGCATGACATGAAC
>JBKDBG010000071.1:0-16549 GCA_046314755.1 Bacteroidota bacterium | reverse complement strand
GCCATGCGTGTATTGGCTGATCATATTCGTGCCATTAGTTTTGCCATTGCCGATGGACAATTGCCAAGCAATAACGGAGCAGGTTATGTAATACGCAGAATTTTGCGCAGAGCGGTGCGTTACCAATACCAGTTTTTAAATATTAAAGAACCTTTCTTATGCAAATTGGCAGTGCTCATTGCTGATAGTTTTAAAAACGTTTTCCCTGAATTATTTGCGCAAAAAGATTTTGTGGTAAAGGTGATTAAAGAGGAAGAACAAAGCTTTTTGAAAACGTTAGGAGCAGGAATTAATGAATTATACTCTTCAATTGAAGAAATACAAAAAACCCAAAGAGAGATTGAGAAGCAATTAGAAGCTTCTAAAAAAGTTGCAGAATTGTACGCAGAAAATAATAAACAATTAGAGGCGGTAAATTCATTCAAAAGTTCTGTTTTATCCATTACACAGTCATTAGCCTTCAAGTATCAAGGATCGTTTGATTCACTTAATAAAGCTATTAGCAATATTGATGATATAACTAAGGCTGCCAAGTTAGTTGGCGACTTCAAACCTATGTTGTCTGGTTCTGCCTCGTTTATACTACAAGACGAAAAAGGATTTCCAATTGATTTAACGAGACTTATATCTAAAGAAAAAGGTATTGATGTTGACATTGAAGGCTTCGAAGCTGCGCTTCAACAACAAAAAGAACGTAGCCGCAAAGCAACAGAACTCACAACTGATGATTGGGTTCCGGGAAGACCTGACAGTTTAGGAGCAGGTGTACATGATAATACAGAGGAACATTATTCGAGAACTGAAAGTCAACAACAAAACTATATTACACAATATCGTAAAGTAACCAAAGGAAAAGAAACACAATACCAATTGGTAATAATGGATAATATTTTCTATCCTGAAGGTGGAGGCCAAGTTGGTGACGTTGGTAAATTGGTGTTTGTAAACGAAACAATTGAAGTTATTAATACGATTAAAGAAAATGGATTACCAATTCTAATCGTTAACAAATTACCGGATAATCCAAAAGACTACTTTCAAGCATTTATTGATGTAAAAAGAAGACAGCTAACTGCAAACAACCACAGCGCAACTCACCTATTGCATGCAGCCTTGCGCAAAGTATTAGGCACCCATGTACAACAAAAAGGCAGTTTGGTTAACCATGAATATTTACGTTTTGATTTTGCGCATTTCTCAGCCATGACAGAAGAAGAATTGGCACAAGTAGAACATTTGGTGAATGAAAAAATTCGTGAGAATATCATTGTTCATACCGACCCTAAAGTTGCAATTTCAGATGCTCAAAAAATGGGGGCTATGATGTTGTTTGGAGAAAAATATGGCGAAGTTGTTCGTGTGGTAACAATGGATGAAAATTACAGTCGCGAATTATGCGGTGGCACACACGTAAAAGCAACCGGACAAATAGGCTATTTTAAAATTGTGAGTGAAAGTGCGGTAGCGGCCGGTGTGCGCAGGATTGAGGCCATTACTGCTGATGCGGCAGAAACATTAATAAACCAACAGTTTGCATTGGTAAATGAATTAAAAGATTTACTCAAAGCAAAAGATTTAGCCAAATCAGTAGAGCAACTGTTGCAAGAAAAAGCAGAACTTTCTAAAAAATTGGAAGCGTTTGAAGCAGAAAAAACAGTTCAACTTAAAAATGAATTGAAACAAAAAGTTACTTCACAATCAAACGGTAATGTATTGATTGAACGTGTTACTGTTTCATCAGCGGAGCAACTTAAAAATTTATCGTTTCAATTGCGCAATGAAATTGAAAACTTGTTTTGTGTGTTAGGTTGCGAATTAAACGGCAAACCTATGCTTAGTGTAATGATTAGCGACAACTTGGTTGCTGATAATAAATTACATGCAGGTAATATTGTAAAAGAGTTGGCCAAGCACATACAAGGTGGCGGAGGCGGACAACCCTTTTATGCCACCGCAGGAGGCAACAACAGCAACGGATTAGCTGATGCCTTAGCAAAAGCAAAAACTATTTTAGCTTAATATTTTTCACAACAAAAACGCCCGCAATTGCGGGCGTTTTTATTATCTGAGTATATGCTGATATAGTTTAATTCAACTTCAACCCGAACCTTGCGTACACAAATCCCAATAACCAAGCCGGACCAATTAATAAAAACTGTACATCTTTAATAAACGAAGGCTTTTTCCCTTCAATATGATGGCCTATAAATTGGCCAATCCAAGCCACTACAAAAATAGCCAAAGCAACTTGCCACACCGGTATTGATAGTTGAGATAAGGCTTGCGCTCCCCACAAACAAAGGCAATAAAATACTATCAAACCTAAAGTTAGTTTTATGCTTAATCGTGCATAAAACACCACTGCAAAAAACATCACCAAATTGGCGAGGGTAATTGCTCCATAAATTTTTACCATATGCAATAAACAAACAATGCTAAAAAATATGGCCGGAACACAAATCCAGTGAATGAGTTTGTTGGTTTGGTTTTGGTGACTTTCTCCATATTCATCAAACCATTGTTCAATTGATCTTGCTGACATACTACTTTTATTATTCAATAAAAATAAAAATAGAAAAGCAAAGAACTAAAACAAAATTTGATTACGGTTTAACCGACAACAACAAGTCGGTAATGGACACATACGTGTCTAATTCGGCAATATTTAAGGTGTGCCAGGGTTGCCAAATTACTTCGGTTATTTGCTCCTCTAACTGTGGCTTTAATACTTGATTGGCATGGGTACTCATTTGATACCAATAGGTGGTTTTTAAAAACCTAAAATTATGCATTTTATACACATGATAGGTATTAGGTAAAGCCTGCAACAAGGTTAATCCTGTGATATTGCACTCCTCCTCTACTTCGCGCAAAGCGGCCTGTTCAGGAGTTTCATCTCCATCAATTTTACCTTTTGGCAAATCCCATTTCCCCAATCGTTTTATCAGCAAAACTTCTTTGTTTTCATTAAATACCACACCGCCTGCAGCTTGAATATTCACCATGTGTGTAGCCAAATCGGCAAAAGCGAATTCCGCATCATCAGTTACTAAAACAAAACCTTTGTGGCGCATGCTTTCAATATCCCTTAAATAACTCGCAGCCTTAGCCGGATCATAGGTAGTGCGCAAGCATGATTTAAACCTACTATCGTTGGTATCTTGCTCCGTTAGGATTAAAGGCTTATCGTTGATGAAAATTTTATACATTTGCGCCATGGATTCAACCGCAGCAAAGATAGCTGAATATTTATTAGAAATAAATGCCATCAAACTTCGTCCCTCTGAACCATTTACTTGGACCAGCGGATGGAAATCGCCTATTTACAGCGATAACCGTATGTCGTTATCACACCCAACCGTGCGTACATTTATCAAAAAAGAGTTAGGAAAACTTATTCAACACCACTTTGGCGGAGCACAAGCCATTATTGGTGTGGCCACAGCCGGTATTGCACCCGGAGCATTGGTTGCCGATGAGTTAAACTTGCCGTTTGGATATGTAAGAAGCGAAGCCAAAAAACATGGCATGGGGAAATTGGTAGAAGGCGATATTACACCGGGACAAAAAGTGGTAGTTGTTGAAGACTTGGTATCAACAGGAAAAAGTAGCTTGCAAGCGGTACAATCACTTCGTGAGTTTGGTTGCGAAGTATTAGGCATGGTAAGCATTTTTACTTATGGATTTGATGCTGCCGCAAAAGCATTTCAGGAAGCGAATTGTGCCTACCATTCATTAAGTAATTATAATGCATTGATAGAAGTTGCCGTACAAAAAGGCATTATTGCATCTGAGCAATTAGGCTTGTTAAGTGAGTGGAGGCAATCACCGGAAACTTGGGGTAAATAATTAAATACACGTTGAAAAAAATCACTGAATTCATCAAGTTTATTCTGGCCATTTATTTCGCCACTATTACAGCCATAGGTTTTATTGTGCTGTATCCCGGATTTGCCATCACATTGGGTAATCCGAAGTGGTATAATTATGGTCATTTTTTACGCAAAGTATGGGGGCATTGGTTGTTTTTTTGCGGGGTGATTCGCGTTAAACACATGGAAGAAGTTTCGTTTGATAAAAAGAATACGGCCTACATCATCGCACCAAACCATACCAGCAAACTTGATATTGTAACCCTCACCGTTAAGTTGCACATCAACTTTAACTTTATGGCTAAAATTGAGTTGGCCCGCGTTCCGGTTTTCGGTATATTTTTCAGAACCATTGATATTGCTGTTGATAGAAAAAATGCAAGGCATGCAGCTAAGGCCTATCAAAGAGCAGTTAATCAATTAAAAAATGAAAAGAAAAGTATTGTGGTTTTTCCTGAAGGAACAATTCCGGGCAATACACCCAAACTCGGACGTTTTAAAGATGGTGCATTTAAATTGGCCATTGATACACAAACTCCAATATTGCCTGTAACCATTATTAAAAACTGGGAAATATTACCCGACAACGGCAAGTTGCGTTTTAAACCCGGGAAGGTATTTCAATATGTACATGCACCAATTGAAACAAAAGGTTTAACCATGGAAGATATTCCGGAGTTAAAACATACAATTCATGATTTAATGGCAAAAAAATTAGCAGAATATGGATATCACCAATGAAATGATTGATAAGTTAGCCGACTTGGCTAAGCTTGAGTTTAACGGAGAAGAAAAAGAAAAACTAAAAAAAGACCTGACCCAAATTACTGCTTTTTTCGAAAAGCTGAATGAGTTGGATACCGATAAGGTTGAACCTTTAATTTTTATGAGTGATGCCGTTAATGTATTACGTGAAGATGAAGTGCAGCATACCATCACCAAGGAGGAAGCCCTTAAAAATGCCCCTGCTAAAGACAGTGACTACTTCAGAGTTCCTAAATTCTTAGACAAATAATTATTCATCACCATGCAACGCGTTGTTCCATTTCTAATACTTTTTGG
Source organism: Bacteroidota bacterium (assembly GCA_046314755.1). Classification (GTDB taxonomy): domain Bacteria; phylum Bacteroidota; class Bacteroidia; order UKL13-3; family UKL13-3; genus UBA6183. The sequence continues at coordinate 11,615 of JBKDBG010000071.1, read as the reverse complement.
TGTTGGCATAAGTGTGAACCTCATAAGTTGCAGTGAAACAAAAGAAACCCCACAACCCGCTGCAGAACCTAATAAAATTAACATAAAAGGTTTTACTGCGTATGATGAATTTGGCAGTGCTTTAGGTGAAAATGACCCTGAAGATTGGACCTTAAATGCAACATGGCCTGCTGAAGTGGTTAACCTGATGAATGCACAACCCGAGTTGCAAAACTACGATAGCTTAAGCGATGTGGTAATGGTGAATGAAGTGATGTTATTCCCAAATCCTGTTAGCAGCAATTGCAACTTAAAAATTGATGCACCAACAGCCTGCATGTGCAAACTGTTATGGGTTGATGAACAATTAAATGTATTAAGTTACTCGCAATTGAAAATAAATGCAGGTGTACAACAATTAATACTAGCCCCACCACCACAGATAACAGCCAAACCATTACGATTGTACTATTCCTTTTTGAACAACAACAAAAAAGTAGTTTACCAAGGTTGGGGTGATGTAATTAAAAAATAATCAAATAATCCAACGCAACTGCAAACGATATTCACTTAACCGATTTCCGTTAATTTGTTCTAATCCGCTGCTTATTGTATTTACATTATTGTAGATAGTTTCGCTCCACTTAAACCAAACTTCCAATTTGCGATTTATTTTAATACGCCCAACCACATAATACCTCACCCCACTATTTTGATACAATGGCACCGCGTATTGATAAAGCACATCGTTTTCGGCAGCGTATACACGCGCATTGTAATCATCAACCGTAAAATATGCCAATCGTAAAATAACAGAAGCCTGCTTGCGAGGTAATGCTAAATTTAAATCTTGAAAAATTAAAGTTCCGGTTCGATGCTTCGATACATCATCATGATAAGTAATTACCTCTACCCTACTTTTAGCAGTAACGTTTAAGCTTACTTTATACTGCGCATTAAATCGATACGTGTTGCGTTGTTGATTGCTTAAATAATCGGTGTAACCTACATTATTGGGTTGATTACGTAATTTATTTTCTGTACGGTAACGCACATACAACTGTGCTGTTTTGGTTGGATTGAATTGTAATTCACTCAAAAAGTCAACACCACGTGAGGGCCCATCGGTTAAATACCTGAGCCATTTACTTTCATAAAAGTCAATGTAGGTATTCAACACCCACTTTCGGGTGATTTTTAAGGAAGCACCGGTGTAAATGCCTTGCTCATTTCTTCCATCACTATTTTCGGCAAATGGGTTGTTAAATATCATCTGATATTTAGGACTAAAATTGCGGTAAAGCACCAACACATCAAATGAAGCATCTAATGAAGCTACAACACCTGAAGTAAAAGCGTAAGCTCCGTTGTTACTTCTTGAGCCCTCTCCAAAAAAATTCAAATTACGAAATTGGTATTGGTAATCAATACCAATATTACCTTGTTGTGTTCCTGAAAAATTATACAATTGATAAGGCTTATCGCCAGCTAAAAAATTCACATTGTAATTGCCTTGAACAGCAGTAAAAGCAACATGTCCGTTAGTAAAACCCTTTTTTATATTTCCGCCATAAATGGTTTGAAACACATTGTGTTTTTGCGCAGCTTCACTTTGCGTGCGATGCAATCCGCCTAAAGCAATACTACTAAATACATCATCACCCAAAAGGGTATCGGCATCATTAAAGTTGGTTGAAATATATTTGCCGCTGTAAAACAAGGTACTTTGTAAACCTTTCCAACCCAACATTACAGCTCCTCCTCTTAAAAATTCGTTTTCGTTGAGTGAACGATAGGGTCTGATGCTGGCAAAACTTCTTCTTACGTTCATCACAAAAGCGCTTTTACGTGCTGCCAATCCACTTCCAAAAGTTAATCCCTGCCCAAAATTAATTTGAAAATCGCCCAAGGCAATTGTTTTTATTACACCTTTCCTAGGACGGTAATAAAAGTGAACCGAGTTAAAATCGAATCCTTCACGCTGAGCACCGGTTCCAAATTGTTCGCCCATATCTTTTTCGGCATTGTATCCAAAACTCAATCGTGTGCCATAAGTAAATCGGTAACGTAACACATAACGCGCGTGGTTTCCTAAATAATAACTTTTATCGGTATTACGCAATTGTGGATTATATCCAGCACGATCTTGCAATTCGGCATCATACAAACCAATTACTTCATGTTTTCCTTTTTTAATCATTTCCCAAAAAGGCGTTTGATCTTCCCTCCAATTTTCATCAACCACTAAAAAATAAGTGAGGTAATAAATAGTTAATTCATCAAGCGCTTCAATACTTTGTAATTCATATAAACTCAAATAATCACCATGCGTTTTTTTATGATTAATGAGTGCGTTAATTTGCTTATCATCTAAAAACACCAGCTTTTGCAACTCATTTCTGGTAGCTGTATTCAGGTTGATTTTATTTTTGATATAAAACTCCAATTGATCTTGCAAATCGGTGTAATCAACGGTGGCCTCTGTATTTTCAATGAGGCGTTCCATAATTTCAGCAATAATTTTTTCATCACGCTCTTTGCTGTTTTGTGCAAGCAAAGTGATGTAACTACCCATCAACAAAAAAAACAATACAGCTTTGTTCATTTTATTTTTTCCGTTGTAGCCTAATACTAAATGATGGCGTAAAACCTAATGTTGGATGTGTGGTGGCAGCTGCGTCAAAAACCAAACAATTGTATTTTGCAAACAATCCGAAACAAAACAATCCCGGATTAGATGAAGCACCCAAAGCCAGGCCGAATTTTTCGTGCAAATGATACTGGATTCCGCCTCTTACAATGGTGGGTTGATCCAATTGTAATTCGGTTTCACCCAAAACACGCACCTTGCTGTTTACTTTATAACTGCAACCCAAGCGAGCAAACACAGGAATTTGGTCACTTATTTTATCGGCAAACTTTTGTTGATTTGGATTAAATATGCTTACACCAACCTCAATTTTAGAAGTAGGTTGATAATATACTCCTGCCCCTAACACAAAAATACCAGATTGACCATACTCATTAATATTGGTCATCAAATAATTTCCTTGTACACCGATTGAAATGGTTTCTGCAATTTTTTTGGAGGCAGATAAAACAATTCGCTGCTGATTAAATGAATGGAAACCGAAATAAGAAACGCCAATTCCTACATCAATTATCTTATTCGGGAGCACAACTGCTAGGGTTGAAAGCAGCAATTCGTTTCGGTTAAAGCGTTGTTCGCTGTACAAACCCGCGCTAATCCCTGCGGAATAGCTCATTACAGCAGCATTATTTAGTACAGAAAATGGTGTGTTTACAGTTGTGCTGATCCCGCCTTGAGACCAGGCATCTGCACCACTAATCCCGCTGATTCCCTGTGAGTAAGCTCCCAAAGAAGCGATGAGGTGCACCAATACGAAAGTGTATTTGTAGGTAGACATGGTTAAATACTAGTTGTAAACAAAGTTTCAAAATAGGAATTTAATTCTATTTTTGCCCAGTTAACAAATTATTAAAAAACTACATGGAGAATTTTATTTACTTAATTCCGGCATTTGGTATCATCGGCCTAATCGTTATGGCTGTAAAAAGTGCATGGGTAAGCAAACAAGATGCGGGAAATGATCGCATGAAAGAAATTGCAGGCTATGTGGCCGAAGGTGCAATGGCATTTTTAAAAGCAGAGTACAAAATTTTAGCCATTTACGTGGTGTTGGCAGGTGCAGCATTGGGCTGGTTGTCGCAAGTGGTTGAAACTTCACACATTCTAATTGTGGCTGCTTTTGTTATTGGTTGTGTGTTTAGTGCCTTAGCCGGATTTTTCGGTATGCGCATTGCTACCAAAGCCAATGTAAGAACAACACAAGCAGCTCGCACCTCATTAAGCAAAGCCTTAAAGGTATCTTTTACCGGTGGTACTGTAATGGGATTAGGTGTAGCAGGCTTAGCCGTATTGGGATTAAGCATGTTGTTTATATTATTCTTTGATTTTTTCATGGATGGCACACTTGAAAATGGTGGTCATGAAACCATGACCCGTGTGCTTGAGGTATTAGCCGGATTTTCGGTAGGTGCTGAGAGTATTGCGTTGTTTGCACGTGTAGGTGGTGGTATTTATACCAAAGCTGCCGATGTGGGTGCCGACTTAGTAGGTAAAGTTGAAGCAGGAATTCCTGAAGATGATCCTCGTAACCCGGCTACAATTGCTGATAACGTAGGTGATAACGTGGGTGATGTGGCAGGTATGGGTGCTGATTTATTCGGTTCATACGTGGCTACCGTATTGGCTTCAATGGTGTTAGGCAATTATTTAATACGTGATTGGTTTGGTGCCAATGGAAGTTATGAAGGTATTCCTTTTAATGGAATCGGACCAATATTATTACCGCTAAGTATCGCAGGGATTGGTTTAATTGCTTCCATTTTAAGTTCATATTTAGTAAACATAAGCGATAATGCTAAAGAGGACACTAACACCGTTCAAGCTGCATTAAACCGTGGCAACTGGGCTTCTATCTTGTTGTCGCTCATTGCTTCTTACTTTTTAATTAACGCAATGTTACCTGCCACCATGACCATGAGTGTATTTAACGCAGGTGAATTTAGTATGGCAACCACCACATCAATGAATGTATTTTATGCAGTTATCATTGGAATGTTTGTGGGTGGCGCTATTTCATATATTACTGAATACTACACCGGTTTAGGGAAAGGCCCAGTTTTAGGCATTGTACAAAAATCGGCAACAGGTGCTGCAACCAACATTATTGCAGGCTTAGGTACTGGTATGTTATCAACAGCCATTCCGGTAATCTTATTTGCAGGTGCAATTTGGGCGGCTTACGCATTAGCCGGATTTTACGGTGTGGGTATTGCGGCCTCGGCTATGATGGCGAATACCGCTATGCAATTAGCTATTGATGCATTTGGACCAATTGCAGATAATGCTGGTGGTGTTGCAGAGATGAGTGAATTGCCTGCAGAGGTGCGTGAAAAAACAGATATTTTAGATTCAGTAGGAAATACCACTGCCGCTATTGGTAAAGGGTTCGCTATCGCTTCAGCTGCTTTAACCGCTTTGGCATTATTTGCGGCATACGTAACATTTACCGGAATTAACGGTATTAATATTTTTGATGCAAAAGTGCTTGCTGCCTTATTTATCGGTGGTATGATTCCTGTAGTTTTCTCGGCATTAGCGATGAACTCGGTAGGTAAAGCTGCCATGGATATGGTAAATGAAGTTCGCAGACAGTTCCGTGAAATTCCCGGAATTATGGAAGGAACAGGAAAACCTGATTACGGAAAATGTGTTGAAATTTCTACGAGTGCAGCTTTGCGTGAAATGATGTTACCTGGTGTTATCACCATTGTTACTCCAATTATTATTGGTTTAGTTATGGGTGCGGAAGCTTTGGGTGCTTACATGGCAGGTGTTACCGTAAGCGGTGTGCTTTGGGCTATTTTCCAAAACAATGCCGGTGGTGCTTGGGATAATGCAAAAAAATCATTTGAAAAAGGTGTTGAAATTGAAGTAAACGGCAAGAAGGAGATATTCTACAAAAAATCAGATCCGCATAAAGCAGCAGTAGTTGGTGATACCGTAGGTGATCCGTTTAAAGATACTTCAGGTCCTTCAATGAACATTTTAATTAAATTATCTTGTTTGGTAGGACTTACATTGGCTCCAATGTTAGGTCATCAAAATACCAAAGCAAATGCAGGTGCAGGGAAAGAAAAAATGGAATGCTGCAGTGAAATGGGTAAAGCTAATTTGAATTCATGTGATATGGATAAATGCCTTGGCATGACAGAGGAAGAGTGCATGGCATACTGCGATAGCATGAAGTGTACACCTGAGCAAAAAGCAGCATGTTTAGATATGATTAAAGCACACAAAGGAATGAAAATGGAGAATTGTGATATGGGTTGTAAAGATGAAAAAGAATGTGCTGAAAAATGCAATGACAAATGTGTGGCTTCACACAAAGCTGGAAAAGGTTGCTGCTCACCGGGCGAAGGTAATCACTGTGATGATAAAGTTGAAAAGAAAGAAATGTAGTTTATACATTTGAGAATAACTTAAAAGAGGCTGCCTTTTCAAAAGTGCAGCCTCTTTTTTTATCCAAATCGTTCAACATATGGAATTAAACCAAACTGTGCCCAATGATGATGCAAATGTTTGTAATGAAACCACAACCATTGTTCATAGTTGAGAGGCCCAAAAATATTGTGGGTACGTTTTGCATCAAGTGTATTTTTAAACAAGGTTTGAAACAGATTTAATTCATTGTACAAATGTGTGATGGAGGCTTCCAATGAGGCTTCTTTTAACGGCATGGGTTCATTTGGTAATGCCGGATTTTTGAAGTCTTTAGGTAAAGGACGATTTCCTAATAAATTCAACTCCCTAACCCTATCCACCTTCTCCGAAGGTGTTAATAATGGCAAATCAATTTTTCCGTTGCTTACCCCAACTGCTAAGGCCACATGTTCAATCATTTGTTGTGCATTCATACTACCCCAAATCGGTTGAGTAGTTTCGGAGAGTGATTGCAGTAATGTAAGCGAATCATTAAAAATAAATTCTTCGAGTTCTTGTATTGATTTCATAAAACTATTTTACTATTGATTTAATAAGTATCTCATCACCAAGCTTCACCTGCAAGTAAACAGGGATATTGGCAAATTGTGGTTTAAGGGTAAGGGTGAATCTATTGAAACCCTTGTTTACCATTTCAACGGTATTTAATCTGTAATTTCCTTCTTTATTATGCACAAACACATCAACTTTACCCGACTCTTTTGCTATCATATTAACAATAATCTTTACTTGTTTACGCTCAATCTCCAATACACTATCTTTAGGTATATTATTTTCATTAACAACAAGCCATAACAAATTAGGAATACCATAACCCAGCACTGAATTAGGTTGATAAAATTGAGAAGAGGCTAATTTGATTCGTTTTAATAACACATCTATTTCATTGGTTTGAATATTATTCCAATGAGCTGCTAACATAGATGTTACAACAGGTGTGGCATAACTGGTGCCATTTCCAAAATCAAATCCGCCTGTTGCATTGGCTATACAAACCTTGTCGGCTAAAGCCACTACATCAGGCTTAATCCGCTTATCGGCAGTAGGCCCAACAGATGAAAAAGAAACAAACTTACCCTGCATATCTACTCCTCCAACTGTTAAAACATGTTCTCCATCAGCCGGAGCCACAATTTTTTCCCACTCTTTATCTCCTTCATTTCCTGCACTGCAAACCACGAACATACCTTTACGAACAGCCAGCTCAGCAGCCTTTGTAATTAAGATAGTTTTACCATTTAAATGCTTGTGTTTATAATCAAATTGTTCATCACCAAACTCATTGTATCCTAAAGAAGAATTGATTATGTCTACACCCAAACTATCGGCTGTTTCTGCAGCACAAAGCCAATAAAACTCTTCATAAGGAAATTCGCGTGAAGCATCTTCAGTACGCATTAACACATAACTAGCTTTTGATGCTGCACCAACAAATGGAGCATTAGTGGCAGCCATACAACTTAATACAGCTGTTCCATGTTCATCATCATCAAACACATCCGATTCTTGTTCAACAAAGTCGTAAGTAAATGTAGTTTGAAGTTGATTGAATACCGGCAATACATCAACATACTTAAATCCGGCATCAATTACAGCAATCCAAACACCTTCTGCAAATTGATGCTTAACCTGATACAAATTGACTTGTTCTTGCTGGAATCGAAAGCGTTTAATCAATGCTGAATCCTTTGTTGATTGCATGAAGTTTTTCTCTAACCAAGGTTTAAGATTTTCCCGATATGCTTTTTGATCGGTGTTACGCTTACTGTTAAAATCATAACCCATGGACTTTACTGAAGCCACAATAGAAAGTTGTTTAATTCGCTCTATTTCCTTTTCATCATTCAATCCAACCAAGGCTGCATTCATCCATTTACTCACTGCCAATATGTGTGCTTGTTTTGATTGCAATTTGTTTAGGCATGATGTATCAACAGGCAAATCATACCAATCAATATTTACATTTAGTTTTTGTTTACGGGCAATGGCACGCGCTGATAAATATCTTTCAGGTTGTTGGATTTTGTATGCAAGGGTATCTTTCGATTTGAAATAAACAGCATAAAAGTATCGTTTTTGTGCAGTTAAAATTTGCATGGACAAACCCATCATTAAAACGATACAGCACAACCTGAACAACATGTTACGGGGTATAAGATTGTAGCTTTTGTTTGATGCGGAATCCCTTCGTCCCTTCCTCTTGAGTATTGAGTGAATCGTATGACATTTCAATCATTCCAATTTGTTGCGCATACCATTCACTTCGGTTGATTTCTTCAATAAAATTTTTGATTTGTACTTGTTGAACTTTTAGTGCAGAAAATACTTTCCCTTTAAACGCATAAGACACGGGGAATTCAGTAATTCGGTAATTTTGCGTTTCACGACCATTAAACATATTGCCGTTCCAAGTTGCACGTTTTTTTAATGGAAAAATCAGTTTTACAAATTTGGTATTTTCCTCTGTTCTAATTGCTCTTTCATTATTCAACTGGGCAGTGTAGGAACGAGCTAATCTCCACAATGCAGAGTCATTGGCTCTATAGTAACGTTCTATCACAAATGTTTCAATTCCCGTTTCATCATTATAAACACCTGCAATCACTTCTTTGTATTGGTAAGTAAACGTATCAACTGATTGTGAAGGGCCATTATCATCATACGCTAAGGAATCGATTTTATACACCCATTCTCTGCCAACTTTTAAAGGGAAATAATCATACCCGGGAGCTGCTGGCATTTCATTATCCGTTTTGGTACACGATACCAAAGATAAAAGGAGTAATAAAAGAATTGAATAAGGCTTCATCAAACTTGATAACGAATATAGGAGCTATTTCTTATAATTTATAATTCGAAGCTGCTTTCAATCCAACCTCCGCCAATCACATCATTGCCTTCATAAAAAACAGCAGATTGACCTGGAGCAATGGCTTTCACATCATCATGAAAAATCACCTTCATACGATTTCCTTCCTGCAAAATCACACTTTCGGTTCCCGCATTTTTATAACGTATTTTTGTGATGGCATCCATAGGTTGTTCCACTGAAGCATATTTACCCAAGTTCAAACCTCTTACCCACATGCCTTTTCGGTTTAATTCTTCTTCATGACCAAGTACTACGGTATTGGTTTCAGGTTGAATTTCCAATACATACATCGGTTCACCCAAAGCTATTTCTAACCCTTTACGTTGGCCAATGGTATAAAAAGGATAACCACGGTGTTTACCTAAAATTTTTCCGTCACGGGTCACAAAATTACCACCATCAACTTTTTCTTCCAAACCATCAACCCTGCGTTTTAAAAAGCCTCTGTAATCATTGTCAGGAACGAAACAAATCTCATAACTCTCACTTTTTTTCACCAACTCATCATAGCCCATATCTAAGGCCATTTGCCTGATTTCTGTTTTACGAAATCCGCCTAAGGGGAAACGCGTTTTAGCCAAGCTGGCTTGCGTCAATCCCCACAATACGTAAGATTGATCTTTATTTTCATCAATACCTTTGCTCACTACAAAACGGTTATTTTCATTTCTTACCTGGGCATAATGTCCTGTGGCAATAAATTCACAATCCAGTTGATTGGCGCGTTTTAATAAGGCCTCCCACTTGATATGGGTATTACATAAAACACATGGATTAGGCGTACGACCCGCTAAATATTCCTCAACAAAATTATCAATTACAAAGTCGCCAAATTCATCCCTGATATCTAAAATCATGTGGTGAATACCATGTTTAACCGCAATGGTTCTGGCATCATTTATGGAATCTAAACTGCAGCAGCCGGTTTCTTTTTTGCTACCGCCACTTGTGGCGTAATCCCAAGTTTTCATGGTTACTCCAACTACTTCGTAACCTTCTTCACGCAACATTACGGCTGTTACGGTACTGTCGAGGCCGCCACTCATGGCCACTAAAATTCTTCCGTGTTTACTCATATGTCAAAACATTTCAGGGTAAATAGCCCTGTTGATTGAACCTACGTACAAAGGTAGCTGCAAAAGCCCAGAAATCACATCATTAATTTTTATAGCTACATTAAACCTTAAGTTTGAAACTTCATCCAAGAAATAAATTAAACGAGTTATGAAAAAAATAATCACCCTACTTGCGCTGGTATTGTTAATGCTAAGCGGCAATCAATTGTTTGCACAACGCCAAGGTAAACAACACAAGCATATGAATAATGACAGTGCATTTGCCAAAATCAGTACCCGATTAAATTTAACGGCAGAACAACAAACCAAGTTAAAAGAAATTATCCGTAAAAATCGTGAAGAACTTAAGGCCGTTAAAGAAGCCAATAAGAATGCCACCAAAGAAGAAAAACGTAAAGCCCTTGTTGCACAAATGAAAAAAGGTGATGAGCAAATCAAAGCCGTATTGAATGACACACAAAAGGCCGAATACGAAAAAATAAAACAAGAACGTAAAGGCTTGATGAAAAAGAAGAACGAGCAAAGAAAAAGGAATAAAAAAATAACCAAACCGGAACCCGGTACCGAAGAAGATATTGAGGAAGGTATACTGTAAAAAATGGGAGCTTATTTAGCTCCTTTTTTTTTGTATTGAATAATTCGAAAAAACATTTCGTGCCCCACACAAAAAGTGGAAAGAAATAATACGAAATCCCAAAATTTATACTCAAATACAGGCTGATAGAGCACATAAGCTGCAAACAAATGAAACAACCATAAAGCTTTGGCCACGTGCCAACCATCTACCAAATAAACAAACAATGTACTGCTTCCTAAAAAACGTTCCCCTAAATTTGGATCTCCATTTTTCCATTTGTTTCGCCACGCGATAGAATTATCCCAAAACGATTCGCCCAAAGCGGGCACTCCATTTTGCTCAAAAAAAATGGCAATACGTTTCCAAATGGAACGCTCATAGTTTTGCTTACTTCCCATGGCATCCATGGAGCTCTCCCAAAACGTTCCCAAAAATAATATGAGCATTGACCACATGGTTACAAGTATACAAAAGGAATTTGTGTTCAAGCTATTTCAATACCGATATTCATTAAAAAGGTAGTAATTCATGAAAACAGGGGTTAAAAAATTCAATCGACACCACCCGTGCAAATGCCATAGTTAATCATTCAATTCGATTAAATTTGCGCCAATGAATTTTCATACCAACTCATTTAAGATAAAACAAAAGGCCAAAGAACTTGGGTTTTACAGTGTGGGTATTAGTAAAGCCGGTTTCCTGGAGGAAGAAGCCCCTAAGCTGGAACGCTGGTTAACCAATAACCATCAGGGTAAAATGTCTTACATGGAAAATCATTTTGATAAACGCCTTGACCCTACCAAACTTGTTGATGGGGCCAAAAGCGTTATATCTTTGTTATATAATTATTATCCTTCGCAGCATCAAACCACATCATCTTACCAAATTAGTAAGTATGCTTATGGGGAGGATTACCATTTTGTGATAAAGGAAAAACTCTTGGTGTTGTTGGAGTGGATGCAACAAGAAATTGGTGAGGTTAACGGCAGAGCTTTTGTTGACTCTGCACCCGTTTTGGAA
>JBKDBG010000070.1:0-17467 GCA_046314755.1 Bacteroidota bacterium | reverse complement strand
AACCGAAGAAATAATTACTCAATACAATGGCACATAAGAAAGGTGTAGGTAGTTCCAAGAACGGTCGCGAGTCGCACAGTAAGCGTCTTGGCGTGAAAATTTTCGGTGGACAATTTGCTTCAGCCGGAAACATTATCGTGCGTCAGCGCGGTACAAAGCACCATCCTGGTAACAATGTAGGTATTGGTAAAGATCATACCTTATTTGCTTTAATTGATGGAAAAGTAGTATTCAGAAAGAAAGCTGATAATCGCTCATTCGTTTCAATCGAACCGGTAGCTCAAGCTTAATCACTTATAACTTATTCTCCTAAAGGCTAATTCAAATTTGGATTAGCCTTTTTTGTTGTTATCTATTCTAAACTTATCGTTTCATCTCCGGGCTGATATGGGACATAAGTGACGATAAGTTGAAACATTTCATCTGTTGTTTTCATACTGCCGTTACGCTCCCTTATTTCGCGAGGCGGACTAAAAGGATTGTTCGGATTATCGGCAGTATTGTCGTATTCTCCAATCACATAAATAACAGAACCTCTAGGTATTTTGAGTAATGTTTTAAATTGATAAAAATATTGCCACCTGAAATCCCATCTGGGTATTTTAATTAAAGGAATAGTATCGCCACTCGGTTTTACTGCGTAAGCCAAATAACTCTTACCAATTAAATGCATGTGTGGTACAATACTTACCAAAGAAATATCATCGGGTATAGTGGATTTAATGGTAAATGTTTTTACAGCACCGGCAGGTACAATTAATTCAGGCTCAACCGGAGCAATACCCAAAGTGCCTAATTGAAATTCACTCACCGGTCGTTTAGGAGGAACCGCACTGAAATAAATTTTAAAGTATGACGAATCAATAGCATTTACGGGAGTTGGCCCGTAATGCATATCATTTAAATAAAAGGCACCCTTTTTACTTAAAGTATATCCGCCAATTTCTGGAGGATAAGCATAAAACAAAGCCCCGGGTAAATAATTACTTACGCTGGGGGTCATGCGCGGATAGGTCCCATCATCGTGTAATAAACCCAACTCATGATGTATTTTTTGACTTTGTGTTTGGTCTTGATCAACCCAATCTTTTCCTTGAAAAATATTTTTCTTTTTATCTGTTTCAAATTGAATCAAATGTGCGTTCATATGATGTACCAACCTTTTATTGCCGCAAACAAATTCAATGGCTCTAACAAATGTATCCTGTTTGAGTTCATAGGGTATTTTAACCACCGTAAACAAATCAGTGTTATTACCGGGTATTTTTATACGAGGTACACGCACCAATAAATCAGGTTCACCCAAGCTAATTTTTGACTGTGAAAATGTATTTTTCAATTGAGTTGTATCTCCCGATAAACAGCCCTCCTCTACCCACTTTTTAATTAGCGTAATTTGTTCATCGGTGAGGTAAGTTTCATTGGCAAAATGACTATATGTTGGATCGGCAGGCCAAGGCGGCATAATTCTATTTTCGGTTACATATTGAATGAGTTTTGCCTTTCTCGCCACATCAGTGTAGGTAACCAAATTAAATGGACCTGCTTCTCCATTTTGATGGCACTTGGTGCAGTTTTGATGAATGATTGGTGCGATATCATCAGCAAAATTAACCGCGTGAGTAGTTTGCGATGATTGGGTATTGCATCCAACCAATACAAGCATTGCGATGATGAAACCAAAGATGATGTTCGTTTTATTCATTTTCATTATTCAATAAAACAGCCAATGGCTTGCGTTTTCTTTTGAGGTATAGAAGTTCCGTTTTTTATGGCTGTTAATGCATCTTGTAAATCATGTGAGGTGATTATTTTTCGTTTTTTTCCTACCTCGTAAGCCCAATTATCTATTCGTCCGTTGTAGAGTATTTCATCATTTGCATTTATTATAAACACTTCAGGCGTTACTTTCGCACTCAACTCTCGGGCCAAAGCATATTCCCTATCAACAAACAACAACAGCTTTAATTGATAGGCGCGTTGGTATTGTTTGATAGCAGCAATTGAAAAATCTCCACCCGAAACTACACCAATAAATCGAACACTATCTCTACTGAATTTTTTCATGAGTTGGTTAATGGTTAATGCATAGTTTTGACAAAGCGGACATTCGGGAGAAATAAAAATTAAAACCGTAGCTTGCTTACCGGTATAATATTTTAATTGAACCGGTTGTTGATTTAAATTCACAAACACATGTTGCCACACGTTTTTGTTGGAACCTCCGCTGAAGGAAGTTAGAACGAACAAAAGAATGAACCCGGCTATTGTTTTTTGAAACATGATACAAACTTAAGAAATAAGTTCAACCTAATATTTTTAATAAAAGCAAAATAATGATTAAGTTGTTTAAGAATTAAAGTCATGAAAAAACATAATTTCACATTCACTATTCTGTGTACGATTGTACTAATAGGCATTGGATGTACGGCAACAGGCAGTAAAAACAACAATACAGTTACCATGAATATACAAGATAGCTTACCTCAAGGAAAGGCAGCCGCCACATTTGGTGCAGGATGCTTTTGGTGCGTTGAAGCCGTGTTTCAACAATTAGATGGTGTTGATACCGTAATAAGCGGATACTGCGGAGGCAATGTACCGAACCCAACCTATCGCGAAGTTTGTTACGGAAAAACAGGTCATGCGGAAGTTTGCCGAATTGTTTACGATACAACCAAAATAAGTTACCGTGATTTGTTGCAAGCTTTATTTATGAGCCATGACCCTACACAACTTAATCGCCAAGGAAATGACATTGGAACACAATACCGATCGGCAATTTTTTACCACAATGATGCCCAAAAAGCAGAAGCCGAGAAAGTAATTGCCGAACTCACAGCAGATAAAGTATTTTCATCACCAATTGTTACAACACTTGAGCCCTTACAAACTTTTTATATAGCAGAAGACTACCACCAAAATTATTACAATTTAAATGGTGATGAGCCCTATTGTTCATTTGTAATCAAACCAAAGGTGGAGAAATTTAAAAAAGTATTTCAACACCAACTCAAGCAAAAACCTTAAACAAAGGTTTAAATATTTACGAATTGAATATTTTGTGAACAATTTTGTTCATTGAGTATTGATAGTACGGTAAATAATTACAACTTTTGGCAGATGAAATTAAAACAGACCTCTTTGTTTTTTTGGTGCTTGGTTACTTCTGTTGTACTCAACGCCCAGGATTCAAAACCTTTCGTTATAAAAGGTCACAGCAATGATGTTGACGCTATTTCGTATTCGCAACAAGGATTTATTGCCACAGGCTCATTCGATCAAAAAATTAATATTTATAAAGCCGACAGTCCTTATCAATTGGTAAAAACACTTGGCGGGCACATGGGTCCTGTAAACGTTGTGGCCTTTAACAAAAATGGCAAATGGCTGGCCACAGGCGGTGAAGATCGCACGATATTTTTATGGGATTCAACCTTAAAAGTTGGCAAAAAATTGGAGGCGCACAAAGATAAAATCAACTGTTTGGCATTTGATTTTTATGGTAAATATCTTTATTCAGGCTCCGATGACAAATCATTGATTGTGTGGGAAGTTGCAACAGGAAAACAAGTGAAAAGTATTGCCAATACGCAAGCCATCAATGCAATTGCACCAACGGCCGATTTAAAGTTTTTATACATTGCAAGTGCTGAACCCAAAATAAAACTCATGAACATGATGAGCGGCCAAGTAGCGAAAACCTTGGATGGACACACGGATGCCGTAAATGATATTGCCATCAGTAAAAATGGGAAATGGTTGGTGAGTGGTTCAAATGACAAAACAGCACGAGTTTGGGATTTGAGTACCGGTAAGCAAATTCGCATATTACCTGTTGATTGTTGGAAAGTAACTACAGTAAGTTTTAGCGATAACGATAAATATATTGTTACCGGATGTAATGATGGAAGTGTAAAAGTGTGGGAAACTGAATCCGGCAAATTGATAAAATCCTTTGTATTGGAAAATGCCATAACTCGTAATGTTATTTTCAATAAAGATGCTACACAAGTTTTTGCAACTTATATGCTCAGAGAAGGTGATGATTATGGCGTAAGGGTTTGGGCAACCGGTATTAAACCTGTTACTGTAATTCAAGAAGTTAAAGCCTCAAACACAATACCTTCGGATACATTAAACAAAAAAGTACCGAAAAATAACTTGCCTACAAACAATATGAATCAACCTGTAGTTAAACCCAAAAAATAATCATCATCTATTAATTTTTATGACTAAAATCAGGGTGTATGAAATATTTGGAACAGTTCTAAAAATGTGTGAAAAAATCAATCACATATTGGTAGGAAGTCCAAAAATAGTATAGATTCGCACTCTGGAAATTTTGACCAAAAATTTAATTTTCTAATCAAAGTAAAATGAAAATTATTACCTCGTTTATTCGAACTTTAGCTTTATTAACAGCTATTTTTAGCTTAACAGTCTCATCATTCGCACAGAGTGCCGAAGAGGGAGAAAAATTATTCAATGCAAATTGCACCTCGTGCCATGCTCTTAATGAGAAGGTAGTTGGTCCTGCTTTAAAAAACGTTCATACCAAGTATGACGAAGCCTGGTTAATTAAATGGATTAAAAACTCACAAGCCATGGTAAAATCAGGCGATCCAAAGGCCGTGGCGATTTTTAAAGAAAACAACGAGGCATTAATGACATCGTTTGAAAATTTAAGCGATGTGCAAATCAAATCAATCATCGCTTACATTAAAAAGGAGAGTGAAACGCCATCTGCTCCTGCCACTGCAAGCGCTGCACCAACATCAACTGAAAGCGCTGCCGCTGGAACAGCACAGGTAGATGATTCCATGAAATCAAAAATTAATTGGTTGGTGGTAATTATCATAGTATTGTTAGTAATGGTGATTGTATTGGTGTTTGATATTTTAGGACTTGTTGGTGAAATACAAGGTAAACCGGTAATCAACTGGAATGGCATCAACTCTAAACTATTCCTTGCTTTCGGTGTAATCGGCTTGTCGGCATCCGTTTGGGAAATAGTTGTACATGGAAGACTTACTGTATTCAACCAAGAAGCCGCATCAGCCCATGGTCCGGAGTACGATAACATGTTTATGATTACCTTAATTATTACAGGTATTGTATTCTTAATTACACAAGCGTTATTGTTTTGGTATGCGTTTAAATACAAACAAAGCAAAAATCGCAAAGCATTATACTACCCTGACAACCATAAATTGGAATTACTATGGACGGTTATTCCTGCGATTGTATTAACCATTTTGGTTGTTCGTGGATTAAAAACTTGGACAGAAATCACCAATAATAAAGGGGAAAATTCAAGAGTAATTGAATTATTCGGTTATCAATTCGGTTGGACTGCACGTTATGCAGGTATCGATAATGAATTAGGTCGCCATGATTTCCGCCAAATTGGGAAAGTAAATGCTTTAGGTGTTGATACGAATGACACAAAAGCTTATGACGATGTTGTAGTAAATGAATTGCACTTAGCTGCCGGAGAACCTGTAGTATTAAAGTTCCGCGCTAAAGACGTAATTCACTCAGCCTACTTACCACACTTCCGTGTTCAAATGAACGTGGTTCCTGGCTTACCAACTCAATTCGCATTTACGCCTACATTAACCACTGCAGAGATGCGTTCCAAATTAAATGACCCTAATTTTGATTACATCATTTTATGTAACAAAATATGTGGTGGAGCGCACTATAGAATGAAAATGAAGGTTGTGGTGCATAACAAAGACGATTTCCAAAAATGGTTATCAGAACAACCAAAATTGGTAAACAAAACTGCTGCCATACCTGTTAATCCTACAGCAGCAACAACAAAAAATAATCAGCCATTGGCTTCTAAATAATTAACAAAGAAATTATATAACGGTAAATTAAAATATGAGTACGCACACAGCACACCATGATGCACACAGCCATGACACTCATGATCATGGTCATCATCACGAGACTTTCATCTCAAAGTACGTCTTCTCGATGGACCACAAGATGATTGCTAAGCAATTCTTGATCACCGGTATTATTATGGGTGTATTAGGAATGGCAATGTCATTAATCTTCCGTTTACAACTTGCTTATCCTGATATGAAATTTCCATTTTTGGAAAGTATTATCGGTGAGTGGGGTAAAGATGGTAAGTTAGATCCAAACTTCTATTTGGCATTAATCACAATCCATGGAACAATCATGGTATTTTATGTATTAACTGCCGGATTAAGCGGAACATTTTCAAACTTACTAATTCCATTACAAGTAGGTGCTCGCGATATGGCATCGCCTTTTATGAATATGTTATCGTACTGGTTCTTCTTCCTGTCATCAGTAGTGTTGGTTTCTTCGCTATTTGTTGATGGAGGTCCTGCATCAGCAGGTTGGACAGTTTATCCACCATTATCGGCATTGCCAAAAGCGATTCCGGGCTCAGGAACAGGTATGACATTATGGTTAGTAGCCATTGTATTATTTATTGTGTCGTCATTGTTAGGTGGTATTAACTACATCACCACAGTATTAAACATGCGCACAAAAGGTATGAAAATGACTCGCTTACCTTTAACCATTTGGGCATTTTTGATTACAGCAGTATTAGGTTTATTATCATTCCCTGTATTATTAGGCGCAGGTTTATTGTTAATATTCGACCGTAGTTTTGGTACCAGCTTCTATTTAAATGAAATTGTTGCTGAATTTGCGGGTGGTATTGAACGTGTAGGCGGTAGCCCAATTTTATACCAACATTTATTCTGGTTCTTAGGTCACCCTGAGGTTTACATTATCTTATTGCCTGCACTAGGTATCACTTCGGAAGTAATTGCAACTAACTCACGTAAACCAATTTTCGGTTATCGTGCCATGGTGGGTTCAATTTTAGCCATTGCATTCCTTTCATTTATTGTTTGGGGTCACCATATGTTCGTAACAGGTATGAATCCGTTTTTAGGATCGGTGTTTATGCTTGGTACATTAATTATTGCGGTACCTTCAGCGGTAAAAACCTTTAATTATATGGCTACTCTATGGAAAGGTAACTTACATTTAACACCTGCCATGATGTTTGCCATTGGTTTAGTATCCTTCTTTATTTCAGGAGGTTTAACAGGTATATACCTTGGTAACGCAGCATTAGATATCAATTTACATGATACGTATTTCGTTGTGGCTCACTTCCACTTGGTAATGGGTAGTGCTGCAATATTTGGTATGCTTAGTGGTATTTACCACTGGTTCCCACGTATGTTCGGACGCATGATGAATAGTACTTTAGGTTACCTTCACTTCTGGTTAACTTTAATTTCTGCCTACTGCGTATTCTTCCCTATGCACTTTATGGGCTTGGCCGGTGTACCGCGCAGATATTATGCAAATACTGCATACGATCAATTTAACGTATTCGTTGATATGAATGAATTTATTACCATTGCTGCGCTAATTGGAGGTGCTGCGCAATTGCTGTTCTTAATCAACTTTTTCTATTCAATATTCAAAGGTAAACGTGCTCCACAAAATCCTTGGAATTCAAATACACTCGAATGGACCGCTCCTGTAAAACACATACACGGAAACTGGCCGGGAGAAATTCCTCACGTATACCGTTGGGCTTACGATTACAGCAAACCGGGTGCAGAAGAAGATTTTATCCCACAAAATATACCTGATGAAGGTCAGGTAGATGAATTGGATGAACCTAACCCGGCAAAACATGAACCTGCTCGTACGGCTCCTGTTGCTGAAAAACAAGAAGTGGTAATGTTTAGTACCATTCTTAAAAAGTTATTCGGTTTCGCCAAATAATGATTCAACAAGAAAAATTATCAGAAAGAAGATTTAGACGTTTTGGAATTCTAACCATCGCCTCTGTCTTCTTTCTGATTTTTGTAGGTGGATTAGTACGCAGTACAGGAAGTGGGATGGGTTGCCCCGATTGGCCGAAATGTTTCGGACAATGGGTTCCTCCAACTGATGTGAATCAACTTCCACCTGACTATAAACAAAAATTTAAAACCTCAACCCATGAAGTGGCTGATTTTGACACTTACAAAACATGGACTGAGTACATCAACAGGTTAATTGGTGTTTTAACAGGATTGTTCATATTCTTCACTGTAATATTTGCAATTCCTTACTTAAAAACGAACCCTGTTATTTTCTGGTTAAGCTTTGCGGCATTTATTTTAACCGGATTTCAAGGATGGATTGGATCGAAAGTAGTTTCAACCAATCTGGCCACATGGATGGTAACCATTCATATGCTTATTGCATTAATTATTGTTGGGTTATTGATTTATACCATTACACAATCACAACAATTTGCCATAAACTGGATGCAATTTGATCGTTCTTTAAAGTGGTTAGTTCTACTCCTACTATTCGTTTCATTGATTCAAACTATTAGTGGAACTCAAGTAAGAGAAGAAATTGACAGCGTTGCAAAAGCTACCGGAGAGCAAGCGAGAAATCAATGGATTTCTCAACTTGGTGGGATATTCTCATTTCATCGTTCATTTTCGGTAATCAGTTTGGTTTTAATTGTGCTGATAGCACAAAAACTAAAAAACAGTTTTGCACGCAACAGTGCAATTTATAAAGCCGGGTTAGCCTTGGTATTATTGGTTGCGCTGCAAATAGCAAGTGGGAAAGTGCTTGAACTATTTGGATTTCCTAAACAAATTCAAAGCATACATTTATTTGTAGGAAGCTTAATTTGTGGAGTTCAATTGTTTATAGCTATTCTACTTTTTTCAAAAGTAAAAACACAAGAAGCGTAAGCTTCATATGAAACATACATTGGAACAAGTTACTCAACATAATCAGATCGCAGTTGGTTCAGCTAAAGGCAAGATAACCGACTACAATCAGTTAATCAAAACCAGGTTAACTGCGTTGGTGGTTATCTCAGCAGCTATTACCTACCTTACTGCGGCAAGTAACAGTACTGTAAATTGGTTTGATTTTATCATACTGATTATAGGAGGAACATTGGTAACGGGAGCTGCAAACGGCATCAATCAAATCATCGAAAAAAATTATGATAAATTGATGGTTCGTACTGCCAATCGTCCTGTGGCTACCAATCGCATGTCGATTACGGAGGCGGCTATTGCAAGCACACTGATGGGAGTTGCAGGTGTTGCCATGATGGCTTATTATCTCAATCCACTATCTGGTTGGATTTCATTTGCATCCCTAATTTCTTATGCATTTGTGTATACACCAATGAAAAGAATCTCACCTATTTCGGTATTCGTTGGTGCTTTCCCGGGTGCTTTGCCGGTTTTAATTGGCTACACTGCATTTTCAGGCACCATAACGGATGAAGCTCTTTTATTATTTGGCGTACAGTTTTTTTGGCAATTCCCACACTTTTGGAGCATTGCTTGGATTTTGGATGATGATTATAAACGTGCCGGCTTCAAAATGTTACCTACTTATGGCAAAGACAAACGTTCAGCACTAATAACCCTTGCTTTTACATTATGTTTAATTCCAATGGGATTAATGCCAACCTTTGAAGGTTATACAGGAATCGTGTCTGGAGTAATTGCACTATCGTGTGCATTGATATTAACCTACTTCGCTTTTAAACTTTATCGCACTTGCGAAAACAAAGATGCCAAACGTTTAATGTTTGCATCATTCTTATATTTACCTATTGTTCAAATTGCATATTGGTTAGATAAATTATAATATGGCTGTTTTAAAACATACAAATCAAATTCAGGAAACTGAACAACCTGGTCTTCATCCTACAAAATTTGTGGTATGGTTGTTAATTGTTGCCAGTGTAATGCTTTTTGCAAGTTTTACCAGTGCATACATTGTTAGGCGTGGTGAAGGAAACTGGTTATTATTTGATATGCCAAACGTATTTGCAGTAAGCACGGTAATTGTATTCCTTGGAAGTGTAACGATGCAATGGGCATACATGGCTGCAAAAAAAGATGAATTGAACCAAGTAAAGTCGGGTTTAATTCTTACATTAATATTAGGGCTAGGTTTTGTTATCTCTCAATGGTTAGGATGGCAAGCATTGGTTGCAAATAATATTCATTTTGTAGGTAATCCTTCGGAGTCATTTTTTTACGTGATTTCAGGAATACATTTGGCACATATGGTTGGTGGAATTATATTTCTGCTCATCATCATTGTAAAGGCATATCAATTTAAGGTTCACAAAAAGAACATATTAAGCATAAATCTGTGCACAACTTACTGGCATTTTTTAGGAATCGCATGGATTTATTTATACTTTTTCTTATTGTTGAACCGCTAATAAACAAAAAATCACGAATAAAAATATATGGCAAACTCAGCTACAATTTCAACAGACAGCAGAACTCAATGGGGAGGCGGTAAATCTCCTTTCAGTGTGAGTTATGGTAAATTAATGATGTGGATTTTCCTTTTATCGGATGCCTTTTCATTTTCAACTCTTTTGATTTCTTATGGTTTTATCCGTTACAGTTTTAGCGGTAACGTAGAAACGCCATGGCCTTCTCCTGACCATGTGTTTAATCACTTTCCTTTTTTACATGGCATGCACTTGCCATTGATGTTTGTGAGTTTAATGACTTTCATTTTAATTTTCTCTTCAGTAACTATGGTATTGGCCGTTGAAGCCGGTCACCGCATGGCTAAAAATGAAGTAGTAAAATATATGATATTAACAATCATTGGCGGAGCGGCATTTTTAGGTTGCCAGGCTTGGGAATGGACACAATTTATTGTTGGTTCTGAGCAAGGTCGTACTTTAGCTGACGGAACCGTTATTCATGGAGCGAACCTAGCCATAAACGAATACGGTCCGGTTGCTTTTGCCGATTTATTCTTTATTGTAACCGGCTTCCATGGTTTCCACGTATTTAGTGGTGTGGTATTAAACATCATTATTATGATTCAAGCCATGAATGGTGTGTTTGAAAGACGCGGTCACTATGAAATGGTTGAAAAAGTAGGATTATACTGGCACTTTGTAGATCTAGTTTGGGTATTCGTATTTACCTTCTACTATCTTATCTAACAGTTATTTATTCAAGCATTATTAACTAAAAAAGTATTTTAATTATGTCAGCACATACCACAGAACATTTAGAACACACAGAAACACCTTCAGATATGAAGGCCAAAATTTGGAAAACATTTTGGATATTATTGGTATTAACCTTGGTTGATATCGGATTCTATTTCATTTTTGATCCAAGTATGTATCGTAACTGGTTATTCATTGTATTAGGTATTGTAAAAGCTTTCTTCATCGTATCTATTTTCATGCACATGAAATTTGAACGTAAGTTTTTAGCTTGGATGATTATTCTTCCAATGTCATTTGTAGTGTATTTAATTACCTTAATGATTATTGAAGGCGGATACACGGATGAAAGTCGAAACTCACAGAACCCTAATCAGAAAGTTCAAACCGAACAAATTCACGAAGAAAAAGCACATTAATATAAAAAAAGGTAGTGAAATCACTACCTTTTTTTATGGAATTAAAGCCAAACTAATTTTTGTTTGTTATATCATTAGTTTAATCGCATGAAAAGAACTCACTTTTATTTTGGAGCAGCCGTAATTATTATTCCTATTTTGCTGTTCTTTTTCTTAAATACAGGTAAATCAAGTTTTAACAAACTTCCTATTTACGGAGAGAAAGTGCCACCAAACGGGGTTGATATATTAGATACCATTTATTATTCGATACCTGACTTTAAAGTATTAACTCACTTAGGTGACAGTATTTCTCAAAAAGATTTAAATAACGGTATTTATTTGGCTAATTTCTTTTTTGCCAGCTGCAAGGATGTTTGCCCTACTATGAACAGGCGACTTAAAGATGTTTATGAAGAGGTAAATGAGCTGATGAAAAAGAACCAAGAATTAGTAAAAGAAAATCCGAAAGCAAAAATGCCTATACCGGTAAGGTTTATTTCATTCACAGTTGATCCGCAAAATGATACATTAGCAGCCTTGGCTGAATATGCAAAACGATTTGAAGTAAAAGATAACAACTGGTTATTTACACGTACCGAAAAAGAGCAATTGTTTCAAATTGGAAGAGGCTTTTTATTGCCGGTTTCTATTGAAGACCGAACTATTGACCATAGCCAACAAGTGTTGCTCATTGATAGACAAAACAGAATACGTGGAATGTATGACGCCCTAAGTGATACTGAAATAAAACGATTAAAAGACGAAATCAAAGTATTATTATATGAGTACCATGAGCAACAACAATCAAGATAAAGTATTTTTTCGTATTGTAATGACACTATCCATTGTGGTGTTATTGGCTGTAATTGTATTAAATAGAAAACTTATTCCACGACCTGATGTAACACCAGACTTTGTCTACATCCTCCCAAAATTAAATGCCGTTATAAATGCAACTTGTAGCATTTTGTTGCTATTATCACTTGCGTTTATTAAGCAAAAAAATATAGCCGCCCACAAGCTTACCAATATTACCACGTTTGTGCTCTCAAGCATCTTTTTGGTATCATATGTATTGTTTCACTATTTCGTTGATAATACATTATACCCTGATAATGCTTGGCGCCCGGTGTATTATGCGGTGCTTATTCCACATATAGTGCTTGCAGCTGTAGTACTTCCGTTAATCTTACTTTCGTTTTACCACGGATTAAAAATGAATGTAGAGAAACACAAAAAATTAGTACGCTTTACTTACCCAATTTGGTTATTTGTTACCATAAGCGGTGTGGTGGTGTATTTGATGATTTCTCCTTACTACACATTTTAAATTAAACTTCACGTTTATTTCTAAATCACCTTAATAAAGGTAGATAAAAAGCATAAAACGAAAATTGAGTTTGATGCATGGCAAGAAATTATAAAGTTGAGTTATATCATACCTATTCCCAATACTACTTCTTTAATTTTGTAATATGAATTGGTTTAAATTCTTTTTTGTTTTGATGGTTGCGGTACTGCTTATTAGTGTATCAAACGAGTTATTTGCACAAGGCTGTCCTATGTGTAAAACATCACTTGAAGAGGCCAGAAAAAATGGTTCCAAAGTAGGCAATACCTTAAATAATGGAATTTTATACCTATTGGCACTACCCTATTTAATTGCCGCTACCTTCGGCATTATTTGGTACAGAAATACAAAGGCAAAAAAGAAACAGTTTTAATGGGTTATTCAAAAAATTTCACCCCAAATAAAGGCATAGCATTATTCGCTTGTAAATGCCCTCGCTGCCAAACCGGAAATATGTTTAAACATAAAGCCATAAACTTAAAAGGTTTTATGGATATGAATGAAACGTGCAAACATTGTGGGTTAAGGTTTGAAATAGAACCCGGATTTTTTTGGGGAGCCATGTATGTAAGCTATGCCTTAACAACAGGGCTTATGCTAATTACTTGCGGCATTTTAGTTTTGGGCTTTAACGATCCTGATTTTTGGGTATATGTTAGTAGCATAACCGGAGTAGTTCTTTTAACATTACCTTGGGTTTTCAGGTATTCGCGAGTAATGATGCTTTACTTTTTTTCTCCTGTTCGTTTCAGCCGCGAACACGCAGAATTAAACCCTTCCCACGAATAAATTTGCTTCTCATTTCTTCGGTATAGAGTTTCTGATTGGCTAAAAAGATTTTTTCCAACTTTATTACTGATATCCTTCATAATTTTTAAGAGGGTGTTCGGTTAACTTTACATCCATTCAGGTGCATTTGTATTATAAAATCTGTACTTATTTATTACGTTTTAAATCAATAGTGAAATGGAAACAAATTTAAAAAACAAGGTAGCCATTGTAACCGGAAGTTCCTTTGGCATAGGCAAATCTACCGCAATTGAATTTGCAAAAGGAGGAGCCAAAGTAGTATTAGCTGATGTTAATGCTGATGATACCACAGCACAAGAAATTGCAAAACTTGGCGGAGAATATTTAGTCATTCCATGTGATGTATCTATAGAGACCGAAGTGAAAAATTTAGTTGATCAAACATTGGCAACCTTTGGCAGATTAGATTTGGCGTTTAACAATGCAGGTATTGAAGGCGCATCAATGCCACTTACCGAATACACTGATGAACATTGGGACCAACTCATGAACATTAATTTAAAAGGTGTTTGGTATGGTATGAAATATCAAATACCGGCCATGCTTAAAACCGGAGGAGGAAGTATTGTAAACAATGCGTCAATAGCCGGATTAGTTGGTTTTGCCGGAGCTCCGGCTTATGTGGCCTCCAAACATGCGGTAGTAGGTTTAACTAAAAATGCAGCATTAGATTTTGCCAAACAAAACATTCGGGTTAATGCAGTTTGTCCGGGTATCATTCATACACCAATGATTGACCGTTTCGCAGCAGGTAATCCAGAAACGCTTTCTCAATTAGCCGCTGGTGAGCCCATAGGAAGAATTGGCCTGCCTCAAGAAATTGCAACAACGGTAATATTCTTATGTTCCGAAGCGGCATCTTTTATCACCGGTCAAGCCATTGCCGTTGATGGAGGTTGGACCACTCAATAGATAGAGGATAGATAATGACAGCCAATAATGTTGGGTGCAAAAATCTTGAGGATTACTGATTAAAATAATTTCTTACTGTTTCCAATATTTGATTATCGGTTACGTAATCACTGTTCATCACCTGAATTTTTTTGTGTTTAAACCCATTTATTTTTTGCAAATGGTTGTAAAACTCACGTTTGGCTTGTCCGGCACCTAACAACAAAATATCATCGACATCCTGAAGTTTATCGGCCAGTTGTTGAAAATAGCTGAGTTTAAGTTGACGCTCTTGGTTATGCGTTCGGTATTCATTGTTTGATCCTTGGTAAGGATTTGCACCAAACCTTGCTTGGTTACTTACCTCGCCTTGCTCTCGCGGATGTGATTCTTTACCACTTTCAACGGTTGCTGAAAATTGAGCAATTCCTTTTTCGCAAGTCAATAATTTAGCTTGCAGATGGTCGAGAAATACGGCCATTTTAACTGATTGATTCATGGCACTAGGGATTTAGAATAATCAAAGTTAATTGATAGCCATATTATTACAAATGATTATCTTCATGTTTAGCCGTTTTAATATTTGGGTGTGATTCATCTTCACGAGAAGAAATGTAATAAACCCTTTTGAAATCCAACAGTATCAACATCAATTTATTGTATTTTATCTTAATTTGCCTGCAATGAAGAAGGCCTTTTACCTAATATGTTTTTTAATGGTTAGCCAATTTGCTATGGCTGATTTTACGCTTAAACTATTGGATAAGGTTACAACCATGCCTGTAGCATTTGCTACGGTTGAATACAAATGGCTAGACCTAAACAGCAAACGAAACATCAGCATGCTTGCAAAAACAGATGCCAAAGGCGTTTGCAGTATTGCAGAAGAAGCGATAAAAAACTTAGCGGAGTTTCATATTAAACATATTACATATGGTGATTTAACGTACAGTACCTTCGAACTCATCAAAGCAAATTACACGCTTTACTTGCAGCCTCAACAAGTAGATTTAAACCAATCAGTAATTACAGCCAACAAAGAAATTACACCTGTAAAAAATGTATCCCGACATGTTGAGGTAATCAATCGAAATCAAATTGCATTCAGCTCTGCCCAAAATACAGCCGATTTGGTGTTTAATGAAAGTGGGGCTTACATTCAAAAAAGTCAACAAGGTGGAGGCAGCGTTATTCTAAGAGGATTTGAAGCAAACAGAATTTTATTAATGGTTGATGGTGTGCGTATGAATAATGCCATTTTTAGAGCAGGACATTTACAGAACATCCTTCGAGTGGATCAATTTATGTTGGAAAGGGTTGAAATTTTATACGGTCCAGGCAGTGTAAGTTATGGAAGTGATGCGATTGGAGGCGTGGTACAGTTATTTAGTCGTAACCCGATTTTAATTCAAGAAAACACACAACCCAATAAAAAATTACTAATAAAATCAGAAGGCGTTTTCAGACATTCAACCGCCAATAATGAATTTACAAAACACTTTAACATCAACCTTGGAGGAAAAAAATGGGGCATTTTAACCGGAATCACCCAAAGCGATTTTGGCAATGTTATTATTGGTAAAAACCGAAGTAATGCTTGGGAAAATGTAGGCTTACGGCCAAACTTTGTTAAACGTTTAAACGGAAAAGATGTATTGGTAAACAATCCGAATAAATATGAGCAGGCCGAAAGTCATTACCAACAAACCGATGTGTTTACCAAGTTGTTATTTAAACCTAAAAACAATACCGAACATTTATTAAATGTTCAATACAGTTTTACCAATAATGTTCCGCGTTATGATAGGTTATCAGAGCCGTTTGATGATGTATTCCGATTCGCAGAATGGTATTACGGACCTGAAAAAAGATTGTTGGCCTCTTATCAATTTAGTAAAAGCAACATCAATCGAAAATTTGCCGATGCAATTAAAAACACAGTAGCTTATCAATTTGTAGAAGAAAGTCGCTACGACAGAAGGTTTGGACAAGACTTTAGAAACTCACGTATTGAACAATTACATATTTGGAGTCATTCCTTTATCGCGTCCAAATGGATAGGAGCACATCAATTTAATTATGGATCAGATGTGCAATTTAATGATGTACAATCAAACGCATTTAGGTTTAATATAGTTAATGGTGAACGCACTGCTTTGAGTACGAGATATCCTGAAGGTGGTAGTCAGATGGTAAATGCCGGGGTATTTATTCATCACCAATATCAAAAGAACAAATGGATTTGGAATGAATCTGTTCGATATTCACTCGTTCATACCCAAGCTAATTTTGGTGAGAGCAGAGACTTTTACAATTTCTTGCCAAACTCAACCCAACAAACCAACCACGCATTGAATGGAAGCTTAGGATTGATTTATTTGGTAAATAGCGCCAATCGAATCTATTTAAACTTAAGTAACGCATTTAGGGCGCCTAATTTGGATGACCTCAATAAACTGTTTGACAGCAGATCCGGTTTTGTAATTGTTCCGAATCCTGAGTTGAAGCCAGAAAAAAGTGTAACCGGAGAAATAGGAACAAACCTCAGTTATAAGCAAATTGTAAAATTGAACACAGCATTTTATTACACGCAATTATATGATGCCATTGTGGTGAACGCAACGAGTAGAAACGGCAGCGACAGTTTATTTTTTGGCACCGGCATGAGTAAGATTAATACCTTAGAAAATACACGCAGGGCCTTTGTTTATGGCCATAATTCATCAATTCAAATCATCATCAACCCGAACATACAAATGTATGGAGATGTAAACTATACCTTTGGCCGAATAGTAGAAAATAATAGCCAAACACCTTTAGATCATATTCCTCCGGTGTATGGAAAAGCAGGTGTACGATTCCAGTTTAAGCATATTCAACTGGATGCCTTTATGCGTGGATCGGGAGCAAAACGGTTAAGCGATTACAACCTGGAAGGCGAAGATAATTTGGAATACGCCACCAGCAATGGTTTAC
>JBKDBG010000069.1:0-36695 GCA_046314755.1 Bacteroidota bacterium | reverse complement strand
ACACTTATCTCTCTACCCCCCTCTTTTCCCTTAACAATACTGTTACACTAACCCCCCCCTTCGTTTTTGGGTTGGCAAAAGTAGACCCTTTTACTTTCCCTCCAAACTTTGATACCTCTTTTTTTTGCATCACCCTGTTTTACAACTACATTTTTTTAATTTTTTTGAAGTAATGCCATGTAAAATCCATCGAATCCACTTAGGTTTGGGGAAAAACTTTGCTCCTTTAGAAGAGTGTAATTATTGTTTTGAGCTAAAAACTTTTGAATTTGTTTTTGATTTTCATCGGGAAGTATACTGCAAGTAACATAAGTTAGAAATCCTCCTTGCTTAAGCATTTTAGAATATTCAACCAGTATATTCGATTGCTCAGATTGTACTTTTTCGATAAAGTCCATGCTTAACTTCCACTTTGCATCCGGATTTCTTTTTAGAACACCTAAACCGGAACATGGCACATCTAATAATAAACAATCAGCCGACTCAAAAAGGGATTGAGTAGATTCCGGAGATGCCATTTGCGTTTCAATATTATATACTCCAGCTCGATTTGCTCGTCTTTTTAATTCTTTTAACTTCCACTCCTCTTTATCCATGGCAATTATTTTGCCTTTATTTTTAAGAACCGATGCAATATGCAAAGACTTTCCTCCAGCACCCGCGCAAGCATCAATTATGGTTTGACCCGGTTTTATTTCCATAAAATGTGCTACTCGTTGAGAAGAGGCATCTTGCACTTCAAACCAACCTTTTTCAAATAACGGATTTGAGAATAAGTTTACTCGTTTATTTATTATTAATGCATCAGGATAAGATTCTGATATTGGTTTTGCGGTAATTCCTTGCGACTCAAATTGGCTTATTAATTCGGCAGGTGTTGTTTTTAGTGTATTCACTCTTAATACCAAAGGTGCTTGCTGATTTAGTGCAATCATTTCATCATACCAACTCTCACCTACAGTGCTGAGCATTAATTGATGCAACCAATCTGGATAGGATTGTTGAATAGCCGGAAGGTGCTGTGCTTCATTAATTAACTTTATGATGCGATGAAAGTTAATGTTTTTAAACTCCGGCCACTCCGGTATTTCATATTCCTTCGTAAACAACCATGCCCCTGTAATGTACCACAGACTTCCTTTGTTCGCTTTATACTCGGAGTTATCGGTGATGAAATTCATGAAACGCCAATTGCGAACAATTCCATAAACATTTTCAGCAATGAAAGCCCTGTCTCTTGCGCCCCACTTAGGATTAGACTTTAATATTCGCTCAATTACTTTATCAGCATATCTGTTTGAAACAAATATTTCTTCTAAGGCATTCACAACTGCTTGTACTGTAACTCTATGTAATTTCATATTTTAATGTTGGTTATAAGGTATATCCTTCAAAATTCTCCAATTTGAAGGCAAATAATTATTTAAACGATTTGGCAACATATTGCCCCAACCCAAACCAAGATTTTGAAATGTAGCGAGAACAATACCGGTTTTATTAAGGTGAACATCCAAATGGTCTTTTTTAAGATATCGAATGGCTTGGTTGTAGTTCAACTCTAACTTAGGAATATCATTACTCAAATGAACACTTAATGCCAAGGCATGTTGAGGCAGGAATTTGTTTTTCATGAGTTCTCCAACCGGAGTTCCAATGTATTTTACATTCAAGTATTTAACCAATGTGTGCAGATTATTTATCAAAGCCTTGGGGAAGGCAGTTATTATTCCGTTAACATTAATCCACTCTAATTCAAAATTGGTATTTAACCAACGGGATACTTGCTTAACCGAGCTGTTTGGTAAAATTTCAAATTTTGAGGCTTTAGGCTTATTCATCCATTGATTATTTTGTGATAGCGGTGCCTGTAATACTGCTAAAAATAATCCTTCGCCTTTGGTTTTATGGGGATAGAATCGCAAAGCCTCTACCTGATTATTTAGTTTTGTGTTTACAATTTGCGGATAGTCAATATTTAATGAGTACGGTTGAAGGGCATGATGATTTATTAACCAACTTACATTTTCTTCATTTTCAACCTGATTAAAAGTGCAAGTTGAGTAAATTAGAATTCCCCCCGGTTTAAGACTATTAACAATTTGAGATAAGATACGCCTTTGGCGCATAGAGCAGATTGTTACATGATCTTCACTCCACTCTTCGATTGCATTAGCATCTTTACGAAACATGCCCTCCCCGGAACAAGGTGCATCCACTAAAATTACATCAAAAAATGAAGGCAAATCAAGAAATTGTTCAGGGTCATTATTGGTTATAACCACGTTCATCCTACCCCATTTCATCAAATTTTGCTCTAATGCTGTTACTCGTGATTTGATTACTTCATTGGCAACCAATACATCATCATTATCTAATGCACTTAAAGCGGCTGTTGATTTACCACCGGGTGCAGCACATAAATCAAGCACATTAAGCGGGCCTTTATTTACTTGTTTTATTTGATTGATAATGGTTTGAATAATTGCCGATGAGGCCTCCTGAACATAATAAGCACCGGCATGAAATAATGGATCTGCAATAAATGAAGGACGCTGATTTAGAAAGTATGCATCACTACACCATGGTACAGTTTGGTTGAGCGGGAAATTGAATTCAGCAGGTTTAAGTGGGTTTAATCGTATTGAAGTAGTAGGAGGCTGTAGCAATGATGAAAAAAAATATTCGGACTCATTGTTTAAAAGAGTCCGAATATTTGATATAAATTTTTCGGGTAAATTTTGCACCCGTCAAAGTTAAAGTGTCTTTGCCAAAAAATTATTATAATCAAACTTTAGTTCTCTAAACAATTTATGAAACTGCTGCATACGTTGATTTAATTCTCCGTCAACTTCCATTTTTCGATGATCTGCAGCAACAGGATTTTGTTTGATATTTTCTTCAATCAAGCGCTCTGCTGTATTTACATCATGTATCAATAATTGAAGCTCGTTTAAATTTGTGATAAACATATTTTGATACTGTTCGACTTTTGAAGTGATTTCAACCTTGTTATTTGCATTTACTACCGTTTCAAGATTTTTTCTAAAATGAGCAATTTCATCTTTAGCAAGTGCTAATTCATTTAGCCAAGTTTTGTAGATATTATGTAAATCATACAGATAGTTGGTGGTTTGGTTTGTCATAACTTTAAAATATTTATACTTCAAAAATGGTCTGAACTTTATTGATTAACAATGATATACTTCAAACCAATTGGTGACGAATGTCATTATCACAGTGCTTAATTTTTTATTAATCCTTTTCTATTTAAGTATTACAGGCACTTTATTTGTAAATTTACGCGGTAAAACAACATTGATATGAGGTTAGCATTTTTCACATTTCTATTTAGTTTGGGATTTATGGACCAACTTTTTGCTTACGAAATCACCGTAAAAATAAAAGGAGCTCCAAACACGAAACATTATTTAGGTTATTACTATGGTGATAAACAATTTTTGAAAGACAGTACATTTACCGATGCTACCGGTAAAATGGTGTTTAAAGGAAAGGGTAATTTACAAGGAGGTATTTATCTTATTGCTTCGGCTGAAAAAGCATTATTATTTGATTTTGTAGTAACTGAGCAAACCTTCTCACTTGAAACAGATACTGCAGATTATATGATGAATATGAACGTGAAAGGCTCGCCTGAGAACGATGTGTTTTTTACGTATTCAAAATATACCAATGTATTATCGGAAAGGGCCACCCCATTAGATAAAGCATATAAAGCGGCAAGAGATAAGAAAGACACCACTGCTGAACGTATAGCCAAAGAAGGGCTGGAGAAAATAGAAACGGAACTTACGGATTATAGAACCAACATTATTAAGCAACACCCGAATATGTTGCTTAGTAAAATATTTAAAATGATGAGAGATGTTCAAATTCCTGATGCACCAATTTTACCTAACGGCAGAAAGGATTCTACATTCGCCTATCAGTATTATAAAACACATTATTTTGACAATTTTGATTTTAGTGATGACAGAATTACCTACACGCCTGTTTTTCATAACAGGCTTGAATACTACATCACTAAAGTTATTCCTCAAATACCTGACAGTATTAATAATGCTGCAGATATGGTAATTCAAAAAGCTATGCCTGTAAAAGAAACTAGGAAATGGTGCATTTTTTGGATAACCGATCATTATGAACGCTCTCAATTTATGGGCATGGATGCCGTGTTTGTTCACATGGTAGATAAATATTATAACGACACGAACATTACTTTTTGGGTTGATGAAACACTACGCTTTAAAATCACCGACAGAGCAGATAATTTAAGGAACAATCTGATTGGGCTTGTTGCGCCAAACCTCATTATGCCTGATACCGGATTTGTTTTGCGAGAATTGCACAAGATAAAAGCCAAATATACCATGATAATTTTTTGGGATGCCAATTGTGGGCGATGTAAAGAAGAAATGCCAAGACTGAAGACTATTTATGAAAAACTCAACCAAAGAATGTATCCTGAAGGCAAATTTTTCGAGGTGTATGCGGTGAGTTTAACCAACATTGCAGAAGAGTGGACTAAATATGTTCGTGAAAATAAATTGAAATGGGTTAATGTGAGTGATTTATATAATAATACCAAGTTTAGAAGATTGTATGACATTTACAGTACACCTGTTATCTTCTTGCTCAATGAGAAAAAAGAAATCATTGTAAAACGGTTAAGTGTTGAGCAGGTAGAAGAAGTGATAGAAAAAGGATTAGAATAAATTCAAAAACAGCCGGCAAGTGTCGGCTGTTTTGTTTTATTTGCATCATAATTTAACATCACACCACCATGAATATGAAAATTTGGCTCATCACCAAAAGAGAATATTTAACCAGAGTGAGAAAAAAATCATTTTTGGTTATGACGATTCTTGCTCCATTGCTTATAGTATTGTTTTATGGTTTGATATTCTATTTCGCCATCAACAAAGATTTGGGTGCATCACACAAAGAAATTTTTGTAAGTGATTTAAGCGGAAATCACACCGGAAGTTTAAAAAACAATGATCAATTTACTTTTACCTATGGACAAGTAGATCCTGCTGATGAACTCACATTTCTTAAAAATGAAGGTGACTATTACGGCTTGCTTGTATTGCCACCGCAAGACAGTTTATTTAAAAAGGGAATTAAACTATACACCAAAGATCAAGCAGGATTTAGCGTAGTATTATTTATTGAAAGTCAATTATCAAACCGACTAAAGAATCAATTACTTAAGCAATATCAGATTAATGATGAAGTGATTAAAGAAATTAACACCATTGCAATTGACTTAAACACCATTAAAATAACTGATAAAGGTGCCGAAGAAAGCAATGTTGGTGCAAGCAGTATTTTAGGTTACATAGGTGCCATAATTATTTACATGTTTATCTTCATTTATGGCGTACAAATTATGCGAGGAGTGATTGAGGAAAAATCGAATAGAATTATTGAGGTTATTATTAGTTCGGTAAAGCCTTTTGAGTTGATGATGGGTAAAATTATCGGGATTGCTTTGGTTGGCCTCACTCAATTTACAATTTGGGTAATCGTAGTTAGTATTTTAGGAGGAAATATTTCGGCCATCTTGATGGCTAAAACCGGAATTGTAATGGATTCGCAACAAGCAATTCAAAATGTGAGCGCTCAAAGTAACGGAGAACTTTCGGATATCATTGCTTCCATTTCTGGATTTAACTTTACTTATTTAATAGGCATGTTTATTTACTTCTTTATTGGGGGATACT
Source organism: Bacteroidota bacterium (assembly GCA_046314755.1). Taxonomy (GTDB): domain Bacteria; phylum Bacteroidota; class Bacteroidia; order UKL13-3; family UKL13-3; genus UBA6183. Next base: position 30,951 of record JBKDBG010000069.1, on the reverse strand, counting down.
TGTTTTACGGAGCATTATTTGCGGCCATTGGTTCAGCTGTTGATAACGAAACCGATACGCAACAATTTATGCTGCCTATTACCCTACCCTTAATATTTGCATTGGTTATTGCACAAAGCGCTATAATGGCTAATCCCAACGGTTCGCTTGCTTTTTGGTTATCAGTTATTCCATTTACCTCACCTGTTGTAATGATGGTAAGGTTACCGTTTGAAGTTCCTACTTGGCAAATATTGATATCTATGTTGAGTTTGGCTGCGGGATTCGTTTTCACTACATTAATTGCAGCCAGAATTTATCGCATTGGCATTTTAATGTATGGGCAAAAGCCAAGTTATAAAAAGATTATAAAATGGCTTTTTAGTAAGGACTAATATTAGTTGAATTTGATTGTATATTCGCATTATGCGCAATCCAAGCACAAATCCGGAATTTGAACAACTCTCAGGACAAGAAAAAGAGTTTGAAAAGGTACTTCGTCCCAAAAATTTTGATGATTTTACGGGACAGGCAAGCATCATTGAAAATTTGAAAATATTTGTGCAAGCGGCTGTAATGCGCGAAGAAGCACTTGACCATGTTTTATTGCACGGCCCTCCAGGATTAGGGAAAACAACACTTTCTTACATTATTGCAAACGAGCTTGGAAGTAATATCAAAACAACCTCGGGACCGGTATTGGAAAAGCCCGGAGATTTAGCCGGATTGCTTACCAACTTAGAAAAAGGCGATGTGTTATTCATTGATGAAATTCATCGTTTAAGTCCTGTGGTGGAAGAGTTTTTATATTCAGCCATGGAAGATTATAAAATTGACATTATGATTGATTCGGGGCCGAATGCGCGAAGTATTCAAATTGAAATCAATCCGTTTACTTTAATTGGAGCCACCACACGCTCCGGATTACTTACTTCACCCTTAAGGGCTAGATTTGGGATTAATGCGAGATTGGAGTACTATGATAAAGCCTTAATGCAAAAAATCATTACCCGATCAGCAAGTATCATTAATACGCCCATACATGAAGAGGCTTCATTTGAAATTGCCAGAAGAAGCCGCGGGACCCCAAGAATTGGCAATGCATTACTCCGAAGAACAAGATATTTTGCCCAAATTAAAGGCGATGGAGTAATTACAATGGATATTGCAAAATATGCCTTAGCCGCTTTAAATGTTGATTCGGAAGGGTTGGATGAGATGGATAATAAAATTTTGCGTACTATAATGGAGAAGTTTAAAGGCGGACCGGTTGGAATAAACACCATTGCAACAGCAATTGGTGAGGAAGGCGGAACTATTGAAGAAGTGTACGAACCGTATTTAATACAAGAAGGCTTTTTGGTTAGAACCCCAAGAGGCAGAGAAGTAACCGAAAAAGCCTACAAGCATTTTGGTGTATTGCCCGGTCATAGGGGCAGTTTGTTTTAATTTAGTTTGTTAGCGTAAAACTGATTGGTAAACGCATTAACACTTTAACAGGTCGGCCATTTTGAATGGCGGGTGTCCATTGCGGCATTAAACTTACTACACGCAATGCTTCTTGGTCACAACCATAGCCCATTCCTTGCTCAATGCGAGGATTTTGCACATTTCCTTTTTCATCTATTTCAAATAAAATTATTACTGCACCCGAAACACCTGCGGTTACGGCAGCTGATGGGTAATCAATTTGTTGAGACAAATACTCATTCAAACTTCCATCCTTAAATGAAGGCATCACCTCAACCTGATCAAACATTGGAGGAGCTGGAGTTCCGATGCCTAGTTTTAAACTTCCGGGAGTAGGCAATCCGGTTGAACTTATTCCTAAATTGGTTGTTGAAACCGATGAGGTTGAAGTAAATGGATTGCTAAAAGTGTGGATAGGTTGAACCGGGGGTTTGCGTTTTATTCGTTCGATTTGTTGATCGCGAACCACCTCAAAATTGTTGTTATCGGATTGCGTTACTGTTGATGCAACTCCTATGCCTAAGGCTTTTTCAAGTTCAGATAAATCAAGATATTTATCTACAATAACCTGACTTTGTTTTTCAATTTTGTCAATAGTTAGTTGTTTAGTTGTATCACGCAAGAAATAGCTTATCAATGCAATTAAGGTGAAAAATAATAGCACAGAGAAGAAGGACCGTGTTAAGTGCTCGGGATAAGATTTGCGTAATTGGTAAGCACCATAAGATTTGTTTCTGTTTTCAAACACCACCTCATCGAGGTTCAGGTTTGTGGGCGTTAGCTTTAGCATAATCATTAGGATTTATACTATTAACTGCTTGCAGCTTGATTAAGTATTTCCCTAATTTATTATGACAACCTCTTTACAATTCAGCAATGATAACTTCATCTTGTTTGCGAACACCCTTATCAGTGAATTGAACCGTGCAGGCCTCTCTGTTCGGATCGTGCTCAAAAAATAAAATGTAACTATTGTCGGCAGCTTCTTTTAGCATGGCTGTTTTTTCATTCATCGTTTCTAACGGACGAACATCATAACCCATCACATAAGGCACAGGAATATGCGCCTGAGTTGGAATCATATCAGCCAAATAAACGATTGAATACCCCTTGTATTTAATAATGGGGTGAACCATTCCATTAGTATGTCCGTAAGAAAATTTAAAAGAAATATTCGGGTTAACAACCGTGGCTTCATTAATGAATTGCAACTGTTCACTTTCATGAATAGGCAAAATATTTTCCTTTAAAAAAGATGCCTTTTCTCTCGGATTTGGATTTAACGCTTCATTCCACTGTTCTTCGCCAATCCAATATGTTGCATTTGGAAAAGCTAACTCAAAACCGGTTCTATCCTTATTCCAATTTACACTACCTCCACAATGGTCGAAATGCAAATGCGTGATGAGCATATCGGTTACATCTTTTGAAGAATAGCCGAGTTTATTCAATGATTTTTCGAGTGTTTGGTCGCCATGTAAGAAATAATGCGAAAAGAATTTTTCATCTTGTTTTGACCCAATACCATTATCAATTAAAATAAGTTGATTGCCATCTTCAATTAATAAACAACGCATGGCTAAACTAATCATATTATTGTTATCGGCAGGATTCAGTTTGTTCCAAATAGTTTTGGGAACGACACCAAACATGGCGCCACCATCAAGCTTAAATAAGCCGGTATCAATCGTATGAAGTTTCATTTTTAATTAATCAATGGTAGCAATTACTTTTAATTCAATAGCAATAGGTGTTGGCAAACAGTTTATTTCCAAGGTGGTTCTACATGGAGGATTTTCTGCAAAATATTCCGCCCATAATTTGTTGTAGATGGGAAAATCATCTTTCATGTTGGTTAAATAAACCGTGACATCAACAATATTATTCCAAGAACTACCCGACTCTTGTAATATCAGTTTAACATTATTAAAAACACTTCTGCATTGTTTTTCAATATCGTAATTCACTATTTCACCTTTCTCATTTAACTCAACCCCGGGAATCAACTTAGTACCCTTTTCACGAGGACCTACTCCTGAAAGAAACAATAAGTTACCTACCCTTTTGGCATGCGGATATAACCCTACAGGTTCAGGCGCTTTTGAGGAATGTACAGAAACGTTTTTATCCATAACTACAATTTACTAAGTCAATTAATTAAACAAATAAAACGAGATTGTAATATAATATCAAAATTGTTTTTATTTTCACGGTAAATTAAACTAAACAAACCTTGTATGAGGTGGATTGTACTAACCATACTATTTATTTTTTTAAACATAAACTGCCATGCAGATTCATTTCAGGATTTGCTTAACAAGGGAAGGTGGGCAAAAGCAAAGTTATTTTTAGTACAACATAAACCTCAAGATAATTTAGTTGATTATTACGGTAAACATCTTTCATTAACCTCTTTATTAAATGAAATAGAATTCACTAAAGCTTATTGTGATACCTTATCAAACCTTTCAAACTTTTCAAACTCAGTTGAAGGAAAAACACATTATCATGTTGGGTTAGCTCGTTATTATACCTATCATAACCTCGATGAAGAAGCTTTTAAACACGCGAATGAAGGATTGTTGCAAGCTCATATCACAAAGCAACCCGCTTTAATTGCGCAAGCACACATTGAATATACCAAATGCCTATTTAAGCAGAAAAGTAAAAACCCAAGTTATTTCAATCATCGTTTAGTAGAAGCCAAAACTTGTAACCATCTCATTCAACTTATTTCAATACAAAACAATGCCATTAAGGTGAAGTGTTTACAGGAGTTAGCACTAATATGGTTGGAAGAGTACATGTTACACTCAAAATCAATTGATGCCAAAAATAATTGGTTGAACTTAATAAACTTGGCAAAAAAAAGTATCATTTCACAAACCGAAAATCACCCCCAAATCATACAAAACAACTTGATAGAGGCACAATATTATTTAAGAGTTGATGCCATTGATCAATCTATTATGCTATTGGAAAAAACTTCAAGCATTATGGAGCAGGTAAATGATAACAAACGAAGCATATATCTCCAATTCGGCATGCTAATCAATTCCTTTTTATCTCAATCATACGAAAAAAAATATAATCGGTTTAAAGATCCTGCCTTCATTGAAAAATCAATACTTTGGGAAAAACAGAACTTGTGGCTGGAGGAGTACAAAAGAAGATATGAGGGCTTTTATTACTACAGAAGATTTGTGAACAAATTAAGTATACAAACTGAACAACGTTTGGCATTCTTATTTTTTAAATTGTATAAAAGAACAGGCAACAACAACTACAGAAACATTGCACTAAAGTATGTTGAATACTTTAGAAACAAGCCCATTACCCAAGCCGGTTTAAATGATCAAATTTATGGAGTACTGCAACAAATGGCTGTTGCGGAATATAACAACACTTCGATTTATGAAGAAAAAGAAGATTACACCCTAAATCTAATCACGCATCATCGTTACGTATCAAAATTTTTGGCACCAACAGAAGCCATGATTGCCTACTATTGTTATAACGACCCATTTGCTGACAGCATCATACTCATTTCTCAATTCATCAGGGCTGAATCTGATACCATTGTAGAAATAAGTTATGCCAAAAATGAACTAGCTAATTTACCGGATAAAATTTATGAAGCGGTAGAGCATGCTGACCTGAATGCATACAAAACTAATGCGTACAAAGCCTATCAACTTTTTTTAAAGCCAATCATCAATTTACAACCAAATGGAATAAATAATTTAATCATTATTCCACCCGCTTATTATAACAAACCATTAATTTTCGAAGGCTTTTTGGAGAATTTGAATGGTACCGGGTTTGAAGATTTAACTTACGTATTCAATTCAAAAAATATTATTTACGAAAATTCATTCACCCATTTTATTGCTCATAAAAATAACAAAGTAAAGGTGAATATGGTGAAGATTTGGAATCCCGACTACAGTAAAACCAACTTGGCTAATATTACCGAAGGCAATAAAATTGTAGAACACATTACGAAATTTTACAGAACAGACAATATCATCAGCCACAATAAAAACTTGCTCAAAGAAGAACTATTAAGTGGAGAAATATTGCAAGTTTTAGCTCATGCTGACGGTAAGTTTGACCTTACTCAGCGACCTGTTATTTATACTGCATTACCCGGAAAAGATAGTGTTTTGTATGATTACGAATTAGAAACAACCCAAGGAAAATGTGCTTTTGTAATTTTAGCTGCATGTAAAAGTAATGTTGGCTATTTGATGCATAACGGCATTGTAGATGGATTTACTCGAGCATTTATTACGGCCGGTAATGCTGCTACCATTGCCTCCATTCATAATGTAGAAGAGTCGGCTACGGTTGAATTGGTTAATTTATTTTATACGGAATTGGGTAAAGGGAAAAGCACGGGTGAGGCATTTAATGCTGCAAAATTTCAACTAAAATCTGCATATCCAAATCCAATGGTATGGCAAGCATTTATTTACACCGGCTCAGACTTCTACCTCATACCCACATCATCCATTAAAGTAATATTGGTTTTAGGTGGCTTTTTTGTGATTTATGCTTTAATCGCGTTAATGTTAATTCAAACGAAGTTTTAGCGCTTTAATTCTTTGGGCCTCATCAGCATTATTAGGCTTTAAATTATTAAGCAAATCGATGGATATATCTGTTTTTCCGAGTTGATAATAAATAGATGCCAAACGAATACGAGATTTTACGAAATATTCAGAAGAAGGTTGAATTAAGTTTAACGTAATAATACTGCGTTCATAATCTTCCAACATTTCATAGGCAACAGCTTTGTAATAGTTTGAAGTATCGGAAGAAACTTGATTAAATAAGCTAATGGCTTTATTATAATCCTGTTGCTTATACAATGACATGGCCTTATTCAAGGCATTACCATCATTTGAAAGGTAAATCGGCAAAGGAGGTTCTATCACCTTTACGGATTCTTGCTGCAAATAGTTATTTAATAACACTCCAGAAAATACAGTAACCGAAGCAGCAGCAACAACAGCCCAAGTTGGTAGCTTAATAATTTTAGGAGAGGTAGATTCAAATTTTTGTTTACCTGCCATGATTTTACTTTCATAACCAAGTAATACACTTCTACTAAATCCGTGTGACTCTAGAAAATACTTCATTCCAAGCAGCGCATCATCTTCTCCATTGTAGGATTTGAAAAACGCTATCACCTCATTCCATTCCTGTTCGCTGTTTGACTGAGCAATTTTTACAATTTGGTTAATCGTATAATTTTCCATTTTAAAGAATTAGTATAAAGACGATTAACAACCCTGAAATGTACTTTTTTATTTTTGATTTAGCGCTAAATACTTGATTTCTAACGGTATTGTAACTCAAGCTAAGTTGTTGTGCAATTTCCTGATGAGAGTAACCATTTAAGTGAAGTTCAAGAATTTGCTGTTCGGCATTATTTAACTTGTGCATTACCTCATCAATAATTTGTTTATCCCATTTTCGCATTACGTCTGATTCAACGGATGTTTCTTGAGCAGAAACTGAATCATGGGCGAAATTAGTAACCACTTGCTTGTGCTTTATTAGATCGAGACAGTAGTTTCTGGTAATGGTAAACAACCAAGCTCCTATTTTTTCAGGATCTTCAGGTATTTTAAGTCTACGTTGCTCAGCCGTCATATGCATAAGTTTATTAAACACATCCATTACAGCATCGTAAGCATCATCAATATCTTTTAAATATTTATATGCTAAAAAGTTTAAACCAACCGAAAACTCCTCATACAACTCCCCTATCGATTGGTTATCCCCGTCAATAAACTTTTTTATTTGTCTCTTATTCAAACCCATGAGTTGGCGTGAAAATAAATTTTATTATTTAATAGTACAAATGCCTGAACTAATCGTTTTATGTTTAAAGTTAAGTTGTATTAAGTTAGTACTTAACGTTTAGCCTGTAGCACCTAACCCGTATCGCCCATAAGAAAGTGAGTTCCCCTCTTTACACTTGCATTTCTTGTGGGCTTTTTTATGTACAATTTACTAAACACACTGTGGCTAACTTTTTCCATCTGTTGTTTACATGCCATGTGCAAGTGGTTTAATAGGATTAATTTTGAAGCATGAGGAGACCATTAAAAATTGGCATAACAGGAGGAATTGGAAGTGGTAAAACCACCATTTGTGAAATATTTAGTAGGTTAAATGTTCCGGTTTATAATGCCGATGAACGTGCTCGCTGGTTAATGCACCATAACAAAAAAATCATTAATGGGGTAAACTTAATATTCAGCCCAATGGCTTATATAAATGGTGAATTAAACCGAGCACACCTATCTGCCATGGTTTTTTCTGATCATTCCTTACTCCGAAAATTAAATGAACTTGTGCATCCGGTTGTTCAAGCCGACTTTTTAAATTGGGTAAAACAACAGGATAGTGATTATGTGATTAAAGAAGCTGCCCTTCTATTTGAAAGCAAGAGCTTTCTTGATCTTGATGCTGTTATTTGTGTAACTGCTGCACAATCCATTCGCATTGAAAGAACAATGAGGAGAGACGGATTGAGTGAAGAAGCGGTATTCAAACGAATTAAGAATCAACTGAATCAATCTGTAAAAGAACAGCTGGCCGACTACATTATTGAGAACAATCCTGAAGATTTGATTATTCCTCAGGTTTTGCGATTGCATAAATTCTTTTGTGATTAAGACGCAATGGCATCAAACTTTTCCAAATGTTTTAAGAGCACTTCAAAATCTTTAGGGTAATCGGCTGCAATTTGATAATGTTTATCAAATGCACGAAAATCCAATTGGTAGGCATGCAGGGCCACCCTTTGCATCATGGGCTTCTCATTTTCCCATTTACCTGTTTTAAAATTACGCTTCATTTTGCTTAGATAAGGCAACTCCCCACCGTAGGCCACATCAGCCACAATGGGAAAATTTTGGGAAGCCAAATGGATACGAATTTGATGTAGCCTACCCGTTATCGGATTACAACTTAAAAGTGTATAGCGCTGATAATTTTTGAGGGTTGTGATTACAGTTTCGGCTTTTTTGCCATCGCGCATATCTACTTTGGCTAAACCCTTTGCCGTTATAGATAGCGGGAGTAAAATACTTTTATTTTCAACATTTATGTATCCCTGAACAACCGCATGATAGGTTTTAAGTACTTTACGTTCTTCGAATAACTCAGCCATTTTTTTATAGGCATCTTTGTTTTTTGCAACTACTAAAACACCTGAAGTTTCCTTATCTAATCGATGACACAATTGAGCTTCCGGATAATATTTCTTAGCCATTTTCAGGAGGTTCATTCCATCCCCCAAACGCTCGTCTAATGAAGAAAGTCCGGCAGGCTTATTCACAAAAATTAAATGTTCATCTTCTTTGATTATGATTTCATTGAATTGCGGGAATTTATTCATATTGGCGAAAGTAATGTTTATTTATACTATTTTGTGCTCAAAACTATGATTGAGTAATATTGTTTAATTCAAAAATTGAAAAAATGAAAAAACTACTAACACTTGCAATTATGGTGGTAAGCTTAATTACCCCTGCAATTCAGGCTCAAAACACTGCAACAGAAGGTGATGCTATTTTAGGTTTATGGGAAACCGGAAACGGCAAAGCCAGAGTACAAATTAAAAAGTATGGTAACTCATACTACGGACAAATTGTATGGCTAAAAGAACCTTTGAATGAAGAGGGAAAACCTAAGGTAGACAAAAACAATCCTGACGAAACAAAACGCAAAACTCCATTATTAGGCTATCGCATGTTATTGGGTTTTGAATACATTGGTGAGAAAAAATGGGAGAAAGGCACCATTTACGACCCAGAAAGTGGCAACACCTATAATTCTAAAATTGAGATGTCTGATAATAACACATTAGATATCAGAGGATTTATTGGAGTATCGGTATTTGGAAGAACAGATACTTGGAAACGTTTACAATTGAAAAAATAACAAACGGATAACAACAAAAAGGCCGCGCTTTTTCAAAGCGCGGCCTTTTTTATTTCTGTTACAATATCCATCGGAATAACATAAATAACCCTCCTGCCATGATTATGGTTACGGGTAATGTTAGTATCCATGCGATAAAAATACTTTTGATGGTTTTACCTTGTAAATTTTTTATCCCCTTGCTGGCAACCATGCTTCCTGCAATACCGCTAGATAATACTTGAGTGGTGCTAACCGGCAAGCCCAACCAAGTACTTAAACCAATGGTACCAGCCGCAACCAACTCACTGCTGGCTCCTTGTGCGTAGGTTAAATGCTGCTTACCAATTTTTTCGCCAATGGTTTTTACAATTCTTTTCCAACCCACCATGGTACCAATACCCAGTGAAATTGAAATCATAAAGATTACCCAAGTTGGCGCATAATCAGTAGCGGCTTTTAATGAATCGACACGTTTTTTAAGTTCTTTTCTTTCACGCATGCTCAAATTCAAATCCTCACTCTCCATTAATTTTTTGGTTGACTTACCAATGATGATGATGTCTTTTCTCATGCCATATTGCTCCTCTTTCGGCAAATTAGAAAAGCTTGCCGCTTTATTCACCCTTTCTTCCAAGTCAAACAACAATGCGTTGATTTTGGCAAATTCAAAACTATCCGATTTATTGAGTTGGGTTGTATTCACATGAGTCATCACTTGTTGTACACTGTTTAAATTATTGCGATACTCCAGAATATCATTACTATGGTTGATGGCGAAATAACTAGGAACCACAGCAATCAAAATTAACATCACCAGCCCTACCCCTTTTTGACCATCATTACTGCCATGACTAAAACTTACACCTGTGCAGGTTAAAATTAAGATTGTTCTAATCCAAGTCGGAGGTGGTTGATTGGTATTTGGTTCTTTAAAAATACCTCTCTTTTTAACAGATTGACGTAAGATGTACATCAATAGAATTGCGAAACTGAAACCAAGTAAAGGTGAAAGCAATAATGAAATTCCAATATCACTTGCCTTGCTCCAATTTACATAGTTAAAACTTTGCGGCTCTGACATTAGACCATAAGCTAAACCAACACCTAAAATTGACCCTACCAGAGTATGAGAGCTACTGCATGGGATGCCATAATACCATGTACCTAAATTCCACACAATTGCCGTTAACAGCAATGATAAAATAAGCGCGATATTGTGAGACAAATTCGTATCGGTAAGTACCTCAACAGGCAATAAATTGCTTATACCCATTGCGACCGCTATACCACCTGCAAAAACTCCAATACTATTCCATATACCACTCCAAATTACGGCAACCCAAGGTTTTAGAGAGTTGGTATAAATAACCGTAGCTACTGCATTGGCTGTATCATGAAAACCATTAATAAACTCAAATGCAACTGCTAACAATAAACAAAATAGCAAAAGGAGAGTAAAAGTAGAATCTAAACCAAACATAAAATTTGTTTTGGGCAAATTAACTTATAGTCACCATGTTCTATGTTAAGCAAATGTTAAGTTTAGAAATGACATTTAACATCTTTTAAACAATCCATTATCCATTTATCCCAAAAAATAAGGGATTGTAGATTTTTTTGATACATTCGCTGCCACTTAAAAATTACAGCTTATCACATGAAAAAATTACTTCTTGCAGTAGTTTCGATTGCCTTGTTCATTAATATAACAAAGGCTGACGAAGGTATGTGGCTGCCATGGTTGTTAAAAAGTCAAACAACCGAAGCCATGAACAATAAAGGTTTAAAATTATCGGCTGAAGATTTGTACAGCCTGAACAAAAGCAGTTTAAAAGATGCTATTGTTTGGTTTGGTGGCGGATGTACCGGTGAAATTATCTCACCAAACGGGCTAATTCTAACCAACCACCATTGCGGTTATGATTACATCAGTAATTTAAGTTCGTCAAGCGATAACATTTTGGATAATGGTTTTTGGGCGAAAAGCTACAAAGAGGAACGTCCGGTTAATGGATTAACAGTAGCCTTTGTGGTGCGTGTTGATGACATTACCAATGAAGTATTAACCGCAGTTAAAGGTTTAAATGAAAAAGAAAGAACAGCAAAACTGCCTTCTGTTTACAAATCAATTGTTGAACGCGTAACTAAAGGCACACACTACGAAGCACAATGCAGAGAAATGTATAAAGGCAATGCCTATTATGTGTTCTTGTTTGAACGTTTTACCGATGTTCGCTTGGTAGGCACACCGCCTCAAAACATTGGAAAATTTGGTGGTGAAACCGACAACTGGATGTGGCCTCGCCATACCGGTGATTTTAGTATGTTCAGGGTGTACAGCGGAAAAGATGGAAAACCTGCAAAATATTCACCTGAGAATATTCCAATGAAAGCTAAACATCACTTACCAATTAATCTTAAAGGAATTAAATCGGGCGATTATGCCATGATTATGGGTTTTCCGGGAAGAACCAACCGTTATGAGTTTAGCCAGGGAGTACAAATTGCAACCGACATGGTAGATCCTGCGATTGTTGCTTTAAGAGATGTGCGTTTAAATGCTTGGAGAGAAGAGATGAGTAAAGACACCGATATCAGATTAAAACTGAGCGGTGATTTTGCAAGTGTTGCAAACTATTGGAAATACTTTAGAGGTGAAGCCGAACAACTTAAAAACAATAAAGTATTTGAACAAAAAGTAAAAGAAGAAAAAGCATTTGCGGCTTGGGCTAAAAGTAAAGAAGAGTATAAAAACTTATTAAGTGAAGTTGATAAAACATTTGCTGCTTATCGCCCATACGCGTTGCAATCAACCTATTTGCGTGAAGGTGTTACCGCACCAACCATTATTAAGTTAGCGCAATATGCAGCTTCATTAGAAGACGCATTAACCAAAAACGATACCGTAAAACTTCCGATTATTCAGCGTTCAATGCTTGAGTTGGCAAATGATTTACCATACGACCAGGCTATTGTTCGTGCTGATAAACGAATATTTGACAGCATTTTGGTGTTATACTTCAATAATATTCCAAAAGACCAACAAGCTCCATACTTTAATGATGTTATTCTAAAATATGGTACTACACCAAGAGAGGCTATTAAAACTTACACCGATTATGTGTTTGAAAATTCAATTTTTGCTGATGCAGAAATGGCAAAAGCATTTATTAAACAACCCCGTTTGGCCCTACTAAAAAATGATGTTGCGTTTAAACACTTTGATGCCTTCCGCAGCCATTACAATAAAGCATTTAAACCTAAAGTTGATGAATTTAATGAAAGCATCACCGGATTGGGAAGAACCTACATTAAAGGGTTAATGGAAATGAATCCTACCCGTGAGTTTTATCCTGATGCCAACTCCTCATTACGTTTAACTTACGGAAGTGTAAAATCATACATGAAGTATCCGCTCATTACCAACTTGGATGAGGTAATGGAAAAGAACAAACGTTATGCAGGTAATCCTGAATTTTCAGTACCTGAGCGTTTAAAAGAATTACACCGCACTAAAAATTACGGAAGATATGCCATGAAAGACGGAAGACTTCCGGTTGCTTTTTTAAGTGATAATGATATTACTGGTGGAAACAGCGGAAGCCCGGTAATTGATGGTGAAGGACGTATTATCGGATTAGCGTTTGATGGTAACTGGGAAGCTATGAGTGGAAATATTCACTTTGATCCAAAGAACAAAAGAACCATTAATGTTGATATACGTTATGTATTGTTTTTGGTTGAAAAGTATGGTGAGGCCACTAACTTAATCAACGAAATGACCATTGTTCAATAATACAGTATCGCATTCAAAGTATACGAAAAGGGGCCGTTTCCTGTGGAAACGGCCCCTTTTCTTTTATTCGACTATACAACTTTATTCTACCAACTCAAGGTGTTTTTCAAAACAAATTTGATTAAGAGCAGGTGCTTGGTTGATGATGTGAAAACGTAATAAGTTTTCTATTATTTGATCCCATTGTTGTTCGCTCATTTCAGGATGATAAGCATATTCTAATTCTTTAAACCAAAGCATGGCATCTTCTTCTTTAATACCGTAGCGTTTGGCAATTAAAGCAGGAGCTTCGCTGTTATTTTTCAAAGTCAAACAGCTTAAGTTTACAATGCTTAATATTTCTTTAAGCGCTTGTTCATGAGTATCAATAAAATTGTTTGTTGCTGCTACCACAAAACAGGGCCAAGGTGTACTGCACTCCCCTATCATTTTAAACTCTGCGGCATCCACCAAAGGTTTGGTAGTAAACTTTTCCCACATAAACAATTGCGCTTCATTATTAGCCAAAGCTTTTCTAGCACCGTCAAGGTTTCCTACCACCACAAAATCATCTTCTTTTATTCCTAAATGATTATTACTTGCGTTCACATAAGCCATCAAATGTGAGCCAGATTTGTATCTGCTAATCGCATATTTATGTCCTTGCATTTGTGCGATGTTTTCAATCGGGCTTGAATGATGAACAAAAATACCCCATCGCAAAGGAGAATTCACAAAAAATTGAACAATTTTACTTGGATTACCATGGATGATATCATTTACCACACCTTCGGTTAGGGCAATAGCTAAATCTAATTCACCGGCTCTAAGTGCATTGCACATAGCTCCTGTACCACCCGGCACATCATACCATTCAATCTCAATTCCCTTCTCTTTAAACCAACCTTTTTCAATGGCCAAATGCCAAGCCAAATTAAAGTGCTCAGGAACACCTCCAACTTTTACTCGAATCATAATACTAAGTTAACAATTAAGTTTTTAAAAGGATTGAGCATTGCGTCAGATTTTAATCATCGAATAGCATGGGCAATTTTCAGTTAATCTCGTCTTTCCAATTTTTCACCAAAACTTAAGTCTCCCGCATCACCAAGTCCGGGAACGATATAACCATGTTCATTCAATGCATCATCCATTGAGGCTATCCAAAGTGTATGTCCGGGTAATTTATTTTTAAGGTACTCAACACCCGGTGCAGAAGCTATTAGACTCACCACATGCAATTGTTTTGGTTTGCCGTATTTAAGCAAAGCTTGATAGGTTAAATCAATGCTTTGTCCGGTAGCCAACATGGGATCAATAAGCAATACTATACGGTTATTAATATCCGGACTTGCCAAATACTCCACCACAATGTCAAAATGATGTTCATCTTGATGTCTTCTGTAGGCAGAAATAAATGCACAATCTGCCTGGTCAAAATAACTTAATAAACCATGATGCATGCTTAATCCGGCACGCAAAATAGTTGCTAATACAGGTTGTTCGGCCAATCTTTTGGATTGATGAGTACCAAGAGGTGTGGTTACGTTTACCAACTCCCAAGGCAATTGTTTGCTAATTTCATAAGCCATTATTTGGCCAATACGTTCTATATTTTTTCTAAACCTTAATCGATCATTTTGAATGGAAACATCACGTAATTCACTGGTAAATTGATGCAACAAACTGTTTTGTTCCGATAAATTTATTACTTGCATACATTCAAATTTAGGAATTGTTGCATATTAACAAGTATTTTGCACAATTATTGAATCATAACATTTTATTACCAAAGTTGGAAATGGCTGATTCATCATCAAGCCATGAGAGGAAAATTACAATGAAATTAACATTTTGGGGAGCAGCCAAAAAAGTAACAGGAAGTATGCACCTGTTAACTTTAGATGACGGATTTAATATTTTGATTGATTGCGGAATGAATCAAGAACAGAAACGCGAACTGCATGCTGCTGCGTTTGAATTCCCTTTTAATCCCGGAGATATTGATTTAGTTATTCTCACACACGCTCATATTGACCATAGCGGCAATATACCTACGCTTGTACACCGTGGCTACACCGGACAAATTATTTGTACCGAACCTACACAAGAGCTGGCCTCACATTTACTTTACGACAGTGCAAATATTCAATACGGTGAATACAAGTTTAATTACAATCGTGCACCTAAACACCGTAAAAGCAAAGTGCCCAAACCAATTTATCAGCAAAAGGAAGTAACGGCAGCTATGGATAGAGTAGTTACGCTGCCATTTAATAAAAAATTTGAAGTTTCTTCGGGAGTGAGTGTTGAACTCATAGAGGCCGGTCATTTACTAGGCGCAGCAAGTGTGGTAATTGAAACTCAAGTTGCAGGTAAAACCACTCGAATTGGATTTAGTGGCGATTTAGGTAGAGACCATGCCGAATTGATTCGCACACCGGTTGCCATGCAAAACCTCGATTATTTGGTGAGTGAGGCTACTTATGGCGGACGCAAACATACATCATCTGCATTAGCAGAAGATGATATGATGAAACATATTGATGAAATTATCGTAAAACAAGGCGGGCGTTTAATTATTCCGGCATTTAGTGTAGGCCGTACACAAAGTATTGTGCATGTGTTGTGCCGATTAGCTAAAAAAGGTATTTTACCCAAAGTAAAAGTGTTTGTAGATAGTCCGCTGGCTATCAAATCAACACACGTTTATTCTAAACACACGCATTTATTGAATGATGATGCAAAAGCGTTTTTAGCGGAACATGGAGATTTGTTTGACTTTGAAGGTTTACACTGGATAGATCAATTACACGGCCACGACCGATTAACATCCGTTACCGAATCATGCATTATTATTTCAGCAGCCGGTATGGTTGAAGGAGGAAGAATACAAGAGCATGTTCAAAACAACATTCAAAATCCTTTCAGCAAAATATTAATTGCAGGTTTTTGTGCTGAAGGTACTTTAGGTCACCGATTGTTATCAGGACAAAGCAGCATTAGAATCAAAGGAAGAGATTACCAGATTTACAGTAAAATTGATAAAACGGATGTATTCAGTTCTCATCCGGATAAGGATGAAATTTTCAGGTATATCAAGGCTTGTTCTTCATCAAAACTAAAAAATGTATTTTTGGTACATGGTGATGAGCCAAACTTAATTGCCATGGAAGCTTTATTACAAAATGAAGGCATAACAAATGTTGTAATACCCGATATGGGTGATGAATATGTATTGAATTAATGAACACAGGTTTAATTGCAGCTTTTGGAACATTGGCTTGCTGGACAGCAGGAACATTTGCGTTTACCCTTGCCAGTAAGAGAGCTGAACCTGCTGTAGTTAATCGGGTTCGTTTGTTTTGGGCAGCCTTGTTATTAGGATTTATTGTTGTGCTGTTCTATGGAATCAGTTTCATTCAACTTTTCACTTACCCAACTTTTGAAGAATGGTTTTGGTTAGGTTTAAGTGGGATTATTGGTTTAACGTTGGGTGATTATTTTGCCTTTACCGCTTACAGTATTTTAGGAAGCAGCAGAACCAGTTTGTTCAGCACTTTTGCTCCGGTTGCTGCCTTGTTGCTCGGCATGGTGATGTTGGATGAGCAATTAAATATGATTGGAATTGTGGGAATGAGTATCAGCACAGCCGGTATTTTATGGTTTATTCGATCTACTCAAAAAAATAACGATGAATCTGTTGACCAAGCGCATTTAACCAAAGGAATTTTATTTGCCATTTTGGGCGCTGTAGGACAAGGCTTGGGCTTGGTATGCGCTAAGAAAGGTTTGAACACTTTACATGTTGATGGTAGCGATTTAAATGCTGTACATGCTACTTGGATACGAATGACTATTGGCACATTGGCTGCCTATAGTTTAGCCGTATTTAACAAAAATATATTCAAAGAATTTGTACAATTGGTAAGCAATAAAAAGCAATTTACTCCGCTTATTATCGGAACTTTATTCGGGCCTGTAACCGGTGTATCATTAAGTTTGCTTGCCGCTTCACAAATTCCGGTTGGCATTGCTCAAACCATTTTTAGCTTATTGCCAATAACAGTAATGTTAGCTGCAACCCTATCCGGAAGAGAAAAGTTAAATATGCCTTCAGTAATTGCGGCCGGTGTTTGTATGCTTGGAGTGTTTGTATTGGTTTGGCGTGATGAGTTGATGCTGCTATTACCGTAATCACATTACATGGTAAAACGCCACACCAATTTGCCGAGAATGGTAAAACGTTTCATCTGAAACTCACTGTTTTCGGTACCCAGCAATTGATTCATAATTAAATAAAAATCGGTGCCTATTTTTGGTATGATGTGTAACCTGTAGTTGATATTTAATTCTTCTTGAGCGGTATTCCATTGTGCAAGTAAAGCCCCGAATGCATTCGGATTAATAGCATACTCCATTCTACTGCCCACCAAATGTGTGGTTAAAGTACCTTCTGGCAACACAATATCATTGTATTCATAACGAATATTTACGTTTAGGTATTTACCCGTTCTCCATAACAACTCCATTCTGTTTTTTATGGCATTACCTTTGTAAAACTCACCAAATGTTAAGAGATTAATCACACTTAATGTACGACCTCTAAACGTGCGCAACTCCACATCCCATTGGTTCCAATAGTATTCACCCGCATTAATTTTTATGGCCTCACTCAATTCAAAAGTTCTATTTAATCCCTCACCAATTTTACTATATGATGCCGAAAAACGTTCGCCTTTTCTGGTTTCAAATCCTAAAAATTGTAGGCTGTATTCAAAAGATTGCATTTTTCCCGTTTCATCATACAAAGTTTGCGTAAAGGATAATGGAACAAATTCAAACTGCCTAATCCAACCTAATGGGCCGGTTCGATTCGGGCGTGGTTTAAATGCTACCTCACCAAAGTACTCACTAAAATTACTGCGAATTAACAATCCTGCTTCCGGTCTGAAATTTACAGGGCTTCGTTGTGTTGAGGTGAACACCGTAAACAAATCATTGATGTATGCCACAAAAAAACGGTATGCATAAGCTTTTTGTTCATAGCCGGAATCGGAATTATACGTTTGAATAAAAGCACCGCCAATATCTAAGTTTTTATTCTTTAAAAATTTAGCTGTGCTAAAACGACCGTTTACTCCAGTTGTGGTATGCCACCTTCCTTCGGTAAATTTATTTACACTCATTACACCTGCCACACTTTGTCTTCCAATGTCTTGTCGCCAACTTCCAATGGTGTAATTGGTTAATGGATTATCGCCTAATTGATCGGTTTGAATGCTCATTAAACCAACGGTACTGTTTTGTTCTTTGCCCAATAAACGCGCTCCGGAAATTATTGGAATAGCTTCTCCATTACTCAACCCAATTCTTCTGGTGTAAAAAGGAATGATGCGATTTCCACCAAATCCCATGTTAAAAAAATCATCCCCTTCTAAAAAGAACTCGCGTAACTCAGGAAAAAATAAAGGAAAACGGGTAATGTTTATTTGTTGCTGATCGGATTCAACCTGTGCAAAATCGGTATTAAAAGTAAGGTTTAACCTGTAGGTTGGTGAAAGCAAAGCGTTAATATCACCTCCTGCGTTAATAGTTGGTTTACGTTCGTTTGGTGTGGTTTGATATCCACCCAACAAATAAGGTTTTATTTCAATAAATGAATTATTGGTTAGATGGTTTAATCCGGTGAGGGTGCCCGCTTGATTCACTTGCGAAATACGATTATTTCTACTCCAGCCTTGCCAGCAAGCTTGCTCACGTTTATGTCGGATGTTACGTTCGAAATTGATGCCCCAAATTTGTTCTTTCACATTATTGCGGTACTTGAACGTATAAAACGGAATTTCAAACTCAGCAAACCAACCTGTTTTATTGCGTTGAGTTTTCACATTCCAAACCCCATTCCAAAACGCATTAGTTGAACCACCGTTGTTAAACACTTGTAAATCGGCACGAGCTGCATTGGGGTTGGTAACAAACATAAAACCATTACGCTTATCATTGTAGGTATCAATTACTACAATAAAGTTGTCATCAATTTCATAATTGAAATCACGCTTTAACTCTTTAGCAATAATTTCATTTGCATTGCTGTCAAAACACCAAACGGCTATGTATAAATTTTTATCATCAAAAGCTATGGCTACTTCCGTTCTTTCTGAAACAGGTTCACCAAAATGAAGTTCGCGTTGGGTAAAATTATTAATTCGTGGAGCGTTAACCCATATAGGATCATCCAACTCTCCGTCAAGTACAATAGGTTGTGATGTTTTAGCAGCCTGTAAAGTATTGGGTAACGACACTTGGGCATGAGCGCAAAATCCAAGCCACACCAAACACAGGGCAAATACTAATTTTCCGAAAAGGCTATTGAACACGGGTGCAATTTAATGGGGCAAAAGGGATTGACCAAATCAACATCATACACAACACACAAGTTTAATTGCAAAACAACCTATTGTCTTAAAGTGCTTAATCGAACCGATTGACAAATTTTAAGTTTATTCTTATCGTTCCATATTTGCATACGGATAATTGGGTCGGGTGCAGAAAAATCAAATTCCAACATCCCAAAATTATTGCGCATCACCGGACCACACAAACGGTTATCATTAGGTGTGGCATATTTCCATTCTTGCGTTAATCCACTTGAAGTAACATCAAAAATTGGATACAAACTATCCGATTGCATTTTAGAAAGTTCGGCATAATGCACATCGCCTGAGATAAACAACACGCCATTGGCTTTGGTTGATTTTATCAACTTGAGCATACGTGTTTTTTCATGCGGAAAATTCGCCCAAGATTCAAAACCGTTGTAGGTGATACCGAATTGAATACTGCTACCAATCACTCGAACATCGGCAGGCTTTTTTAATTCTTCTTCCAACCATTTCCATTGTGCTTCACCAAGCAATGTTGAATCAGCGGTTTTATAGGGAGAATAAGAAAGGCGATAAAAAAACTTTTTATTGTTTTTAAACTCCCCACCATATTCAATCAAATCATCTCTAAAGGTTCGGGTATCAAGCAAAATAACTTGTATGGTTTTGTTATTGGATTGATAATAATAAGAAGTATAAATACCCGGCCTTTCACGTCTTTCACTTTGTACAGGTTCATTAAAAAAATCGAGAAAAATTTGTTTTGATTGCTCTTTAAAATCGAAATGCCTACCTGCATCATTTGAACCATAATCATGGTCATCCCAGGTAGCAATTACATTGGATTGACGCGTAAGCACTTGGTAGTCGGGGTTATTACCTAATTTGCTGTAGGTAATTTTCATGTGTTCGGGATTTCGTGTATCGGCATACACATTATCACCTAAAAACACAAAAACATCAGGCTTTTTTTGGTTGATGAGTTTAAAAATTGGGATAGGAACATTGGCATTTGCACAAGACCCAAAACCTATTTTAAAAGTGGTTGATTGAGCCTTGGTTTGATGGAATGCGAAAGTAAAGCATACCGTAATTGCAAAAATGTATAATGTAGTATTTGAGTTTCTATTTAACGTGATCATTCTCTTTTTTGTTCAACTCGGGAGTTGATGAAATGCGTGATAAAAAATTGGTGGCACCTTGTTTTCGAGTAGCCATATTGGCCCATTTTATTCCGGCAATAAAACCTGATACGACCAAAATAATGGAAACAAAAACAGCAAAGGTTGATTGTGAATAGGCTAAGATAACAGCCGCTAAAATGCCTGCTACCATTACCGGAGAAAGTACAATTTTAAACCAACTCCAACATTCAATTAAAAATGCTACAATCCTCATGGTATATAATGATTAAAGGCCGGTTTCCCGGCCTGTATGGTACAAATTATTTTTTTAATCCAATTTCACGTAAACGTTCATCCAGATATTCACCGGCAGTAATTGGGTCGTATTGAATTGGCTGTTCTGCATTAATACATTCAGGCAAACAATCTAATTTCATGCTGCTTTTTGGATGCAAGAAAAACGGAATGCTAAAGCGTGATGTTCCCCATTTTTCGCGAGGAGGATTAACCACACGATGAGTGGTTGATTTTAATTTATTGTTGGTTAAACGTTGTAACATATCACCAACATTTACCACCAATTGCTCAGGCAACGCTGTTATAGCCACCCATTCATTTTGTTTATTGAGTACTTCCAATCCTTCGGCTGAGGCTCCCATTAGCAGGGTGATTAAATTAATATCTTCATGCTCGGCTGCACGAACAGCACTTTTAGGTTCGTTTGTAATTGGCGGATAATGAATGGCTCGTAAAATACTGTTGCCTTTTTCGATTTTTTCATCAAAATAAAATTCATCCAAGCCTAAATACAAGGCAATGGCACGCAGCATGTGTTTACCTGTTTCCTCCAAACGTTGGTAAGCTTCTTTACCTAATGTGTTAAACACCTCTATTTCATTCACTCGAACATTATCAGGGTACTCTGCTCTTAATGGATCATTTGCATCAACCCATTGACCAAATTGCCAAAACTCTTTCAAATCGCCTTCTGTTCTTCCTTTGGCATGTTCTTTACCAAAACTGGTGTAACCTCTTTGTCCGGCTAAACCCTGTATTTCGTATTTTTCTTTGGTATCAGTCGGTAAATTAAAAAAGGCTTGAACTTGCTTGTACAATTCCGAACTTAGCTCATCACTTAAAAAGTGACCTTTTACGGCCACAAAACCAATGTCTTCGTAGGCTTTACCTAATGCTTGCACAAATGCAGCTTTTTGTTCGGCTGTGCCGTTAATAAAATCATTTAAATTAACTGAAGGGATTCCTGCGTTACTCATTCTATCATTAAATTAATTGCTGAACAAACATAAGAAATAAACTTTAATGTTTGTATTACTCGATGTTACCAACCGGCTTTGATTTTTTGCTGAATAAATCGCCCAATCTTTCAAACTCTTTTCGGTAATACAAACCCACACCTTGCGTGTTTATGTTTCGGTTATAAATAGGGTCGAGTTGGGCACGTGAAAAGGCTTTTATTTTCATATTACCCTCACGGGTTAAATTATATTGTGTTAGAAAATTTTGATAGGTATTAATCGGGTCAAAATTGGCCTGTATTTCGAGTCGGTTATCAAATACTGTTTTACTTGCCGAAAAAATAGTTTGACTTCTTGCACTTTCTGTTCCCGTTCTGTAATCAACATTCACATTAAAACCCGGAATAATTTTTTGTATCAAATTAGTTGCTTGAGCCGATACAAAACCACTCAAAGTATTATTCACTCCTGCACTTAAATTTCCTCCACCTGAAGTTAAACTTTGCAAGTTAGTTGGAGAAAATCTACCGAATACAATTAAACTAATTACTTGTTGGGTCATTAAATCATTTTCGTTTCGCCACATGCGCAACGTGTTTTGTAGCTCCGAAGTGGCATTACCCGATAAGTTTCCGTTAACATCATTTACATTTAAATCAAACTTAATATCCGGACTTAACAAGCTTCCTTTTAAGTACAACAAACACTCTACCGGAACTCTGTTCTGCCTCAATGTTTCGCGTTCTTCATTGGTGGCTACCGAAATCACGTCAGCCATTGAAGTACGTACATTATACACTCCGGTAATATTCATTTGTCCGGCTAGCGGATCGCCTGTCCATTTTATGGTACCTCCACGTTTAAGCAAAAACTTTTTGGTAAATAAATTCATGGCCGTAAAACGATAATCACCTTCTTCAATCTGCACTTCACCATACATATTAAACTGGCCGCTTCGGGTAAGTTCTAATTTCAAATCACCCACACCTCTACCGCGTATCTTATCACCAGCTTGTTCATCAAAAACAATTTGTATTTCAGCATCTTTATTTACACTTAGCATACAATTAAATGAAAAGCCGCTAATACTTCCCGAACGTTTGCGATTACCCAAGTTGGATGTAGAATCATAGCTGATAAAATGAACTAAACCATCATCTCCATCGGTGTATGATTGACTCAATGGGATACTAATTAATGAACCTTTTTTTGCGGTGAATTTACCATCAATCACCAAATCATTAACGGGGCCACTCAAACTTAAATAGCCATCAGCATACGCTGTTCCGTAAAACAAATCATTATCTTTAGAGGTGGTGTTTAATAATTGAAAATTCTTTGCATCGGAGAGTTTTAAATCAAACAAAAAGTTACTAAAATTATTGTGTTTGATATTACCGCTTAAGGATGCTTTTCTATCGTTGATGTCGCGAATTTCAGTTGGTGTGAGTTGAATGCGTTGTTCATTTAAGTTAATGTGCGTACTTAATGAGTACATTGTTTTTAAATATTCAACCATTAACGTAACGCCCATCAAGTCAATATCACCATTAACTTCAGGTGCCTTTAAACTGCCGTTAATCGTTGCACTAGCACGAATATTGCCGGCATATAGTTTTACATAATCTTTTAAAAATGCCTGGAACGAGGTGATATCCGATTCTTCAAAATTGATGGTAAAGTTTAAGGCATCAGAAGAAGATTTAAAATCGTAAAAACCACCTAACTGTAAATTTTTAAGTTTACCCGAAGTTGATTTAACAACTGCCATTAAACGTTGGGCTTCATCCAAATAATTCGATACAATTTTAAAATCTCCAATGGTATCTTGATCTAAGGATAAGTGCTCGGCCGTTGCATCGGAGGTTAGTAACCAATTGTCATCTTTCAATTTTAAATTCAATTTACCATTTACACCACCGCCAAACTGTATACCCAAGGCAGGTAAAAACTGATTAAACAGGCCTAAATCAAGTTGTTTAATATCCACACTCACACCATTTGCGTCATTGTTTCCATATAAACCATCCACCATTATTTCGTCAAAATGATTTCCGGTGAGCAACATATTGTTAAATCGTAAACCTTTTTTCGAATATGACAATCGGCTTCTATCATTTACATAAATGTTAGTATTGCGAATACTAAATGAAGTATTGCTAAATCCTGCACTGATGCTATCTCTGTAGAAATTAAAAATATTGGCAACTTCAGCCGCAAATATACTTCCGGTATCACTTACGGTTAATTGTGTTGATGCAACATTGCTCCCTAACTCTGCCCCTAATTGTATACCGCTGGTGAGTAAGGTGTCATTCACTAAAAACTCTTTCACCAATATATGTATCAAAGCTTGCTTATTACTGCCTTCCTGGTTGATTTTAATGTTACGAAATTCCATATTGCCCCAAGCTAACTCAGCGGCACTTGCATTTATTACAACCTCTTGGTTGGTTTGACTGAGCCCGGCTTCTAAAGCAACATTTTTCAACTCAAGTTCGGGAAAAAACAGATTACTTATTGGATATAAACTTTTAATATTGGCTTCAATACGAATATTTTGTTTAGGCCTTGTTTGCGTCTTATTGAAATAGGTAGGCAGCAATTGATTTAAATATCCGTTAAATGCATCGGGCAAGTCGGTAAAATTAAATTGTCCGTTCAAATCAATTTTAAAATTATCACTCGTTAGATTCAAACTTCTAAATCCGTTTCTGTTAATGGAAGATACGCTAAACCGATCGATGATATACTCCTCCACATCATAATACATCTCCACATTTTTTAGTAAAATTTCACCGTCATTATGGTCAATATCTTTCCATGAGAAGTTGATATCGGCATTTGTACTGATGGTTAAATCCATGGTATCAAAACCCAAGGGTTGAATGTGTGCAAATTTGATATCAGAATTAAAATCGAATTTTGGTATTTCAGTGCTTAAATCTATTTCTCCCTGGAAATCAAGCGCCAAATTTGGATCGTTAATTCCCATGGTGGCATTAATAACCTTATCTTTAAAATCACCGTCAATTGCAATATTGCTGTAGGCATACTTGGCAAAATCAAAACGAGTAACTTGACCTTTGTATTTCACTTCCATAGAAGCATAATCAAATCCTTTTCCGGATATATTAAAGTTACCATCAACAATCCCTAATTGGGTTTGCGAAGCTAGTTTTCCTAAATTAAATTGGTTCAACTTAAGATGACCGGAATATTCGTAATCCTTCAGGTTATCCCCCAATTTCATGTTCAAATCACTCTCTATCTGCCCCAGGTTTGAATACACTTTTCCATATGCCACAAAGTCGGTGTAAAAGCCGGTGTATTTTCCCATAAAAGTTATCTTTCCAAACCGATCTAACTCATCCACCAGCTTGGTCATGGCTAAATATTCAATATCATTTCTATCTACCAAAAGCTGCTGAACATCTGCATCAATAAACGTATTCGCGATATCAGACAATCCATTTAAATTTACTTTACCTTTAAACACTCCGCCTTTCCCAAAGCGTAAATCAATTTTTTTCACATTAAGATTGGCAACTTCACCTTTGGCTTGAGCTGTAATATTTACTTTGTAATTAAATTCTTTAAGTGCCGGAGCAAAGTAGGCTATGTCTTTAAAAGCAACAATGGCTTTGGTTAGCTCGCCCTCCAACTTTACTTTGTTATTAAAATCACTAAAATCATCCCAACTTTTGTATTTCATTACAAATCGATTTCCAATGTTTGATTGAGGCGTACGAAACTTCAACTCATCAAACGACATAAGTTTTTGAGAAATAACTGTATTTGCACTTAAGTGATTTACAACAAGTCCGCTTCTTTCTTTTAAATCAATGTGATTTATTTTGAAATTGAGTGAATCATTCACAATCACAAATTGCTCCACCTCACCATTAATTTGGTAAAAAGACATGTTGTTAGGCGCAAAGCCTTCCCACGAAGTAGTATCTTGCTCATTCACTAATTTAAACCGGGTATTTTTAAGTTTAACTTGGTCGAGCAACAATACAAATGGAGGCCCTGAAGTTGGCGTGGTATCGCCTCCTTCGGTTAAAATATCTAAGTTAAACGTTCCATCTTGATAAAATTTGAGGTGACAATACCCATCATCCACCACCACATTTTTTAATCTAAAACGGGTTGAGTCTAGTTCAATGCCGCCTACATTAAACTTAAGCTTACCTGCAAAAAACAACGTATCTTCTTTTCTATCACCAAAAAGCACATTATCCAACTCAAATGACTGCAATGGTTTATAACGAACGTAGCCAATAGAAATTTTAGTTTTAAATTGCGCACTTAAATAATCAGATAATCGGGAAGTGAGCCAGTTTTGGAACGGGGCACTATTGAATACTGCATATGCAGTTACTAAAAGTAACATGCAAATAGCCGCAAGGGAAATTAGTATGTATTTAAGTGTGCGCAATAACTGAAACTTTTCAAAAATACACTTTACAAATGTTGAACCAAACTGATATTACAATTTTAGCAATTGAGTCATCATGTGATGATACCGCAGTTGCTATTATACAAAACGGGAAAATGTTGTGTAATAAGGTGGCCGGTCAAAAAATTCATGAACAATACGGTGGTGTTGTACCTGAGTTAGCATCCAGAGCGCATCAACAAAATATTGTTCCTTTGGTTGAAGTGGCCATGAAAGAAGCCGGTATTGACAAAAAACAACTTTCGGCAGTGGCTTTTACAGGTGGTCCGGGTTTGATTGGTTCATTAATGGTTGGTTGCGCATTCGCGAAAGGATTGGCTTGGAGTTTAAACATTCCGCTCATATCGGTGCATCACATGCAAGCACATATTCTTGCTCATTTTATTGATGAACCTAAACCTAATTTTCCGTTTTTATGCTTAACCGTAAGTGGCGGACACACCCAATTGGTGCAAATTAATGATTATTTTAACCATGAAATTATAGGCGAAACTATTGATGATGCGGCAGGTGAAGCTTTTGATAAAGCCGCAAAATTATTGGGCTTACCATACCCCGGTGGTCCATTAATAGATCAATATGCAAAAAAAGGCAATCCGCTCGCCTTCGAATTTCCAATCCCTCAAATAGACGGATTAAATTACAGTTTCAGCGGACTTAAAACCTCGTTTTTGTATTTCTTACAGAAAAAGATTACTGACAATCCTCAATTTATTGAAGATAACTTGCAGGATCTCTGCGCATCCATTCAGTATGCTATTATTAAACAATTAATAAAAAAACTGATTCTTGCTTCAAAACAAACCGGTATTCAACAAATAGCTTTATCAGGAGGTGTTTCGGCCAATACAGCCCTGCGAAATACCATTGAAACCGAAGGTAAAAAAAGAGGGTGGAAAACCTTTATTCCGGCCTTAGAATATTGCACCGATAATGCAGGAATGATCGCCATTTCCGCACATTATAAATTTGTTAATCAGGAGTTTGTAACACAAGAAACTGCCCCGTTTGCACGTTAACTGTAAGAAGTTGTTTTTGTGCGATTTAATTGCGACAAGACCAATTTATAAGTCACTTTTACATTAATTGTTACTTAAACCTATTTGTTTACATTGGCTTTTACACCATAAAAATGTATGTTTGTTTGAATTGTGGTATGTATACTGCATAATATATAATTGATGACAAAACTCTTAAATTGGATATTAACCGGCACACTTGTTGGATTCGCTTTAACTGCTGATGCTCAGTTGTTAAATACCGATAACGACAACGAAACCTTGGCTTTGGTGGATACCAACACCTTAAAGTTGATGGGTAAGTTATATCCTCAAATTGATAATGGTGACTTAAACATCTACGGATTTGAAGAAAATGATATTCCGATGTATGCAGACTCAGTTATTGCCTATCGTTTATCATTACTTGAATCAGAAATACCCATGGATTACAATGAATATGTAAAACCATATATTCATTTATACACCGTTCGTAAACGTAACTTATCATCACGCATTTTAGCTTGGAGTAAATATTATTTCCCGCTGTTTGAAGAATCTCTTGACCGTGCGAACATGCCCATGGAGTTAAAGTATTTGGCAGTTATTGAATCGGCCTTAAATCCGAAGGCTACTTCACCTGTTGGGGCTGCAGGAATGTGGCAATTTATGGCACCAACCGGTCGTATGTACGGTTTAAAAACAAGTGGTTTGTATGATGAAAGAAGAGACGTGATTAAATCAACTGAAGCAGCCATCAAATATTTAAGAAACTCATACCGTATTTATGGAGATTGGTTGTTGGTGATTGCATCCTACAATTGCGGTCCGGGTAATGTAAATAAAGCCATAAGACGTGCCGGAGGCATTAAGAACTTCTGGGCTGTTCAACAGTATTTACCAAAAGAAACCCGTGGATATGTGCCTGCATTTATTGCTGCGGCTTACATGATGAATTATGCATCGGAACACAACTTATATCCTTCCAATGACGTTCAAATTCCTTATCATACCGATACCATACACGTTGATGCCAGCTATAACTTATCGCAATTGGCCATGGCATTAAATATGCCTTTGGAAGAGTTAATGGCGTTAAATCCTGCTTTAAAACGTCCGAGTATTCCATTCGGACAAGGCAAAGTATCATTATCGGTGCCTTACCAAAAAGCCATATTATTTGCCTCTTTAAACACACAAGAGTTTATTATGAGCAGCAATGAAACACTTTTGGCACGTAATGCTCAACTCAAAGCAGAAAAACGTTTATTGGCAGAACAGAAAAAACCGAGCAACAAAAAAGGAAAAACACATTTGGTTAAAAAGGGGGAAACCTTACAAAAAATTGCTGACAAATATGATGTGAAGGTGAGTGAATTGAAGAAGTGGAATAAAATTAGAGGGTCAAACATTAGCCGAGGACAAAAACTGATTATAAAAGCTTAATAAAAAGGCTGCCAGTAAACGGCAGCCTTTTTTATGCCCCTATTTGATATTTGACAAAACAACACGTTGCTTATAAAATCTTCTACCTATTCCATAGGATAATGCTTAGTTTCCCCAAAAAATCATACCAAGAATGAAAAAAGCACTGATTGTTTTTGTAGTGTTTATTGCACTTAGCTTAGTTTATTATTTCACTTATTCAGCCATTTTCCCTTACGATAATTCATCAAACAAATTGCAACCCTTACAAAATGCTGCAATAAACGATAGTTTGTTTTTACAAGAAACAAACTATGAAAAGCAGATGTTGGATCAGGTTTTACCTTTTGTTGAAGCCAAACGTGAGTCAGGCAAATTCAACAACAATAATCGCCAAATAGCTTATGAATATTATTTGATAGAAAACCCTAAAAGTAATATTGTCATTTCACATGGTTTCTCTGAAAGAAAGGAAAAGTACCGCGAACTGGCCTATTACTTTTTAAATTTAGGCTATCAGGTTTTTATAATGGACCATTACAGCCATGGACACTCAGATAGAATAAGCAATGACAGCTCATTGATTTATGTTGAACGCTACGAAGATTTTACCGAGGATTTAAAAACGTTTATTGTTGATGTGGTAAAACCTCAAAGTAAAAATGTGTCGGTTGTTTTATTCGGGCATTCCATGGGTGGAGCCATAGCAGCTCGTACGGTTGAATTGTATCCGAATATTATAGACGCATTGGTATTAAATGCCCCTATGATGAAAATGACCAATTTGCCTCCTGATGCCATTAAGCATGTGGTTTCGGATGTGATGTTGATGCTTAATCAAGATAAAGCGTATGCATTGGGACAAAAGCCGTTTAATCCTGAAACCGATCAACAATATCAACCCAAAATACCTACTACCAATAGCACAGCCAAAGGAAAGTTTTGGCATAAATACACATTAAGCATTACGCAACAACCCAGCCGAGGAGCCTCATGGAAGTTGGTATCGGAATTTTTACGGCTTACCCACGATGTTACCGCTATTGAAAATATTAAACGTATTCAAGTGCCTATATTAATGTTTCAGGCGGAAGATGATGGTTGGGTTGACGGAGAAGGGCAATTAACATTTGCCAATCATTGCAAAAACATTCAATTTTATTTGGTGAAAGGTGCCAAGCATGAAATCTACATTGAACAAAATGAAGTGTTCATCCCCTACTTTAACACCTTAAACCAATTTATTCTTCAATCAACTCACTAAACCCTTTTCGGTGCGGGCTGTACCAAACTCTAAAATGGCATCAATAAACTCATAAGGCTTGTAGCCGTTTAAAGCACATTGATGGAAAATAGCCGTTGCAGGAGTCATGCCCGGAAGTGAGTTTACTTCAATAAAAGTAACTTTAGGTTCATTATTCGCCATGATGCTCACAAAAGCATCAATACGACAATACCCTTGTACATTAAGTACCTTGGCTCCTTCAACTAATACTTTTTGTACTTTTTTACTGATGGCAGCACTGTGTTTAGGATCTTTATGGTATCGTGCCGGAGTAATATTTTGACCTTGTCCGGCCAAAAACTTTTCTTCTAAACTTAAAATTTCACCCTCAGCAAGTGCCTCACTCGGTTCAAATGATTCGTACAATAATTTATTTTGATCATTATATCGAGTGATCATTCCACCGGTAATTTCTAAAAAGTGTACTGCGTCTGATTTATCTACAAATCGTTCTACCAAAAAGTAATTCTTTTTAGGAAATTCTTCTTTGGGTTTTAAGCCCAATCGTTTTATCCATGCAGGAGTAAGCGCTTCGGAATTTCTGAATACACCTTCTGCGTAACTGATAAAATCTTCACGTGTTTTTATCTTTTTAACAGCGCTGCTGCAACCATCATCAGCCGGTTTGGCAATTAACGGATATCCAATTTTTTCAACCTGTTTAATAATTTGTTTTTTGTCTTTTTTCCAATTATTAGCATACACCATCACATGTGGTGCGACCAAAAATCCTTTGGATTCAATCAATTAATTGCTATAATATTTCTTGATGGTTATTTTAGAACTGACAACACCGGATCCAGTGTACGGGATTTGAAGACGGTTTAATTCATTTTGCACCGTTCGT
>JBKDBG010000068.1:0-31522 GCA_046314755.1 Bacteroidota bacterium | reverse complement strand
TGCATCACTTCATCATGTATGGCCAAAACTTCCTTCTCCAGTTCTTGTACTTCAGTATTAATCGTGTTTGTTTTTGTTTCTTGGCAAGCGAATAAACACAAGGCAGTGGTTGCCGTCATCAAATTTCTAAACATCATTTATTTCAGTGAATTAATCCAGTTTGCAATTTTTAACGCATCATCTTTTGGTACATTAGGTAAAGGTGCCATAGCAGGATAATCGGGCCAATTTTCTGGCTTTGGTTCATGAATTAGTTGAACAATTTGTTCGGCAGAATAGTTTTTTTGTGCCACCAATTTAAAGGAAGGTCCAACAATTTTATCCTGTGTGTCGTGGCATGTTAAACAAGTATGCTTATTCAATAATTCACTCACATCGGCCGGAGGAACATCACTAGAACCAATTGGTGGAGGAGTGGTAACGGGTGTTTCAGCTACTGCAGTGTTGTTGGCGGCTGAGTGGTTTTCATTTCCGTTGCAGGCTGCAAATAGCACACCTATAAATGCAACTGCAATAATTTGGCTTGCTTTCATAACATATTGTTTTTTTACATGCAAAGCTACAATCAACACTAACGAATAATATTTGCTTTCACATGATTTTTATTCCATTTAAATCATGATTTTTTTTAGGTGATTAGTTGTTGTATGCGCCTTGTTCAATCCAGTTGCTGATGGCATTGAGTTTGTTGGTTTGTAAGGGCCCGGCAGGAGGCATTCTTCTTAAAGGATCAGGTTTAATTAAACTTAAAAATAATAAGCTTTTTTTGGGTTGAAATGGTGATACTGTTGTCATAACGGCATCATAATTTTCTAAGTTTACTTTCCCTGCTGATGAGCCATTCCCATGGCAAGCAGAAAAATTACAATTGCTTTTAAGAATAGGTTGAATATGATTTTTGAATGATAAACTACTGTCACTTTTTTCACCTCTGATAACCAACATCTGAATAGATGCGACTTGTTTATTGTTAAAAGCCTTAATGGTTACAAGTGTGCTATCATTGTAAAGGGTGTTTGGGGCAAAGTAGTAAGTGTTGTTTACCGAACCAATATTGGGTGTTATACTCCAAGCATAACTTAATTCAAAATTTTGTGTGTTGAGTAGCACACTGTCACCAATATTTACGGTTGTTTTTGCTGCAAATAATTCAGCTGTTCGTACTTCACTTTTATTGGAGCATGCAGCTAAAACACTACTGATGATGATGAGTTTAATCCAATGATTCATGATCCAAACGCATTAAACAGTTTACGCATATGCAGTCATCATACTTTGACATCCATTGTTTCAAGTCAGCTGAAATTTGAATTTTACTGCAGGCACATTCACTGATGTTTTCAACCAAACACATAAATAACTCTTTACAATGAGGACAAATTTTTTCCATTTACCAAACCATTATTTTGGTATTGAATAAAGCTCCTTCATTGGTGAGCATTTTAACAAAATAAATGCCTGCTTTACCCGGTGCTTCTAACTCATTGCTTTGGGTTGATTGAAGGATGATTTCACCTTGCAAATTATACCAAACAAGCTCCGTATAGTTTACACACGAAAGTGATAGAATTTTAGATGCTTGAATTGGATTGGGGATGCAGGATTGAATGGCTATGTTATTTTCAATTAAACCAACCTCATCGCGTTGATGAATAACTGCAACTGCATCCAAATCAAAACCACCGCTGGCAAACGGTGTAGGCCAAGGGTCGTTTACCCTGCGGTTGTTACTTTCACGTATTGCATATTTCGGGGTGATGCTTCCAACAACATCAATAATTTTTACGTGTGTAATGTATTGTGTGTTGAGTTCGGGAATTTGATTTAATTCACTTAAATCGAATGGAGTACCGTAATTGGCTAAATATTTGCCTCCAAAGTTGTTGATTTGTTTGGCATCAATTCCTTCAAATGATTCCAATTGTGAAATGGTGTCAATAAAACTGGTAGCGGGAAATCTGAAGTAATTCACCCCATCACTGCTTACTTCTACAAAAGCCAATTCAAGAAATGCGGTACCCGGTTTTAAAGTTTGATCAATAAATCCATTTTCAAAAACCGCAAAATCCCAACCCGGCCCATCTTTTATAGGTTTGTTAAAGGTAACAATGGCCGAGCCTCCATCACCCAGACTCACGATGCCGTTACCTGCCGGTCCGGGCACATAAGTTTCATCACCTACTTCAGTTTTACCCAAGGAGGTATCTGATATGTCCATCCAGCCTCTGTTTATTAAACAACCCGAAGCCCAACTTTTAATGATGCTGCTATCCTTGTGTATAGCCGTTGTTCCAACTTGCCCAACCTGCGGAGCAAATTGTGCCAACGCGTTGAAACAACCGAATAGCAACACCAAATAAAAATATCGTTTCATTTTATATTTTAATTAGGGAAAAATGGAGCAGGCAAAAGGGTTGGATAAAAAAATATCTACCTCATGCGGTACTCACTTTTGTTCCCGAAAGTTAACCGATTATAAAAGCAAGGCAGGTCTTCTGACTCGTATTTACTTTGTTTACCTTCCCGTTTAGCACAGTGGTTATATTGAACAAAGCTATCGTAATACTTACAGCAGCGGGCACTGTTCAGGCATTTCACCTGATTCCCTTTTATTGTTTAGTTTGTGTTAAACAAACCTTGCATTGCAAATGTAAGCGAAATTTATATACCTCAAAATGTAATCGAAAATACCGCAATTGTATTTATTGTTATCGCCATAAGTAGTAGTATTGTGCATGCGAAAATTATTTTTTGTTTATGGGTTGCTGTTCATGATGGGTGCTTGTAAATCCACCAACCAATCATCAAGTAAAGTGTCTAAATCTTCTAATCAACCGAACATCATCTCGAATGATGCGATTGCATATGTTGTGACAGGTGATTCTTGGAATGCCACAGTAGATACCTTAAATCACTTACAGATGCATCTGAACACAACAAAAATGGCCATCAAATTGTCAAATCAAACGTATCAAAACGATTCCTTAGGTAGCCTTATTTTTAAAGCCGACTCAGATTCGGGAGAAGTGAAATTAACGCTTGTGGCCTCTACATGTAAACAATCCACCGCTAATCAAAAATATGGGTTTTCGGCTGCGTTACTATGGAATCAATCTGTGAAATCGGGTTGCGCATATTCCGCTTATCAAACTGGCTTAGATGGCAGGTGGATACTAACAAGTATTCAAAATAAAACCATTCAACTCAATGCAAACGAGAAAGCACCTCAATTAACCATTGATGGGAAAGCAGCATGGTTTGAAGCAGGAGGCATTTGCAATAACTTAAACGGACGTTTAAATTTAACGCGCAACACTCTTGAGGTGAGTACATTAAATGTTGATTTGGCGTGCACGAATCCTTATGAAATGGCTTATTTTACTTTGCTTAAACAAGCAAGAACCTATACCTTAAACAACCAACAACTTACCTTAACCACGCCTGATGGTAAAAGTTTATCCTTTCTAAAGGCAACGAAGTAAGCTTTATAATCATGAATTAATCCTTATTTTCGCACGATTATATTAAAATTCGCAATGAGTATTGATTACGATAAATACGAAGCAGTAATTGGTTTAGAAGTGCATGCGCAAATGCTAACTAAAAGTAAAGCATTTTGTGGTGATGCAGTAGAGTATGGCGCTGCTCCAAATACCTTGGTAAGTCCTATTTCTTTGGGTCATCCCGGAACTTTACCGGTACACAACAAAGAGGCTGTGAAATATGCCATAAAACTTGGTTTGGCTTGCGGTTGCGATATTGCAGAGTACAACTACTACGCACGTAAAAATTACTTTTACGCTGATTTGCCCAAAGGGTATCAAATATCACAACATAACACACCTATTTGTGAAAACGGACATATAGATATTACCTTAAAAGATGGAACCGAAAAACGTATTGGGTTGATACGCATTCACATGGAAGAAGATACCGGAAAAAGTATGCACGATCAAGATGTATATGATACACTCATTGATTATAACCGTGCCGGAACTCCATTGGTTGAAATGGTTTCTCATCCGGAAATACGAACCGGTGAAGAGGCTTATCAGTATTTAACCGAAGTGCGCAAACTGGTTCGTTATTTAGGTATTTGCGATGGAAATATGGAAGAAGGCAGTATGCGTTGTGATGCGAATGTTTCTGTGAGATTAAAAGGTGCTACTGAGTTTGGAACGAAGGTGGAGGTTAAGAACATGAACTCTATTAGAAATGTTCAACGTGCAATCGATCATGAAATTAAACGTCAGATTGATGCTATTGAAAATGGTGAAAAAATATATCAGGAAACACGAACATTTGAGGCTACCAAAGGCATAACCATAGTGATGCGTACCAAAGAAGGTGCAAGCGATTACCGTTATTTTCCTGAACCTGATTTGCCACCTTTACGTATTACCCAAGCTTTTATTGAAACCGTAAAAGCTCAAATGCCGGCTTTACCTAAAGAGCTTTTTCAAAAGTTTACAGAATCGTACGCATTAAGCACTTACGATGCAGGTGTACTTACTGAAAATAGGGAAGTAGCTGAATATTTTGAAGGTGTATTAAAACACACCGGTAATATTAAATCTGCTGCCAATTGGGTGATGGTACAAGTTAAAGGTTACCTTAATGAGCAGGCTATTGAAATCAAAGATTTTGTTTTGCAGCCCGCTAAAATTGCCGAAATTATTGAGTTGATTGATTCAGGTAAAATCAGTTCATCAGTGGCAACACAAAAGGTATTTCCGGTGATGTTAAATGAGCACCATAAATCAGCGCTGGAAATTGCTGAAGCTTTAAACGTTATTCAAGAAAGCAATACCGATGAGTTGCAACATTGGATTAATGAGGCATTGGCAAAATTCCCTGAAAAAATAGCAGAATATAAAGCCGGTAAAACCAGTTTAGTTGGATTGTTTATGGGTGAAGTCATGAAACTTAGCAAAGGTAAAGCCGATCCTAAAGTAGCCAGTCAATTAGTAAAACAAACCTTAGATCAACATCAATAACATGTATACATCAATAAAAAACCTATTCGGGCTTTTAGCCGTACTTTTTTTTGTAATTGGATGTAATAAACAAGAAGCAGAAAAAGGGTTCACCATAAAAGGTAAGATAAACAATGCACCGGGTTCTTACATTGTGTTGCATGAGTTTACCCCGAAGGGTTTATTATTTATTGATTCGGCCGAAGTGAATGCTGATGGCATGTTTGAATTTAAAGGGAATTTAACAGAGCCGGTGTTTTGTGTCATACCGTTTAACAATGCCGCTTCTATATTTTTGGTAGATACCAATGCTGAAATAATGGTTAGCATTGATGCTAATAACCCCGAACAATTTACGGTAAACGGAAGTCCTGAAACGGAAAAGCTTAAATCACTGCTGAAATTAAACAGTGACTATCAGCGCGCTGCTATGTTGGTTGAGCAAAAGTTTGCAGCCTACAAAGACAATATTCCTCCGGTTTCGGTGCAAAATCAAATTCGCTATGAGTTTGATAGCATTATGAAAGCTAGGGATGCTGCTATTAAACAATTTGCGGTTCAAACCGATCAAAGCTTGGTTCCGTTTTTTGCCACTAATTTTTTATTGCCTCGTGCCGATTTTGAGTTTTTAAAACAGATAGATCAAAAGTTTTACAACAAATTCAGCAACAGTAAATATGCGCAAGAATTGCATGAACGAGTAATGAATTTAAGTAAAACTGCAACCGGAAGTACCTCACCGGATATTGTGTTGCAAGACCCGTTTGGCAAGCCAATTGCTTTATCAGGATTAAGAGGTAAAATTGTGTTGGTTGATTTTTGGGCGAGTTGGTGTCGACCATGTCGTGAGGAAAGTCCTCGTTTGGTAAAGCTCTACAACAAATACAAAACCAAAGGATTTGATATCTTCAGTGTGTCTTTAGATGATAACCGTGAAGCTTGGCAAAAAGCCATTAATGATGATAAACTCTTATGGACACACGTAAGTGATTTGCTGAAGTGGAACTCTGCCGTGGTGAGTCAATACAATATTGAAGCTATACCATTTACTGTATTGGTTGATGCCGAAGGTAAAATCATTGCCACAGGATTGCGTGGCGAAGCCTTAGAACAAAAATTAGCAGAGTTAATGCCATAGCGGCAAGTTTTAGTTAAAGTTATTCTTTGAATGAATGTTAGATGAGTGAATCTTCATTTGTTTTGCACTTTCTGGCAATATGAACTCAACATATCCAATGTAGAATGAATCAAACGTGTCAGAATAAAGGATATATACGGTATACATGTAAATGAAAAAGCCTCAACAATGTTGAGGCTTTTGTTTGCGGTGCGGACGCCCCGAGTATTCGGGGGAACCCGCGACCAAAGACTACAAATTCGCCAGACGTTTGTAAAAAGATTTATTTTTTTGGTCTTTAAGAAAGCGTTCTCTTTTAATAGCTTCAGATTTAGTTTGGAAAATTTCAGTATAAACTAATCTCCAAGGTATTTTGGCTTTAGTAGATTTGGTTAAGCCATCATTATGTTGCTTAAGTCTCGTTTGCACATTGGCAGAATATCCAATGTAGAATGAATCAAACGTGTCAGAATAAAGGATATATACGGTATACATGTAAATGAAAAAGCCCCAACAATGTTGAGGCTTTTGTTTGCGGTGCGGACGCCCCGAGTGCTCGGGGGAACCCGCGACCAAAGACTACAAATTCGCCAGACGTTTGTAAAAAGATTTATTTTTTTGGTCTTTAAGAAAGCGTTCTCTTTTAATAGCTTCAGCTTTAGTTTGGAAAATTTCAGTATAAACTAATCTCCAAGGGATTTTGGCTTTAGTAGATTTGGTTAAGCCATCATTATGTTGCTTAAGTCTAGTTTGCACATTGGCAGAATATCCAATGTAGAATGAATCAAACGTGTCAGAATAAAGGATATATACGGTATACATGTAAATGAAAAAGCCCCAACAATGTTGAGGCTTTTGTTTGCGGTGCGGACGGGACTCGAACCCGCGACCCCATGCGTGACAGGCATGTATTCTAACCAACTGAACTACCGCACCGACTATTTAACAATAGTTTTATTGTTAAAGGGTCTGCAAATGTAGTACAAATTAAGAGTTTGTCAATACCTACAACAAAAAAAATATCTTTTTGGGCCAATCTTAACTGTAATTGCCTGTAAAACTGTAAAAATATTTTCAAGCCCCAATCCCCAATAGACCTTAAATTTAGATTAACAAAAGTATTGCTTTAACTTTAAGAGTATTCTTTTTTACTTTGCACGCAACTTATAAAGCATATGGCTTATTTCGATTTTGAAAAACCCATTGAAGAATTAGAGCTTCAATTAGAAAATATCAGAAAAACCGCGGAGAAAAATAATCTTGATTTAACCGCCTCGGTAAAGGAGTTAGAGGATAAAATTACCAAAACTAAAAATGAACTGTATGCTAACTTAACCGGTTGGCAAAGGGTTCAAATTTCAAGGCATCCTGAACGTCCGTACACACTAGACTATATCGAGCACGTTTTTACAGATTTCGTAGAATTGCATGGCGATAGAAATGTGAAGGATGATAAAGCCATGGTTGGGGGAATAGCCCGATTAGGCGATCAAAGTGTGGTGGTGATTGGTCACCAAAAAGGCAGAAATACCAAACAACGCCAATTCAGAAATTTTGGAATGGCTAATCCTGAGGGTTATCGCAAGGCACTCCGTTTAATGAAGTTGGCTGAAAAGTTTAATATGCCGATCATTACCCTTATTGATACTCCGGGCGCATCACCGGGTTTAGAAGCTGAAGAGCGTGGGCAAGGGGAGGCCATTGCTAAAAATTTACTGGAAATGAGTGTGCTTAAAGTTCCTGTAATTTGTGTGATTATTGGAGAAGGTGCCAGTGGTGGAGCTTTAGGAATTGGTGTTGGAGATCGCGTATTGATGTTGGAAAATACTTGGTACTCGGTTATTTCACCTGAAAGTTGTTCAAGTATTTTATGGAGAAGTTGGGAGCACAAAGAAAAGGCAGCAGAGGCTTTGAAGCTAACTGCAAATGATATGCTAGGCAATGGATTGATTGATGGTGTGATAAAAGAGCCTTTAGGTGGCGCTCATAACGACATGAAAGTGATGTACGACACTTTTAGCGCAGAAATACAAAACATCTTAATGGAGTTAATTACACTTCCTGCAGAAAAACTGATTGCCCAAAGAATTGAAAAGTTCTCAAAAATGGGCGCATTTACAGAGGGTTAGCATTTGCAAGCCGTGTAGTGCTGAACATTTTTTTGCATAAGTTATTTCTCATTTTATATTTGCACACCTTATTTTAAAGTTGATAGCGTATGTTATCAAATTTCTATCGGGGGATTAGCTCATTTGGCTAGAGCGCTTGCATGGCATGCAAGAGGTGATCGGTTCGAATCCGATATCCTCCACTTCCTTAAAACCCTTCAAACTAAAAAAATCGAGGTGATCGGTTCTCCCGCAAATTTGCGGGCCGATATCCTCCACAATTTAAGACTTTAATTTTGCCTGTCTTTTGTGTTTTAAAGCACTTCATAAACCTAATGTTGGTCCACAATATTTTACAGAAATGAACACGTTTGGGTCACGTTTTAATATCAAAGAATTTGAAAGGAAACTTATCTATCACATACAACAAATGCAGAATTGAATTGAGGTAGCGTAATCTTGAAAAACGAGTGTATTGGTTCCCGAATGTTTTGAGGTTTTATTTTTGAAGTCTATCGAGACGATTTTTTACGCTTTTTATTGCTGCGTTTTTCTTTGTCTTTTGCAGTTAGTTTCCACGGTAACTTGCCAATTTTGTACATGTAGCGTTGAATAACGTTGGCCTTACGATTTATGTATCCGCTTGGTTTGTTAGCAATAAATCTTCGGGGATTGGGCAAACAGGCTGCGATAAGTGCACACTCTCGTTTGCTTAAGTTGGAGGCTGATTTATTAAAATAGTGCTTAGCGGCTGCTTCAACACCATAAACACCTTCACCCATTTCAATAATATTGATGTACACTTCCAATATTCTCTTTTTGGTCCACAATAACTCTAAACAAACGGTGATCCCCATTTCCGGTAATTTACGTAACCAACTTCTTTTAGGTGTGAAAAATAAATTCTTTGCTGTTTGCTGGGTAATGGTGCTCGCACCTCTCATTTTTTTTCCGGTACGCAAACCCGTTTTCACCGATTTGTAAATTTGTTCAAAATCAAACCCGAAGTGTTGTATGAAATTTAAATCTTCTGCCGTTAGCACGGCATAACAAAATTTATCGGTTACATGATCAATTCCGGTCCAATCTTTAGTGAGTTTTAGTGGTTTGTCATCTCTAAATTGTTCATACACCCTTAACACATGCAGCGGGGTAATGGGCACAGGTACCACCCGATAAAGGATAATAAGGAGCATGGCAAATTGAAACCCTATTATCAACCATTGTAATAGAATCCTCCATAGTTTTTTAGCCAGTTTTTTAAAGCTAAATTTTTGTTGGGTTGCCATTGATGCAATGATACAGAATATTCAATCAACATATTATTCATTTAATAAACACTCAACTATTTTTGTATACTCGAAACTTCATGTTTGCCTTTAAAAAATTCAATATAAAACAACAAGCCAATGCCATGAAGGTAGGCACAGATAGCGTTGTACTCGGTGCTTTGGTGCAAATTCCTCAAACCAATTTGCCCTATTTGTCATTAGATATTGGCACAGGAACAGGCTTGTTGGCATTAATGTTGGCTCAAAAAGGCGCACCCAAAATTGATGCCGTAGAGTTAGAACCAATTTTTGCACAAGAAGCACAATTTAATTTCAATCAAAGTGAATGGGCAGCCCGCATTCTGTTGTTTGAAATGAGTATTCAACAATTTGCGGCAAGCAGTGAAAATAAATATGAATTAATCATCAGTAATCCGCCTTATTATATTGAGGCCGACAGTTTTAAATTGGAAGAGCCATTGCGCGCCACTGCACGCTACACCCAACAGTTATCGTTTGATGTATTGGCACAATGTGTTAGCCTATTGCTTACTGAACAAGGTAAATTCTGGTTAATTCTCCCAAACAAGGAGGCCGCACTTTTTCAACAACAAGCCCAAGCAGCTCAGCTTTATTTACAACAAACAATTGAAATTACTCCCAAACAGGATGCGAAAAGTAATCGTGTGGTAATGTGTTATGGTAAAACATCAACCCCAATGATTCAGTCCGAAATTGTACTCTATCAATCTGATGGAATGCCCACAGAGTTATACAAAAATTTAACCCGCGATTTCTACATCGGAAAACAATTTAGTTAATCTTCGTATTCGCTGAACTCAACGCCAAATTCACTCAACTCTTTTAAAACAGGCTCATAAAACATTCTTGAAATAGGTATTTGAACACCTCTTGCCTGAATTTGATTGTTTAAGATGAGTTTGGCACAAATGGCCATTGGTAATCCCACCGTTTTAGCCATAGCCGTTAAGGTTTCGTTTTCACCTTTTACCACCAATGAGCTGTGTATGGTCTTGTGTTGATTTGCTTTGCGGTATTCAATTTCATGGTGCATTACAATCATATCCAATTCACCTGCGTTCAACTTCCATTTCTGTTGTAAACGTTTTTGAAGAATTTGTGCAGGCGTTCCAACTTCCATTTCTATAGGAGTTTCATCAAAAATGCCTAACCATTTTAGTTTATTCATGAGTTCACCATCCACATTGATTTGTAAAAATGAAGCCACACGTTGTTCCAAGTTTTCATTTTTATTACCGGGCGTAAATGCACTTAACAATTCATGCCATGTTAATTTGTTGGCTTCACTTATGGTGAAGGTATCATCTGTAAGGCCAAGTTTAATTAAGCAATTCCAAGCTTCTGAATAACCCTTTTTACGTAAAGTCCCTCTTAATACAGTATGAGCTTTTTGAATTCCGTAGGGTTGAATATAACCGAGTGAATCTCGGTTGGCATAACTTTCAAACTCCCCATAACCTTTAACACTTACCGGTTCTAGGTGGGTGAAAATTCTTGATGGAGGAATAAATTTCAACTCACCTTGTTCCAAATATTTAGCAGTTACTTGTCCTGCCAAAACAACGTTCCTCGGGTTCCAGGTAAACTTGTAGTTCCATGGATTATCATCAAATTCAGGTGCTACCAAACCACCACAAAAAGATTTGAAGCTGGTTATTTCTCCACCTTCCGATTCAATTTCATGAATGAGTTTCATGGCCGATAAATGATCAATCCCCGGATCTAAACCACACTCGTTTAACAACAATACATCTGATTGCAATGCTTCCGCATGTAAGCTTCTCATTTCATCACTCACATAACTTGCTGTAATCAAATGTTTCTTTAACGCAATACACCACTTTGCCGCATCAATATGCATGGTTGGTGGAAGCAACGAAATCACAAGATCATGCGCTTCGATACTCAACATTAATTCTTCTCGATTTCCTGCGTTTAATGCAATAGCTTTAGCTTGTGGGTGTTGTTTTATTTTAGCCTCCGCTTGTTGCACATTTGCATCAGCAACGGTTAAAAACCAATTGTTGGCTTGTGCTCCATCCAATAAATATTTTATGAGATATGATGAAGATAATCCTGCACCAAGTACTAAAATCTTTTTCATGCGTGTGTTGTTAAATCGAATACGAAACTATACTTTTACTTTATATTTAGTGTGTGATTTGATATGAAAGAAATCAAGAAAGAATCTGTAGTACAACAGTATGATTCAGAAGATGAACTAAACGAGGCTGATAGGGAATTACTTCAGCTTGCAAAAGAAGCTGTTCATACCTCATATGCACCTTATTCAAAGTTTCATGTGGGTTGTGCTTTACGTTTAAACAATGGCGTGATTGTTAAAGGAAGTAATCAGGAAAACATTGCATATCCCAGCGGTTTATGTGCAGAGCGTGTAGCAATTTTTAGTGCCGGAGCTTCATACCCTAATGAGCCTGTTCATTCCATGGCCATAACAGTAAAGGCGGATGATTATGAAGTGAATGAGCCCATCATGAGTTGTGGCGCTTGTTTGCAAAGTATGAGTGAGTTTGAAATCAAATCAAAACAACCTATGCGTATTATTTTACAAGGTGAAACCGGTGTGATTTATGTAGCAGAAGGTTTGCGTACATTTATGCCGTTTATGTTTTGGGTTGATGAGTTAAAACGATAATCAATCTATGCTTGTGCGTGCTAATTTTGTTGATGTATTTAATCGTAAAATTTTTCCTGCCGAGGTTGATATTGTAAATGGGTTTATCGCTCAAATTAACCCAATTGATGAACCAACTGAATATTACATTCTTCCGGGTTTTGTTGATGCACATGTACATATTGAAAGCTCCTTAATGGTGCCATCTCAATTTGCAACCATGGCTGTACAGCATGGCACTGTGGCTACTGTTAGTGATCCTCATGAAATTGCCAATGTATTGGGTGTGGATGGCGTAAAATACATGATTGAAGAGGGAAAAACGGTTCCGTTTAAATTCTTTTTTGGAGCTCCAAGTTGTGTTCCGGCCACCAACTTTGAAACGGCCGGTGCGGTAATTGGTGTTGATGAAGTAAAAGAATTATTAAGCATGCCCGAAGTAAAATACTTGGCCGAAATGATGAATTATCCTGGTGTTTTGTTTGATGACGCAGATGTTTGGGCTAAAATCAATGCAGCGCATCAAGTGAATAAATTGGTAGATGGACACGCGCCCGGCTTGAGGGGAGATGAGTTGAAAAAATATTTGAGTGCGGGAATTACTTCCGATCATGAATGTTTTACGTTGGATGAAGCATTAGAAAAATTAGAACTTGGCATGAAGGTTTTAATCCGTGAGGGCAGTGCCGCACGTAACTTTAATGATTTAATCCCCGCTTTACAACAGTATCCTCAACACATTATGTTTTGCAGTGATGATAAACATCCTGATTCCTTGTTAGAAGGTCATATTAACCTATTGTGTAAGCGTGCAATCGAATTGGGTTATTCGCTTTTTGATGTGTTGATGGCTGCTTGTGTACATCCTGTAATGCATTATCAATTACCTGTAGGCTTACTACGGGTGGGTGATTCGGCTGATTTTATTTTGGTAAATAACCTAACCGATTTTAAAGTAATCAAAACCGTTGTGAATGGAACCGCTGTGTTTGAAAATGGTGAGGTTTTGTTTCATCCACAACCGGCACAAGCACCTAACCAATTCAATATTCAACCCATTATTTCCAACGATTTAAGTTATGAACCTGAACATGAAGAGCAAGTTATTGTTTGTTATGACGGCCAGTTAATCAC
Source organism: Bacteroidota bacterium (assembly GCA_046314755.1). Taxonomy (GTDB): domain Bacteria; phylum Bacteroidota; class Bacteroidia; order UKL13-3; family UKL13-3; genus UBA6183. Next base: position 18,239 of record JBKDBG010000068.1, on the reverse strand, counting down.
CGGAAAGGAAACCGTAGCGGCACATGCATTAACTCCGCAAAATCACATTCATAAAATTGTTGTGGTTAATCGATATGCACCAGCCAAAGTAGCGGTTGCATATGTAAAAAACTTTGGTTTAACAAAAGGGGCCATTGCAAGCAGTGTTGCACATGATAGCCATAATATTGTAGCCGTGGGTTGTGATGATGAAAGTTTATGTTTAGCCATCAACGAAGTGATTAAACATAAGGGTGGATTAAGTGCAACTGATGGCAAAAATGTGTGGTGTTTGCCTTTGCCTGTTGCCGGATTAATGAGCATCGAACCTGCACCTGTGGTTACGGAAAACTATATTGCGATAGATAAAGTTGCGAAGGAAAAATTAGGGTCGGGGTTACGCGCACCTTTTATGAGCTTAAGTTTTATGGCGTTATTGGTAATTCCATATTTAAAATTAAGCGATTTAGGTTTGTTTGATGGTGATGGCTTTTCTTTTGTTCGAAAAACGTAAGCCTTAATCAATACATTGTTTTTGAATCAAACTGCTCATTAAACTTAAATCTACTTTTTCAAACGGATGCCCGGTGTTGGGCAATACACAAAATCCTGCATTGGGTAGTTTTTCATAAACCGATAAGTTTTCTCTAATGGATGCTGTTTGGTCTCTATCACCCACACAAACAGTTACCCGTGATTTTATATTATTGAGTACTTCATCGGTGAGTTGAACATGTTCCACCAATTTATTCATCATGTCTTCGGTACTTTTTAATACTTGCTTCCACAAGTTCATGCCATGTTGCATCATCAGGTTATTGGCAAAAGCAGGTACTTTTTCCATCATTTTTTCGGCATTTAATAAGGCGGTTTCTTTAGCCGTACTTAATGGGTCCCAATTGAATTTTGTGTTTAATGTAACAATTGACTTGACACGTTGAGGATGTAAAGTGGCAAAATACAATGCGGCATAACCTCCCATGCTGTAGCCAAATAAATGTATGGCTTTGAGGTTATGTTTGTCTAAGTAGGTTAAAATGTCATTGGCAAATGTATCAAAGGTATAACCGCTTAAAGGAATGGGTTCACCGCCATGTCCACTGAAGTTGAGGGTATGAACCGTATACTTTGATTCAAGTAGCGGCAATAAAGAATTGAATTGTAATTTGCTGCTTAACGCACCATGTAGTAATAATAAATCAGCTTTCATACATGCAAATTTAATTAGCAAGTTTTCCCCACCCGGTTAAGAAAGCAATTTCTTTCCATTTTCCATCTTCTTTTTTGTAGAGTCTTCCACCTCCGTAACTTTTGCTATCATCAACCGATACAAAATTAACACTGATCAAAGCATACTTTTTATCAGGAGAAAACAACGGAATACTGAAATAGAAAAATTCTTCTATGCCATATTTCTTTTTCATACAAGGCCAGAGGTCTTTTAACTTACTTCTACAATTCACAATATCATCATCATTAATCCAGTTGATTTGATTGATATCTTTAGAAGTGTCAACGAACAACTCATCTGCTTTGTTGAAATAAAATGAATCTGCCGTGTATTTTTCATCTGCTGTTTTTAAATATTGGGTCAACTCACTTAAGTCTTTTTTGTGTACATATCGGTTTCTGCATGTGTTTGAAACATGCATGTTTACCTTTAGTTCTTGTTGAACCGCATTGATGATTTGAAGTTGTTCATCGTTTAGATAGGCAGTGTTTGATGGTGCAGTGCTTGCTTGGTTTTGTTCTTTTTCTTTGCCCTTGCATGCCCCAAAAATGAGGATGATGCAAATGAGTAATGGATAATAGCTTTTCATAGGTTTAGTTTAATAGGATTCAATAATACAAAAAAGCGAAAATGATTAATCGTGCAGAGTATATTTTTGTAGAACCCAATCAGGAATTTCCTTCGCTCTTCCATCCGATAATTGTATGAAGGTGTACTGAAAACTTCCATTGCTGCATAACTTTTTGGTGGTTGCATGAACAATTTCAAATTCAACCGTTACATCATATTTTCTTACTTCTGTTATTCGTGTTCTTACCACCATTTCATCTTTTAATTTTAATGGACGTTTAAAATGTATGGTGCAACTATTTACCACCCAACCTAAACCTTGTTTTAAATAATCTTCCATGGGGTTGTTATAACAACGTTCCATTTGGTCATAACGCGCTGCAAGCACGTAGTCAATATATTTTGCACTGTGCACATGTTGAAACATATCTATATCATCAGGTCTTACTCGCAATAGGGTTTCATAAAAAGTGGTATTTAGTTGTGACATGTTTATTTCGTTTTATTTTTTGGGTAAACTGTTTTGATTAGCCTTTGGCAATACTAAGATTATTCCAATGTTTATTCTTCATCATTTTACATACGAATGCGATTCGCCCGATGTGATAAGTCATTCATTTTCTCAAATTAACCTTAGTCTATTTCTTTTTCAGACAGCTGTTTGTGTTGAGTAATGAATTGAGGTGCAAGTATAGTGGTGTTGGTATTGTTTTTTGAATAATTGAATGTCATGATGAAAAGAATAGCCTAAAAAATTTTCTTTGCTACAACCATGTGGCTTTGGTCATATTTTGTTTAACGCAACTTGCACAAAAGTAAAATTATCTGATAGATTTGTACCCTCAACAGGTGCTAAAAACCTTCAAAAAGGTTTTTAAGCTTAATAGGGAATCAGGTGAAACTCCTGAACAGTTCCCGCTGCTGTAAGTGTTAATGCGGTTGCATTAGCGGTAATCATGTGCTTATACCACTGTTTGTTCACAGGCAAATGGGAAGGTTTGATTACCCGACACAAGTCAGAAGACCTGCCTGCTGAAATTTTTACCATGTTGCTTTCGGGAAAAAAAGCAGAGTGGAAGATGCCTTGTAACAGGTTGTCATTTCATTTCATTTTCCGATATCGGCATGTTGTTATTTAAACAATATAATGAAACAACATCAGCTGTTTGGGTTTGTACTTTTTTTCTGTGTAAGATTTGCCGGTGCGCAAACCTTAAATGGAGATTCTGCGGTACGTCTGCAAGAGTATACCATTACAGCCGATCGTTTTTATCAGTTTAATTCAGGCATAAAATTTACCCATACTGACTCGTTGTACAAACAAATTGCCGGATTGAATAGCCTATCGAATTTGTTGGCTTTTCAAACACCGGTATTCATAAAAAATTACGGTCCTTCACAAATTTCAACCACCAGTTTACGAGGTTCATCTGCAGAGCATACGGCTGTTTTATGGAATGGCATTAATCTTCAAAACAGCATGAATGGACAAACCGATTTCAGTTTAATTCAATCGGGTTTAATGGATGATATTGATTTGCTGTACGGAGGAAACACTGCCTTGTATGGGGCAGGTGCAATAGGTGGTGCCATCATGATGAACAACAAACCCCGATACCAAAAAGGTGTTGGTGTTCGGTATCAAATCAATCAAGGTAGTTTTGGTTTATGGCAACATTTGGTAAAAGTGCGTTATGCCTCAAGCAAAGCTTACATACAAGTAAAAGCCTATAACAACCGTGCTGTAAATAACTTCACTTATGTTAACCAATTCGGTTCAACCCGAACCAACAGGACACAAACCCACGCAGCAATGGAGGCTTCAGGCACGCTGATTGAAACCGGTTATCGCATTTCATCTAACCAATCTTTTGATTTGAGGTATTGGTACCAAGAGTCGAACCGTCAAATACCGCCAACCATGGGCATGATGAATTCAACGGCTACCATGAAAGACAGTTGGCATAGAATAAATGGAGAATGGACATATGTGAAGAATCAGGTGAAATGGAAAGCTCGTTTTGCTTGGTTGAAGGATAAATTATTATTTGAGGACGAAACGACATTAATCACAGGAAATAGTTTGTCGCATCATGTGATTGGTGAAATTGAACAGATTCGAATCTTGAATTCAAAATGGCAAATGAATACCGGGGTTAATCTTACCTCTCAATATGCCAAGCACGAACAATATACACGCACAGCACAACGTCTATTAACAGCAGTTTTTGCTTCCTTACAATACAAACCAACTCAAAAATTTGAGATTTCGGCCAATGTGCGCGAAGAGTTTTTAAACACAGAAGCCATGCCTATCACTGCAACTGTGGGTGCGGCATATCGTTTTAATAAATGGCTTCAAGCGAAGGCCCAATTTAATAAATCATACCGTATCCCAACCTTAAATGATTTGTATTGGATTACCGGAAATCCTAATCTTCGTCCGGAATCAGGAGTTGGTCAAGAGCTTGGGATAGATGTAAAATTTTACCGCATCCATGATTTACTTACCGTACAAATGAATGTGTTTAATCGTGATGTAAACAATTGGATTGTTTGGTTATCGGAAAGTGGTAATTTAAAGCCTGTAAATTTTAAATCGGTTTGGAGCAGAGGCGCTGAATTGGCTGCACGTTACACTTATTGTATCGGCAAATGGCTATTTACTGCTAAACATGATTTTTCATATGTGTTTAGCACCAATGAGGCCGTGAATTCAACCGATGAATCTTCATTGGGCAAACAATTAATTTTTATTCCACGCCTCACGCATCAAACCACATTCATTGCAGGTTATGGTCCAATGTATGTGGGATATAATCAAACCTATACAGGACATCGTTTTATTACGGTTGATGAATCAACATTTTTAGATGATTTTTCTTTGGCCAATGTTTTTGTTGGAGGAGGATTTAAATGTTTAGGCAAACATTGCGATTTACGCGGACAAGCGCTTAACGTATTCAATGCCTCCTATCAAATATTGCCATCAAGGCCAATGCCGCTTTTTAATTACCAAGTATCTCTTACCATTCGATTTAATGATTAATATGAAAAAATTACTTACATCAGTACTCTATTTGTTTTGTAGCATTCAATTATTTGCACAAACCATTGCAGATTTCGAAAATGTAAACCTGCCGTCAAGCGGAGTATTAAATGGATCCGGAGGTCCGTTTTACAGTACTTTTAACAGCGGAGGACTTGTATTTCCCAATCAATATCAAACTGCATTTGGTGGTTATTGGTCGGGAGGTTGGGCGTATTCAAATATTCAAAACGATACTTCTGCAGGCTTTCAAAATTTATATGCCAGCTATGCAAATTCCGGTTTCAATTCATCCAATTATGTGGTTGGACAATCAGGTGCAACCATTCGTTTACAATCACAACAAACCATTATGGCAGCCTATGTTACCAATACAACGTATGCTGCACTCAGCATGAAAAACGGTGATATGTTTGCGAAAAAGTTTGGCGGCACAACTGGTAATGACAGCGACTTTTTTATCCTTACGATTAAAGCATGGAGAGGGGAGACCTTGTTGAGCGATTCGGTAAACTTTTATTTGGCTGATTATCGCAATGCGGATAATGCTCAAGATTACATCGTGAAGAATTGGACATCGGTTAACCTCAGTTCATTTGGAATGGTTGATTCATTATTGTTTGAATTACACTCAAGTGATGTAGGACAATTTGGAATGAACACTCCCGGATTTTTCTGTTTGGATCAAATGATGACAGTTAGTGATACGGCATCATTCGAAAATTTAAACTTAGGCGTAAACAAATTTTGGAACAAAGGTTCGGGAACTTTACGTCAAACTTTTACAAGCGGAAACATTCAATTAAACACAGCCTACACCATTTCTAATTGGGGTGATTATTGGAGCTCAGGATTTGCAATATCAGCATTAACCGATTATACCAAAGATAGTGTTAGTGCTGTTGCACAAATGTATAAATCCATTGCAGGAGGCGGGGCAGATTCAACTCAAAATTATGCCATTGGTAAATCAGGTTCGGGGTTGAAATTATTGAATGCCGCAGCAGGAAAACAAGTTGCAGGCATGTATGTATCAAACTCAAACTATGCTTATTTGAGCATGAAATATGGTGATGCATTTGCACGCAAATTTAATGATACAGATTACTTTAAACTGATGGTATATGGTTATTTAAACGGAACCCAAAAAGATAGTGTAGTTCAAGTAAACCTAGCGGCAAATGGAAATATTTTAGATACATGGCAATGGTGTGATTTAACAAGTTTAGGTGATGTTGATAGTATTAGTTTCTTCTTACTATCATCTGATGTTGGCCAGTTTGGAATGAATACTCCGGCCTTCTTCTGTTTTGATCAATTTACGACCCGTAATTTTAAAACCGGTTTAACAGAAGTAAAAAACAATGCCATGTTCTCTGTTTATCCTAACCCAACCGTGCAAGGTATTAACATTCATTCTTCGGTTATCCCGTTTTCTGTTGAGGTGTTTGATGCTTCGGGACGTTTGGTGAGCATTGTAAATCAGACTGATTACATTGATTTGGCAAATTTACAAAATGGCTTGTATTACATCCGAATTCACTCAGCCGACAAGTTTGAAGTGCATAAAATAATCAAACAATAAACAACCTTTGGATCAATTAAATTGACCTTGTAAGAAGACTACTTAATTTATCAATCCCATTTAAAATGAATTTTCGACAAATTATACTGCTTGTTTGTTTCTCGGTCTTATTAATGGCCTGCGAAAAAACACCGGAAGTTAAGCCTGAATTACCTGCCATTATCAACCCCAAAGGAGGCATATTCATTTTAAATGAAGGTACTTTTCAATTTGGCAATGCCTCGTTGGATTATTATGACTTTCAAGACAAGGTGCTTTACAGCAATGCGTATGAAACACGTAACGGCAAAAAATTAGGTGATGTACTTCAATCCATAACCCGATATGGAACTACCGGTTATTTGGTGGTAAACAATTCACAAAAAATTGAATTAATTGATATGCATACTTTGCAATCAAAAGGCCAAATTACCGGATTTGTTTCTCCGCGCTATATACTTGTGCTCAATGATCAAACAGCTTATGTAAGCGAATACTTTAATGGAGGAATTAAAATTGTTAATCTTTCGAACAATACCATCAAGGGTCAAATTCCCATAAAAGGGTATTTAGATGAGATGTTGTTGCTGGGTCAGAAATTATATGTAACCAATGCAAATGGAGAATATGTATATGTGATTAATACCTTAAGCAATACTTTAATGGATAGCATTTGGGTAGGATTTGGCTCAAACAGTATCGTGCAAGATAAATACAATTATATATGGGTATTGAGCTCGGGTAAGTCATCTACTTCCTTAAATATTAATGGGGCTTTGAGTAAAATTGAGCCCAACTCCGATACGTTATTACATCGTTACACTTTAACCCGATTTTCCGATCACGGGCCTATGAAGTTGCGTATTGATGAGGATAGGCAAAATTTATGTTGGTTGAACAAACACATTTTTAAACATGCGGTGAGTTCAAATTCTGTATCAACACAACCTTGGATTTATGCAAATAAAGAAACCTACTGGGCGCTTCGCTTTGATTCTTTAACCCGCGAATGGTACACTTCTGATGTAGGCAACTATACGCAACAAAGCAATGTAAACCGATACGATGAAGATGGGCTGTTTAGAGGTACTTTCAAAACAGGTGTAATCACCACCGACTTTTATTTTTATTACCGAAATGAGTAAATCAAATGCAACCGAAATGCCTAAACGCAACGAATTGAAAGAAGGTATTCACTTTTATTTTGATGAAAGTGGTTTAATGGTTTTTACCGAGTTGTACCTAAAGTTAAGAGGTTATTGTTGTAAAAATAAATGCAGGCACTGTCCATACGGCTTCAATTCTAATACGAAGCAGTAGTATGTTTATCGTTGTTTTTTAACGAAGTTCTTAATCGGCTGAATGTTTCCAATCGAATGCCTAAAAACGAAGCGATATATTTTAGCGCAGCACGGTTCATTAAATATCCTTTTTTACTTTTCAAGAAATATTCGTAACGGTCTTTCGCTCCTTGTATTTTACTGATAAAAGCACGTTCGTTGGCATCTAGGTAATATTGTTCAAGAATTAATCTTGTGAGTATGTAAGATTCGTAGAAACTGTTAAACAAATTATTTAAATCTGTTTTGGTGATGTATTCCAATTCGCAATCTTCACAAGCCACGATATTTTCATCAGAAACATTATTATTTACAAATCCTCTTGTAGAGGTGAAAATTTCAGCCTCTGCATTAATCCACAACGTAATTTCTTTACCTTTATATCTCGCATATGAACGCACCAATCCTTTGGTAATAAAGTAAAGTTCTTCAGCCGGATTACCTTCTTTAAAAAAGAATTCGCCCTTTACCACTTTTTTGTATTTAATCTTCTCCGAGAGTGTTTGCTTAAATGCAGGGGATAAGTGTGTGAATCTTTCGAAATACGAAACAAGCTTCGGTTCTGCAGGTACCCCGCTGTTATAAACTGTAATCATAGCATAAAATAGTTTACAGGGGTTATGTCAAATATAAATGAAAATTGGATTAAACCAATAAATAAATTTAAATTTTTTTTAAGCTTTTTTAATATCCTGATTTTTTCTATGTGCTGATTATGTAGTGTTTCTGAAAATTGGGTTGTAGAATAACAGCCACGAAAAATATCAAATTCAACTATTGAATCCGCTCAACTTTGTTATTGCTCAATCGATAAACTTGATGGCTTTCAGGGCAGGTTGCCATTCCTCTTTCATCAAATTGTAATCGGTGCCCGTATTCACTCATCCAACCAATTTGTTTGGCCGGATTTCCAACATAAAGCGCATAAGCAGGGACGTTTTTAGTTATTACAGCACCTGCTCCAATAAAAGCAAATTCACCTATATCATGCCCACAAACAATAGTGGCATTGGCTCCAATGGATGCGCCTTTTCCCACATGCGTTTTGCTGTATTGTCCCCTGCGATTAATGCCACTACGCGGATTGGTTACGTTTGTAAATACACAAGAAGGGCCTAAAAATACATCGTCTCCGCAGGTTACACCGGTGTATATGGAAACGTTGTTTTGTATTTTTACATTTTTACCTAACACAACTTCAGGACTAATCACCACATTTTGTCCAATATTACAGTTTTCACCAATCACACAATTGCTCATCACATGGCTAAAATGCCAAATTTTAGTTCCTTTACCTATTGTGCACCCTTGATCAACGTATGCCGATTCATGGGCAAAATATTCCTTTTCCATATATTAGATATTCACCTTTATTTGTTGTGTAATAATAACTCCTTAATATGGCTCGATTTATAAAATTTAAATCAAAATACAAAGAAGAAGACAATACCGGATTCGGCAATCAACCAAATACCCAAGGCTCCAAGTTAATAAAAAATGATGGAAGCTTTAATGTAACCATCAAAGGCTTACCTTTTTCTCAACGATTCAATATTTTTCATGATCTAATCACCATGCCTTGGTGGAGGTTTAATTTGATGGTTTTTATTGCTTATGTGTTGATGAATATACTGTTTGCCTCGCTATACCTTGTGGTTGGAATGGATCAAATTGAAGGAGATAGAGGTTTAACAAACATAGAACAATTTTGGGATGCATTTTTCTTTAGTGCACAAACCTTAACCACAGTTGGATATGGCCGAGAAAATCCAATTGGCTTATCTGCCAATTTTATTAGTGCATTTGAATGTTTAATTGGTTTAATGAGTTTTGCATTAATTACAGGTTTATTGTATAGCCGATTTAGCCGACCGGTTGCAAAATTAGTGAAGAGTGAAAATATGCTATTGGCACCATACAAAGAAGGAAATGCACTTATGTTTAGATTGGCCAATAAACGAAACAATCAGTTAATTGAATGTGAAGTAGAAGTGATGTTGGCATTGAATGTGATTGAATCGGGAAAAGAATTCCGTAGGTTTTTTCCGCTTACACTTGAAAGAAAAAAGATTAATACGTTGGCATTGAGTTGGACCATTGTTCATCCCATTGACGATGCAAGTCCGCTACATGAAGTAAATCTACCGGAGCTAAATGATGCCGATGCCGAAATTATTGTTTTATTTAAAGCTTTTGATGATACCTATAGCCAGCATGTACATACACGTTATTCCTATAAATGGAGTGAATTGATTATTGGTGCAAAATTTAACCTCATGTATACACAAACTACAGATGGCAGCGGAACGGTATTGTATTTAGATAAAATTAACAGCCACCAAAAACTATGATTTTTGATAGAATTTAACCAGTGTGTTTGGCGGAATGATGAGATATAAATAAATTGCTGAAGTATAAGCAAGGCCAAGAACTTATGAAAACAATTTTTCTTATTGATGATGACGAGGTAACTAACTTTATCAATAAACGAATCATTAAATTAAACCTACCGGATGTGGAGATTCATGTTGCCGCGAATGCCACTGAAGCCATTCAACGGATTAAACAACGCAATGCTGATAATCTTCCAGCTTTTGATGCCATTATGATTGATATTAGTATGCCGGATATGGATGGTTGGGAGTTTATGGATTTAATGGAAACGGATGAGTTTTACTTTACCAATCAAACATCTTTTTTTATGTTAACTTCTTCTGTTTTTGAGGATGACTTGAATCGTTCGAAGACAAAAAAATTAATAAGGAGTTTTTTTTCAAAGCCTTTAGATGCAAATAAGGTACAGGAAATTGCTGCAGCTATTCTATAATACAGATTCAATTGTTCATTCATGCCAAACAAAAAATATATTAAAGTATCACTTATAGCCTTTGGTTTTGTTTTGATTGGTTTACAATTTATTCCTTCAAAAGCAAACCAAGGTCAAATATATTCCCCTGATTACCTTGCAAACACAGTTCAATTGAATCCTAAAGTAGAGCAGATTTTTAAGTCCGCTTGTTTTGATTGTCATAGTAACCACACCAATTATTTATGGTACTCCAACGTTCAACCTATTGGTTTTTGGATTGAGCATCATATTAATGAAGGTAAAGAAGAATTAAATTTCTCTCAATTTGCGAATTACAGCAAGAAAAAACAAATCCATAAATTAGAGGAGTGTATTGAAATGCTGGAGGAAGATGAAATGCCATTGTTTTCATACCGAATCATACATCAAGAGGCTGAGTTGAATCACGAGGAAAAACAATTGCTGATTCAATCTTTAAAAAGTATGATTCAAGAAATCCAATCTAAATAGGTTTAAGGTATGATTAGGCTACTACTAATTTCTGCCATTCTTCTCGGATTATTCTTCGCAACCTCTTGCAGAAATAATACAAAAACGGTTTATACAGATACCTTATCTTATCAGGTAGTTACCCAACAATTATCATTCAACAATTGCAACCCCGACTCTGATGATTGTTCCTATATTTATCATGAATACATTAAGTTTGATGGGCAAAATGAACATGCGGTTAAACTGAATAAAATTTTATCAGGATTGTTAGGTACTTCAAAAGGTAAAACCATTGTGCAGAATCAAGAAGTATTTATTAAAGAGTTTGAGCAGTATAAAAAAAGCTATCCGGATGCCCCGCAAGTATGGTTCAGTCGTAACATATTTTCCGTACCGTATCAAACCAATAAGCTTGTATGCTTAAGTTTCGATGCCGAAGATTATACAGGAGGAGCTCATGGGATGTATGTGATTGCTTATGTAAATTATCATAAAACCACAAAAGATACATTAGGTTTACAACAGCTTTTTTCTGCTGAAAATTTAAATATAGTAACGAAATTAGCCGAATCCTATTTTCGCAAAAATGCCTCTATGAATGATACCACATCATTTGAAGAGGCGGGATTTTGGTTCTCAAATGAGGAGTTTCATTTAAACAATAACTTCACCATTTCTGACGAAGGTATTACTTGGTTGTTTAATCCCTACGAAATTGCTCCTTTTGCATTTGGTACCATTGATGTATCTTTAAGCAAAGAAGAATTACTCAAGTATATTCAACCTGTATATAAAGATATTTGGGATTAAGACGTGTGTTTTTGCAATTGTTCTTTCAACGCAAACATTTCATCACGTAACCTTGCTGCTTCCATAAAATCCATGTCTTTGGCCGCTTTAAACATACGCTTTTGGGTTTCTTCAATGGCCTTTTCCAATTGTTCTATACTCATGTATTGAACAATTGGGTCAGCCGCTACACTTGGAGTTTCTTGCTCAATGTAGAAATATTGTTCACTGCTTCCTTTGGCATCAGCCACCTTGGTTTGTTTTAGTATTTCGTCTTTGCTTTTTCTTACCGTTTTTGGTGTAATACCATGTTTGATGTTATACTCAGTTTGAATTTCACGCCTGCGGTCATTTTCATCAATGGTTCGTTTCATGCTGTCGGTAATTCTATCTGCATACATTATTACTTTTCCATTTTCATTACGTGCTGCTCTGCCAATGGTTTGTGTGAGTGATTTGTCATTCCGTAAAAACCCTTCTTTGTCGGCATCCATAATAGCCACCAAACTTACTTCCGGTAAATCCAATCCTTCTCTTAATAGGTTTACACCAATCAAAACATCAAATACACCCAATCTTAAATCACGCAAAATTTCAACCCTATCTAACGTTTTTATTTCACTATGAATATACCTGCATTTGATATTTAACTTGGCCATGTATTTAGCAAGTTCTTCGGCCATTCTTTTAGTAAGTGTGGTTACCAAAATACGATCACCCATTTTAATACGCTCATCAATCTCATCTAATAAATCATCTACCTGATTGGTACATGGTCTTACTTCAATCACCGGGTCGAGGAGTCCTGTGGGACGTATGATTTGTTCTACAACTACACCTTCACTCATACGTATTTCATATTCAGCAGGTGTTGCACTTACATAAACAATTTGGTTAACCATACTTTCAAATTCGTTGAAAGTAAGCGGTCTGTTATCTAAGGCACTCGGCAATCTAAAACCATACTCCACCAAATTTTCTTTTCTAGCTCGATCTCCTCCATACATTGCCCTTACTTGAGGTACAGTTACATGGCTTTCATCTATAATCAACAAAAAGTCTTTGGGGAAATAATCAATTAAACAAAACGGCCTGTCACCTGGTTTACGTTTGTCCATGTATCGGCTGTAATTTTCAATGCCGTTACAATAACCAAGTTCACGCATCATTTCCAAATCAAAGTTGGTACGTTCTTCTAATCGTTTTGCTTCTAAAAATTTACCTGTTGATTTAAAATAATCAATCTGATGCACCAAATCATCTTGAATTTCCCGTATGGCTTCATTCAACTGCTCTTTGGGTGTAACATAAATGTTTGCAGGGAAAATGGCAATATCACTTACCCGTTCCTCCATTTTTCCGCTAACCGGATCAATAACGTTTATTTCTTCTATTTCATTGCCAAAAAAACTGATTCTAAAAGCAAAATCTGCGTAAGCCGGGTACACATCCACCACATCACCTTTTACTCTAAAGTTGCCGCGGCTGAAATCAGCTGTCGTTCTTGAATAAAGCGAATCAACCAATGCATATAATAAGGTGTTTCTCGAAATTTTTTGTCCAACATGCAATCGAATAATACTACTTTCATAATCTTTAGGATTACCTGCACCATAAATACAACTTACCGATGCCACTACAATTACATCCCGTCTTCCTGATAAAAGGGAAGAAGTGGTTTTAAGCCTCAGCTTTTCAATTTCTTCATTAATGTTCAGGTCTTTTTCAATGTAAGTGTTAGATTGAGGTATATATGCTTCAGGTTGATAATAATCGTAGTAAGATACAAAATACTCTACTGCATTTTCAGGAAAAAACTGCTTAAACTCACCATACAGTTGGGCCACTAAAGTTTTATTGTGACTAATAATAAGTGTGGGTTTCTGCACCTGTTCAATCACGTTTGCCATGGTGAATGTTTTACCGGAACCTGTAACCCCAAGTAAGGTTTGGTGTTGAATGCCTGCTTTAAGGCCTTCAACCAAATTTTTGATGGCATCAGGTTGGTCACCTGTGGGTTGATATGGAGATTGAATTTTAAACATGAACTACAAACTTACGTATTTGCTGTAAACAAAAAGCCCCGGCTTTGTGAGCCGGGAACTTTTAGCCTTATGAACCCTAACCTGTATGAAAAGGCAAATTGAATGATGCATGAATTACATGCTTTATTTTCAAGTTCAAATATTAAACCGAAAAATGATTTGAAAGAAATTACATTGTCATAAACATGTCAATAAATTCCGAATGCAAATCATAAAATTAATAACGCATTACACAATAAAATAGTTTAATAATAAGCGAAAATTATTTTTAAATAACGTGTCGTTCAGCATGGTACGATGATCTTACCAATGGACCTGACTCAACATATTTAAAGCCCATCTTTAATCCTTCTTCCCTGTAGAAGTCAAATTCCTCAGGCGTAATAAATCTTTCCACGCTTAAATGCATTTTGGTGGGTTGTAAGTATTGACCTAAGGTAAGCACATCACAACCATGTTGCACAAGGTCATGCATAATTTCAAGCACTTCTTCTTGGGTTTCACCTAAACCTAACATCACACCTGATTTGGTTCTTCTTCCTCTTTCTTTGGTCTTTAATATTTGTTCCAAACTGCGTTCATATTTGGCTTGAGGCCGAACTTTTCTGTAGAGTCTTTTAATAGTTTCCATGTTGTGAGATACCACTTCCGGTTTTTCATCAATCACTTGATACAATAAGTCCCATTTGCTTAAAAAATCAGGAATTAAAGTTTCTATGGTTGTATTCGGATTGTGTTCTTTCACTAATCGAATGGTGTCTGCCCAAACTTTTGCACCTTTATCAGGTAATTCGTCTCTGTTTACTGAAGTAATTACGGCATGCTTTACACCCATTAATTTAATGGCTTCAGCAACCCGTGAAGGTTCTTCCAAATCATAACCTTGGGCACGTCCGGTGGCTACAGCACAAAAACTGCAACTACGGGTGCACACGTTGCCCAAAATCATAAATGTAGCTGTTCCTTCACCCCAACATTCGCCCATATTTGGGCAATTGCCACTTTCACAAATGGTATGCAGTTTATAATGGTCAACTATTTTCCTAACGTTTCTGTAATTTTCACCTGTAGGCAGTTTTACCTTTAGCCAAGTAGGCTTTTTCACTCTTTCATCTGCCAGTGTTGGTAATTCAATCATATTATTTGTTTTGTCCGAAAGTAAGTCCTAAATATAACGTAAAAAATAAGGCTTGGTTTTTGGTGAGCTCAGGCGCCATCAACGGCAATTCTCTTGGAAATAAATCAATACAAAAACCGGCTTCAATGCTTTTAAATTCATCGGGATATTCACCCCATTCAACTGCTAAACTATTTTTAAAATACCCGCCCAAGCGAGGTGTAATTTCATTGAGTCCTCTGCTAAAAGGGGCGTTGCCATAAATAGCTAACGGGAAAATATGTTCAACCACTGGGTCATACCTTTCTGTAGCCACAATAGCCTCTGTTGGGGAGTTTGGAGATGGTTTTAATACTTCAATGTATATAGGTTTAAGTAAAGCGGTAGTTACACCAATAACATAGTTATAATGCAATGATACTGAGTTTTTGTAATTTCTGTCGGTAATGAATAAGTTTTGGCCAATACCGGTTCTAAAGAAAAAAGCCATATTAATTCGCCCAGGTGTGTACTTGTCTGGGTTTTCCGATTGTCCGTAAACTCTTTCTTCTTTAGGATGTCGTAAACGAGCCAATTCAATATCCAGTTGGTTTTTTACTGTTGCAGTTTTTTGCCATCCATACCTGAAATTTAATCCGCCAAGTTCAGCACTGTTTAGGTTCATTCCATACTGAATTCGCTTACGCATCATCAGTGTTGGCTCCACCAAGTCACTTTGTGCAAATGCATAAAGTGGACTTAAACACACAAAAAACAATAATATTTTGGATAGTAGTTTCAAGCAAGTGTATTTTTGATTCAAAAATAAGAAATTAATGCATACATCAGAAGTGATTTATTTGGGTGATTTAAGAACGGAAGCTAAACATTTAGCCAGCAATCATATTATACATACAGATGCACCGGTTGATAATCATGGAAAAGGAGAACGTTTTTCGCCAACCGATTTGTTATCAACCTCATTAGCACAGTGTATGATTACGGTAATGGGTATTGAAGCCAATAAAATGGGATTAGATTTGAAAGGCACAAAAGCCTCTGTAAAAAAGGTAATGAAATTAACTCCACGTAAGGTGGCTAGGATAGAAATTACCATACATTTACCGGAAGCAGCAAAAGAGCACCATGAGTTAATGCAAGAAACTGCATTAAATTGCCCGGTTGCACTTTCGCTCCACCCGGATGTGTCTAAACAGGTAGATTTAATCTACGGTCTAGAATAATGATGACCAGTTGATGCTGTATTTAGGACACGAACCTTTGCAAGAAGTGAATCCTACAGCTACAATTGCCAATAAAGCGATGAAAACTATTTTTTTCATGTTACAAAATTAACTTATAAATGATAGACGATTCAACATTACATTTGTCATGTTTACAGCATTATAATGTTGATAACTTACTCCACTATACAAAAAACCTTGCCAAAGTTCACCAAATTGAATGGGTAAGGAAAAATTTTCCTGATTACAGTGATTTAATAGCCCATCAAATAAATTTAGCTGATAAAGCCAATAACAAGCTGCCCTTATGGTTTAAACAATCGTGTTTATTTACACCAAAGTCCTTGGAACAATGCAGTTCACCTGCAACGGCAAAATACAAGGCGGGGTTGTTATCCTACCAACATGTTTTAGATTTATCCGGTGGATTAGGTGTGGATGATGTTGCGTTTTGTCAACAAAACACCAAAAAAGTGGTGTCGCTTGATCCTGATGAGACACTTAATCAAATTGCGGAGTTTAATTTTTTCAGGTTAGGCATTTATCAAATTCAGCGAATTACCACTACTGCCGAGGCTTATCTTAGTAAAAGCCCTCAAAAGTTTGATTTAGTTTATATTGATGCCGACAGACGCTCGGCAGACAATAAAAAAATAGTTTTACTTCATGATTCACAACCTAATGTATTAGCGTTACTTCCTGCCATTCAATCTGTTTCGAGTAAGTTGATGGTAAAGCTATCTCCAATTATTGATATGGAATACCTCAAACGGATTTTTGGAAATACGTTAATTCAAATTCATGTAGTTGGCGTAAAACAGGAGGTAAAAGAGGTGTTGGTACTTATTGATTTTTCAACGCAAACCCAAGCTCCTTTGATTAAGGCAGTACAATTGGATGAGGATGGAAATGTAGCAAATCAATTCACCGAAACAACATTACCGGATTCAACCATTACCCTCCCAACTGAAGAAGCTGAAGAATATTTTTATGAAGCTTCTGCAATATTAATTAAGTCAGGTTTAACAGCTCACTATGCCAAAAGTGTAAAACTGACACTTTTTAAGAACAGTATGGCATACATGACAGGCGAAAGTTTGATTGAAAATTATTTTGGTCGTTCATTTAAAATCATCCATCATGGGATCTATTCAAAAAGGGATGTTAAATCATATTTAAGAACAAAAGGGATTACGAAGGCAAATGTTTCCATGCGTAATTTTCCAATGAGCACGGATGATTTTAAGAAGCAATATAATTTGATTGATGGGGGAGGTGATTATTTGTTTTTTTATTCAACACCGTCAGGTGAAAAGTTTTTCTGGCATGTAGTAAAACCTAATCAGGATTACGTTTAACCAACATGTAGTAATCGTTTTCTAATTTTAAATATCCGTACTCATAACAAAAGTAATAAACGGCTCCTGTTTTGGTAGTGTAGATGTGTGTGTGATAGGAAAAATTAAATCCTTTATCATGTAGTTTTTTAAAATTTACTTTTGCTTTTCCTTCGGTTTCAGGAATAAGTTGTTCTAATATTCTTCTATTTTTTCTCAGAATACAATTCACCTCACGCACGTATCGCGGATCTGCATTTACTCGGTTATTGTAGTTCGCACGACATTGATCATCACAATATTTTTTATCAATCCTTCCTTTTAACTCACTATTGCAAGTAAGGCAATAACGTGGTTCATGAACGTTATACAGCATAAAATGGTTTTTTACAGGTATAAAATTATAAAATAATTTTAAAAAACAAAAGCCCATTAAATGGGCTTTTATCGATTAATGAATATCTATTTTCATCGGCATTCGCATTTGTATACCTTCGTATTGAGTAGCTTTTTTAACTTGATTATACCACTCTTGATATTCGCCAAATTGTTGTTTGGCAAAATGAAGCTGCACCTCGGTACTTAAACTTTCCATGAACTGCTCAAAAGGTTCTTTTTGTTCAGGCAATTCCAACAAACGATAATTGCCGATTTTAGCTTTTTTAGCGGCAATATTTAAGGCTCTATCTAATCC
>JBKDBG010000067.1:0-3985 GCA_046314755.1 Bacteroidota bacterium | reverse complement strand
CAAACAGCAACTGATGTGGCACAAGTAAAAGAAGGCATGGAGTTGGTTCACCACAAATTAAAAAACATACTGGCAGGCAAAGGCTTAAAACCGATGGAAAGCATTGGCCAAGCTTTTAATCCAGATTTGCACGAGGCCATTACCAATATTCCGGCCCCGAGCGATGATATGAAAGATAAGGTGATTGATGAGGTAGAAAGAGGTTATTATTTAGGCGATAAAGTTATCAGGTTTGCCAAAGTTGTAGTAGGCAGCTAAGCAAAATCCATTCAATAAACACAATGGCAAAAAGAGATTATTACGAAATATTAGGCTTGAGCAAAAGTGCCACTGCCGATGAGATTAAAAAAGCATATCGGCAAATGGCTATTAAATTTCACCCCGATAAAAACCCGGGAGATAAAGCTGCCGAAGACAAATTTAAAGAAGCAGCCGAGGCTTATGAGATCTTGAGCGACCCACAAAAACGCGCCAATTACGATAGGTTCGGACATCAAGGTGCAGGCGGAGGCGGATATGGTGGCGGCATGAACATGGATGATATTTTTAGCCAGTTTGGTGATGTGTTTGGCGATGGCAATCCGTTTGAATCTTTTTTTGGAGGTGGAGGTGGCCGCAGACGCGGTGGAGCAGCAAGAGGAACCAATGTTCGCATTAAAGTAAAACTAACCTTACAAGAAGTAGCTACCGGAGTAGAGAAAAAAGTGAAATTTAACCGAATGGTTACTGCCGAAGGTTTAACTTTTAAAACCTGTAACACATGCGGTGGAGCAGGCCAAGTAAGGCGAGTTACCCAAACCTTTTTGGGTCAAATGGCTACCACCACCACCTGCCCAACGTGTAACGGTAGCGGCAAAATGGTGGATAAACGCCCTAGCGGAGTTGGCCCTGACGGCTTGGTAAGCAAAGAAGAAATTGTATCGATTAATATTCCGGCCGGTGTGGCTGATGGCATGCAATTAAGCATGAGTGGAAAAGGAAATATGGGCCCTGCCGGAGGGCCTGCCGGTGATTTAATTATTGTTATTGAAGAAATTGAAGATGCCATTTTAAAACGTGACGGCAACAATGTGGTGTATGATTTACATATTAGTTTTGTTGACGCTGCTTTAGGTACCAATGTGGAAGTTCCGGTGGTAGATGGCAAAGTGAAACTAAAGATTGATGCGGGTACACAAGGTGGAAAAATATTGCGATTAAGAGGTAAGGGTATTCCTGAATTAAACAGCCATTACCGCGGTGATCAGTTGGTGTATGTAAACATTTGGACTCCGCAAAAGTTAAGTGCAGAAGAAAAAACCATGCTCGAAAAATTGAAAGATTCGGAAAATTTTAAACCACATCCGGGTAAAAATGATAAAAGCTTCTTCGAAAAAATGAAGGAGTATTTTCAGTAATCATCATTCGGAAATAAAATAAAAACCTCTGCGGCTATTCGGCTTCAGAGGTTTTTTGTTGCCCTTTAATTAGTTTAATAATGATGTTAGTTTTACTAAACCAATGGCTTTGTTTAAAGCCTAATTACCATTCGAAAAAAATAATTTAAAGGTTCAATAAAACATTGTAATTTGTGGCCAAAATATGAATACATGAATATTTTAGAAGTTAAACATGTTCATAAAAGGTACTCCGGACATAAGGCTTTAAAAGATGTTTCTTTGGAAGTTCCGCAAGGATGCATTTTTGGTTTGTTAGGCCCCAATGGTGCCGGAAAAACCAGCTTAATTCGCATCATCACACAAATTACCCAACCCGATAGCGGTGAAATTATATTTAACGGTGAACCCTTACAACCCAAGCATATTTACCAAATAGGTTACTTGCCCGAAGAGCGTGGTTTGTACCGCAAAATGGAGGTGGGCGAACAGCTTTTATATTTTGCGCAACTCAAAGGCCTTTCCAGAAAAGAAGCCTTGCAATTGCTTAAGGTGTGGATTGAAAAGTTTGAAATAAAAAGTTGGTGGAATAAAAAGGTGGAAGAATTAAGCAAAGGCATGCAACAAAAAATTCAATTTATTGCCACCGTTTTGCATCAACCTAAATTAATTATTTTAGATGAGCCTTTTAGCGGCTTTGATCCCATTAATGCAGGTTTGATTACCGAAGAAATTTTACACCTGAAACAACAGGGTTGTACCATTATTTTTTCAACCCACCGCATGGAAAGTGTGGAGCAACTTTGTGATTATATTGCCTTGATTAACCAATCGGAAAAAATATTGGATGGCAAAGTACATGAGGTGCGTAGCCGCTTTAAAACCAACACATTTGAAGTAGTTGGCAATGCCAGTGAATTGAATTTACCAAGCGGATTTGAGTTGATTTCGCATACGGGTCAACCCAATCATCAATACCATTCCTTAATTAAAAAAGTGGAGGAGGTTGACAATAATCTTTTATTAAAACATTTGCTCAATCAAACCGAAATAAGCAGATTTGCCGAAGTGTTACCCACCATGCAAGATATTTTTGTGCAAGCAGTGGGTGACCATCAACAACAACAAATAACAATAGAAAAATAAATAATTAGTTATGACAGATATTAAACAATACATCGAACAAAACAAACAACGTTTTCTTGACGAACTTTTTGCCTTATTGCGCATTCCATCTATTAGTGCTGATAGTGCTTACGCAGGTGATGTGGCCAAGGCAGCCGAATTTGTAGCCGAAAGCATGCGTGCTGCCGGAGCAGATCAAGTTGAAATTTGTAAAACACCCGGACACCCCATTGTGTATGGAGAAAAAATAATTGACCCGAATTTACCTACGGTGTTGGTGTACGGACATTATGATGTGCAACCTGCGGTTCCGCTTGAGTTATGGGATACGCCACCGTTTGAACCCACCATTAAAAAAACAGAAATACATCCTGAGGGAGCAATTTTTGCACGTGGTTCTGCTGATGATAAAGGACAATTTTATATGCATGTAAAAGCGTTTGAATACATGATGAAAAACAACGCCTTGCCATGCAATATTAAAATGATGATTGAAGGAGAAGAAGAAGTGGGCAGCAACAATTTAGCCGATTTTTGTATTGCCAATAAAGAGCGCTTAAAAGCAGATGTGGTACTGATTTCGGATACTTCTATTATTGCCAACGATTGCCCAAGTATTGATACCGGATTGCGTGGTTTAAGTTATGTTGAAGTGGAAGTAACCGGACCAAACCGCGATTTACACTCGGGTGTATATGGTGGTGCAGTAGCTAACCCAATTAACATATTGGCTAAAATGATTGCCGGTATGCATGATGAAAATAACCACATTACCATTCCGGGATTTTATGATAAAGTGGCTGAATTAAACGCTGCTGAACGTACCGATTTAAACAAAGCTCCATTTGACATTGAAGCCTACAAAAAGGATTTAAACATTGCCGATGTGTGGGGTGAAAAAGGATATACCGTGTTAGAGCGTACCGGAATTAGACCAACCTTAGATGTAAATGGCATTTGGGGAGGTTATACCGGTGAAGGAGCAAAAACGGTGTTACCAAGCAAAGCATACGCTAAAATTAGCATGCGTTTGGTGCCCAATCAAGTGAGTGATGAGATTACCGAATTGTTTAAAAAACATTTTGAAAGCATAGCACCTGCAGGTGTAAAAGTAGAGGTGAGGCCGCACCACGGTGGTGAGCCTGTGGTAACCCCAACCGATAGTGTAGCCTACAAAGCAGCTGCCAAAGCCATGGAAACAACTTTTGGAAAAACACCCGTGCCAACTCGCGGTGGAGGCAGTATTCCAATTGTGGCCATGTTTGAAAAAGAATTGGGTTTAAAATCGGTGTTAATGGGCTTTGGTTTAGATAGCGATGCCCTGCACTCACCAAACGAACATTACGGCATTACCAACTATTTAAAAGGGATTGAAACCATTCCTTACTTTTTTAAATATTACGCTGAAGGTAGCAAGTAGTTATTAGTTATTAGTTATTAGTTATTAGTTATTAGTTATTAGTTATTAGTTATTAGTTATTAGT
>JBKDBG010000066.1:0-6497 GCA_046314755.1 Bacteroidota bacterium | reverse complement strand
AAACTCCAATTCGGTTTTGGTCAAAAACATTGGCATTTACGTTTTTACCAAAACCAATAAAAACTTCGTTAAAAAGGGCTACATAAGGTGTTTTGTCTTTTATTTCACTCCCAGTTAATGGTGCTTGCATGCGCAACATATAACGTGCCCTATTTAGGCTTAAATACTTGTCTTCAGTAGCTAAATTTATGTTGCTGTAAGTGCCAACAAATCGTTGTTCGAGCATAAACCTGTGTGTAAACTCAACACGTCCCTCCTTTTGATTTAACTGAGCCATTTGATATATGCGGTGTTCGGTAAAATCTTTTCCCATGCCATTAATGGGAATTTCGCCATAGGCAAAAGTTTCAATCCAAGCGTACCCTATTCTAAAAGTTATATTGGGTTTTAAATGGTAATTCAACCCAACTCGCAATAAACTTTGTTGCCCGTTTGTAATCCATTCATCTCTTCGCCATTGGTATTCGCCATGCAGGCTTACCTTATCATGCAAAGAAGCCGTAACAAAGGTGTTATACCAACCTATATTTCCATAGGTGTTTATGCGGTTGTTTTGTGCTAAAGCTATTTTACTAAAGCCAAAAATGAGAGATATAAAACATAGCAACCGCATCATCTTTACTGCAAGCAGCTAATTATTGGGCATGGGATAACAAACACAAGTTGCTCACCCTATACAATAATCTTGCACCTACATTGGCATCCCACTCATCTTTTCCCGGAGCAATTTCATTAATGTCAAAACCAATAATTTGTTTACCCGATTTTACCACTTCGTGCAACAAATAAATAACTTGTTCAAACTCAAATCCACCCGGAACAGGTGTGCCTGTATTCGGACATAATTTTGGATCTAAACCGTCAATATCAATACTCAAATAAATTTTATCAGGTAAGGTTTTGATAATTTGCTTGCAAATGTCTTTCCACGATTTCCCTTCGTATTGTTGATGCTTAATGGCATCATCAAAAAAAGTATGAATACGTTTGTCTACATCAATCAATTGTTTTTCATCTTCGCAATAATCACGAATGCCAACTTGTGTTAGCGTACTTACTTGAGGAACTTTAAGTGCATTGTACATGATAGATGCATGTGAAAATTCAAAGCCTTCATAAGCTACACGTAAATCAGCATGCGCATCTATTTGCAAAACACCAAACGATTCATGTCTTTCGGCAAGTGCTTGTATATAGCCCAAAGGCGTACTGTGATCGCCTCCTAACAAACCCACCAACTTTTGTTGATCGAGTTGTTTAAGTACTTGTTTTTTTACCCAAGCGTTTAGCTCATTGCTTCCTTTATTTATTTCTTGTTGGATTTTACGCATGCCTGCATTTTTTTCAGGAGTTTTTCCTTCGGCATACATATCAATATATTTCTCTGCCTTTTTGCGTAAAGTATTGCTTTGTGTTTTGATTTTTTTGCTCACCGGCAACATGGCAATACCTCTTTTCCAAGCATCTGTTACAATTGGGTCATACAAATCAACCTGAAAAGAAGCTTCGTAAACTGCCTCCGGACCCGAAGCTGTGCCGGCACTATACGAAACAGTTACTTCCCAAGGTACAGGCAAAATAACTACATCTGCCTCTTCAACAGTAAATGGTAAACCGTAAATATTTCCATCAGCACTGCCTATATCATTTGGATTAAACGATTGTATTTTTTTCTCTTTATTCATGGCTCGATATTAAATTTATTTTAAAGCTTATATGTTATGTTTTGGTTAAATGCTATGCATTATAAGGAACTCTAAGTGCTATACTTCTGCCAAGGGTAATTTCATCAGCATATTCCAACTCTCCGCCTATGGCAATTCCTCTGGAAATAGTAGTTACTCTTATGTTCAAATCCTTTAGTTTTTTCGACAAATAAAACACGGTTGTATCGCCTTCCATGGTAGCGCTTAAGGCCATAATCACCTCTTGTGTTTGTTCTTGAACCACCCTATTGAGTAATGCCGCAATATTTAACTCATCAGGACCAATACCGTTTACCGGACTAATCAACCCGCCTAGTACATGATATGTGCCTGTGAATTGACCTGTGTTTTCTATGGCAATCACATCACGTAAATCTTCCACCACGCAAATCAATTGTTGGTCTCTTTTCGGGCTGTTACAAATGTTGCATAATTCGGTATCACTTACATTACCGCAACGCGTGCAGTAGCGTATATTATTACGCAGTTTAATAATGGCTTCACCCAGCTTGTTTACCTCAACAACTTCTTGCTTAAGTAAATGCAACACCATTCGCATGGCGCTTTTTTTACCAACTCCCGGGAATTTACTCAGCTCGTTTACGGCTTCTTCAATTAATGTTGAAGGATAGTTCATGGTGAGCAAAAGTAATGATTATTTTAGGAGGTAGAAACAAGCAATTAAATTCTATTGTAGGTTTTAGTTTACACCATTAAGCCGTTGTGATTAACTATCGTTATGAAGTTAGCGGCCTGATTTTAGTTTTGTACTATGTCACCAATTTTTCTTTTCATCATCATACTGGCCTACTTTGGTGTTTTACTTGGAGTAGCTTATTATACCTCAAGAGGAAGTAACAACCAAACCTTTTTCATTGGCAATAAAAGCAGCAACTGGATGTTGGTGGCATTTGGAATGATTGGCACTTCGTTATCGGGCGTAACGTTCGTAAGTGTGCCGGGTGCAGTACCAACCGATGCTTTCGGATATTTGCAAATTACCATTGGCTACCTTATTGGATATGTAGTGATAGCTTATGTGTTGCTACCTTTATATTATAAATTAAACCTAACCTCCATTTACGATTACTTAAAAACACGCTTAGGATTTGTATCCTATAAAACCGGTGCAGGATTTTTTATTGTATCACGTACGTTAGGCGCAACCGCACGCTTGTATTTGGTGGTTAAAATCTTACAAGATGCCATTTTATCTGAATTAGGGGTTCCATTTTGGGTAACTACTTTAGTTATTCTCATTATGATTTTATTGTACACCTACGAAGGAGGTGTAAAAACAATAGTTTGGACCGATACTTTACAAACCGCATTTATGCTTGGGGGCTTGGTGATTTGTACCTTTTATATTTTATCGGAAATGAATTTAAATTTGGTAGAAGGTGTACATAAAATTGGTGAATCAGGGTTAACAAAAGTATTTTCTTTTAACCCGGAAAGTAAATCCTACTTTTTGAAACAAATACTTGCCGGTGCATTTATTACCATTACCATGACCGGGATGGATCAAGAGATGATGCAAAAAAACATTTCAGTTAAAACACTTGGTGATTCAAGAAAAAACATGCTTTCGCTTTCTGCCATTATGCTTGTGGTGATTAGTTTGTTTTTGGTTTTGGGAGGTATGTTGTTTGTGTATGCACAACATTTAGGTGCTGAGCAAATTACACTTACTGAAAATGGTAAAAATATCACCCGACTTATGCTGGATGGAAAAGATATATCCGGAGATAAATTATTCCCGGCAATTGCTTTACATTACATGTCGCCCATTGTTTCCATTGTGTTTATCATTGCACTAATTTCTGCTTTATTTCCAAGTGCAGATGGCGCCATTACAGCATTAACATCATCATTCTGTTTAGATATCATCGGTATTCAACGTAACGCTGAATTAAATGATGCTCAACGACAAAAAATAAGACAACGTGTGCACTTAAGTTTCGCAGCAATATTTTTAGCATTTGTGCTTGTATTTAAATGGATTGATAGTGCAAGTATGATTGGTGTAATTTTAAAAGTTGCAGGATATACCTATGGTCCATTATTGGGATTATTTGCATTTGGATTGTTAACCAAAAGAACCATTAATGATAAGCTCACTCCGTTTATTTGCGTAATTGCACCTGTAATGTGTTATGTAATTGATGTATTCCAAAAAGACATTACCGGCTCATTTGAAATAGGCTTAGAGTTACTTATTCTTAATGGATTATTTACATTTATTGGTTTACTAATTTTTAGTAAAAAGAGTGTGTGATTTTACACTAAAACACCTGCCACCACTTTTTTTCTAATCCGATATAAACACCATCTTTTCTTACCTCAACAGGGTATGGCTGAACAAAATCGCCTTGCATTCCTTTGCCGGTTTTTAAATCATATTTATACCGATGAATAGGACAAACCACCAATTGATTTTCGCACCATCCGGCACTTAAATGCGCCCCTGCATGTGGGCATTTATTATCCACGGCATAATAGCCCGATTCAAGGCGAGCCATACAAATTTTTTTGCCTTCAATTACAATGGTCCGTAACGAATTTAATTGCTGAGGTTCATCACCGTGCAGTTTAAAATCGTATACCTTATAAAATCGAATCACGTGTTAAATAAACTTTGGAAATTGAGACGGGTTATACTCATGCATCATATTGAGTATTGTTTCAAAAATTTCTTCTGTATTCGGTTTGCTAAAATAATCTCCATCCGTTCCATAAGCCGGGCGGTGGGCCTTGGCAGTTATGGTTAACGGTTTAGCATCTAAATAGCGGAAAGCATTTTGCTCTTCCACAATTTTTTGTAAAATATATGCTGAAGCTCCTCCCGGAACATCTTCATCAATTACCACCAATTTGTTTGTTTTTTTAACGGACTCAACAATTTGATGATTGATATCAAAAGGTAATAAACTTTGAGCATCAATTAACTCGCAATAAATACCCGCTTCTTGTAATTGTTTAACAGCTTCTTCAATTACACGTAATGTACTTCCGTAGCTCACAATGGTAACGTCAGATCCTTCAATCAATATTTCCGGAACTCCTAATGGTGTGGTGTATGAGCCCAAATTATCAGGAATTTTTTCCTTGGTTCTATACCCGTTTAAGCATTCAATAATCAATGCCGGTTCATCACTTTGTAGCATGGTATTGTAAAAGCCTGCCGCTTGCACCATGTTGCGAGGAACCAAAACATGCATTCCCCTTAGTGAGTGTAAAATCATTCCTATTGGTGATCCACTGTGCCAAATTCCTTCCAAACGATGTCCGCGCGTGCGAACAATTAAAGGTGCTTTTTGTCCACCCTTTGTTCTGTACTGCAAAGTAGCCAAGTCATCACTTAATGGCTGAAGTCCATACAACAAATAATCAAGATATTGAATCTCGGCTATTGGACGTAATCCTCGCATAGCAGCGCCAATTCCTTGGCCAATGATAGTAAGTTCGCGAATACCCGTATCAAACACCCTTGACTCACCGTGCTTTTCCTGCAATCCTGCAAAACCTTGATTTACGTCACCGATTTTTCCTACATCCTCACCAAATGCAAAAACCCTTGGATCGCGAGTAATAGCAACATCGAAAAACGCTTGCATCACTTCACGTCCGTCAACCATTTTACTATCTGCTGAAAATTCAGGAGCCACATAAGGAACTTTTAAAGCCGATTCATTACTTTCACTAAACAAATACGAATTATATCTGTCGGCATTTATTTCTTTAAACGAATCGCGGTATTGTATTAATGCTTGGCGCGATGAGTAAGATTGGCCAATAGTTAAACGCAAAGCTTTCCCAATGGCCGTACCTATATCTTTCCTAATTGGCTCGGAAATGCCCAACAACTCATTAACAATAGAGGTTATTTCACCAATACCACTTTCATTGGCCAATTGCTCTAAAAGTTCAACAGCTTGGCGTAATTCATTTTTGATAGGCGATAAGTAGGCTTCCCACGCTGCTTTTTTGGCATCATTAACATGTTTTTTTGCCTCCTCTTCCAACTTATCCAATTCATCGGCAGATGCAATTCCTTTGGTAAGAATAAATGCTCTGAATTGTACCAAACAATCATACTCCTGCTCCCATGCCAAACGCTCCTTGCTTTTGTAACGTTCATGCGATCCGGAAGTAGAGTGACCTTGTGGTTGGGTAAGTTCGCGCACATGAACCATTACCGGTACATGTTTTGTTCTGGCAATGGTTGAAGCCTTTTCATAGGCAGCAATCAAAGCAGGATAGTCCCAACCGTTAACGGTTATAATTTCATACCCATTTCCTTTTTCGTCTCTTTGAAATCCTTTTAAGATTTCAGAAATATTTTCTTTGGTAGTTTGATATTTTGCAGGAACCGAAATTCCGTATGCATCATCCCAAACAGAAATCACCATTGGCACTTGCAAAACTCCGGCCGCATTAATGGCTTCAAAAAAATGACCTTCACTTGTACTGGCATTGCCAATGGTTCCCCAAGCTACTTCATTACCATTATCACTGAAGTTATTTTCACCAATGATGGCTGCATTTTGCCTGTAGTATTTACTGGCATGTGCCAAGCCTACCAAACGTAGCATTTGACCGGCAGTTGGTGAAATATCACTCGATGAATTTTTTTGATCTTTTAAATTCTTCCACGTTCCATCATCCTGTAGTGAGCGAGTACCAAAATGTCCGTTCATCATTCTGCCTGCACTTGCAGGTTCTGCAACCACATCGGTGTGGGCGTAAAGTTGTGCAAAAAATTCTTGTACAGTGTGTTGCCCTATGGCC
>JBKDBG010000065.1:0-25641 GCA_046314755.1 Bacteroidota bacterium | reverse complement strand
CCTTTGGTACAATATGCCTGTGAGCAATAAACTTACTTTACAGCTTGGATTAGGATACACCGATTTGGGTTTTAGACGCGAACAAAACGACATTAAACTTGCTGATGAAACCTATCCCGGAATTGGAGAAGGAAAGTTGCTGGAGTTTAGCAACAACAAAAAGGATATCTATTACGATTATCGTTTTCATTATATTCAAGTTCCGGTTTGGTTGAATTATAATGTTTTTCAGAGTAAAGATTTTAAAACCAATGTACAACTTACAGGAGGTTTGAGCGTAAATATTTTAGCCAAACATCACCTTACTGCAAAACTTCAAAACTTTTCCGTTGATGAGGAGGAAAAATTTCAAATTGACTCAACCGGATATGATGCCAGGACTCTTTCCTTAAACTTAAATGCGGGAATGCGCATCGTACATAAGCTCGATAAAAAAACCACCCTTGTATTCCAACCCATGTTTGGATATCAACCCATCAGTTCAACCAATGAACCCTTATCGGTTAATGCGTATCAATTTATGTTGCATGCAGGAATCATTCTTGATTTGAACATGTTTAAAAATGATAAATAGATTTAACCTCAGAGTTTATGGAATTCTCCTTAACCATAACGGTGAAGTTTTGTTGGTGCATGAAAAAATTGGAGATTTTGAGTTTATAAAATTTCCGGGTGGGGGATTAGAATTTGGAGAAGGTACGCACGAATGTTTGATAAGAGAGTTTAAGGAAGAAGCAGGAATAGATATTCATGTTCAATCGCATCTTTACACCACCGATTTTTTTCAGGCAAGTGCCTTCAAACCCTCCGATCAACTGATTTCTATTTATTATCAGGTGGGCAGTAACGCAACACCCGCTATTTCATTAGAAGTTCAAGAAATTACTACTTTAAACAGAATAGAATGGCTTCGTTTTTTTTGGGTACCTTTACACCAATTAACAGAGCAACATCTTACCTTTCCTATTGATAAATTAATGGTGCAAAAAATTAAACAACTTGCTCATTAAAAAAGGTTGCCATTTCGACAACCTTTCAATCATTTATTTATGCAATACCAACAGAGGTATTTTTGTGTGATAAGCCATGCGTTTACTTAAACTGCGGTGAAACAGCCTATCAAAAAAACTTCTATTATGCTTAGCCATTACCAATAAATCAGCGTGTAATTCATCCACTTTCTCATCAATTGCTTCCATTACATTTTTTCCATCCACAGTAGTTAAGGTATAATCTCTAGTAATGTTCTCCTTGTTGCGTTTGAAGAAATTGTTGGCCGCATTAAAAAATTGATCAAACTCTCCTTTAACATGCACAATACTCAATTTGGCATCATACAACTCTGCAAAAAACATGAGGCGTGAAAAAGCCGGAAACTCTGGTTCATTAAAATCGGTAGCGTATAAGATGTGGGTGATTGGTTGGTAAAACTTCCCGGGAGGAACAACCAAAACCGGAATATCAGATTTGCCAATTACAGAAGCGGCATTACTGCCTACAAGCAATTCAGCAATTCCACTTGCACCGGTTGTTCCCATCACAATCAAATCAATATTTTTTTCATGGGTAATTCGTACCACTTCATCACCCACAAAACCGGTTGCAGAACAAAATTCAAAGGGTATACCTGATGGTTTCAGCAGCGTTTCAGTCAGCTTTTCAGATTGCTCCTTTTCAAATGTTTCAATTTCATTCAAGTACATCTGAAATGTTTCAGCAGGAAATGAAGGATCAGACAATGGTATTTGGCGAATGTGTAATAAGGTTACCGATGCCTTACTTTTTGAAGCAAGTTCCAATGCATATTTCAAGGCATTATTTGCAACATCAGAAAAATCAGTGGGGATTAGAATTTTGTTTATCATAACCAGCGCATTTAGCTAATTCGAATTTAGGTAAAGTATATTTACTAAACGTTAATATTGATAACTCTCAGTTTTCGAACTGATTATTTCACAGATTACCCTTCCTAAACAAGGGCATTTTCATGTTTTTTGTTGGCCAATTGTCCGCATGCCGCATCAATATCTTTTCCCCTGCTTCTTCTAACAGTGGCCACCACCCCGTTTCTTTCTAGATATTGCTGAAACTTATCAATTTTTCCGGATTCCGATTTTTTGAACAACCCATCACCCGTAGGGTTGTATTCAATAATGTTTACTTTGGCAGTAACTTGCTTGCAAATAGCAAGGAGTTGTCGTGCATCTTCAATGGAATCATTAAAATCCTTTAAGGCAATGTATTCAAACGTTAGTTTACCTCTTGCCTTAGATTTAAAATATTTAAGCGCATCAATTACCGTTTCCAAATCATTGCTTTCGTTAATCGGCATAATTTGATTGCGTTTTACATCATTAGCCGCATGCAGCGAAAGTGCTAAATTAAATTTCACCCCGTCATCAGCCAATTTCTTAATCATTTTTGCAATGCCGGCCGTGCTAACGGTTATTCTATCACTCGCCATGTTTAAGCCTGCTTCTCCTGTTATTTTTTCAATGGCTCCCAACACATTATTATAATTTAACAATGGCTCACCCATTCCCATAAACACAATATTGGTTAAGGGCTTTTGGTAATGTTGCATGGCCCAATCGCGTATCAGCACCACTTGGTCATAAATTTCACCGGGTGTTAAATTTCGAATACGATCAAGTTTACCCGTGGCACAAAACTTACAAGTTAAACTGCAACCCACCTGAGACGAAACACAAGCCGTCATTCTATCATCAGCAGGTATCAATACCCCTTCAATTAAATGACCATCATGCAAACGAAAACCACTTTTAATGGTGCCGTCATTACTCACCTGTTTATCTTCCACCATAATCGGTTGAATAACAAACTGTTGATTTAACACATCACGAAGAGCCTTGCTTAAGTTGGTCATTTCATCAAAACTACGTGCGCTTTTTTTCCAAAGCCACTCATACACCTGTACTGCTCTAAAAGGCTTTTCGCCCAAAGTGGTTAAATTGGCTTTTAATTGCTCTAAGGTTAGTGTGCGTATATCTGCTTTTGTTTGCATGCCATGCAAAGATAAAATTATAATTACGGATTATTTAGGCCATAAACACATTTTGAACCTGCTTTTATTATTTTTGCGCCTCATTCAACATATTTATACTCAACATGAGCCATACACAACACTTAAGTGAACAGGAATTATTGCGCAGGAATAAACTTGCAGAAATAGAAAAGTTAGGCATTGATCCGTATCCGGCACCTACTTATGAGATAAATGCATCGGCTAAGGAAATTTTAGAAAATTACCCGAACCAAAAAATTGAGTATAAAAATGTAAGCATTGCGGGAAGGGTAATGAGTGTGCGTGATATGGGTAAGGCTTGTTTTGCCGTTATTCAAGATGCTACGGCTAAAATACAAGTGTATGTAAGACGTGATGATATTTGTACGGGTGAAGATAAAACCTTGTACAACCAAGTATTTAAAAAATTGCTTGATATCGGTGATATCATTGGTATTAAAGGATATGTGTTTACTACCCAAACCGGAGAAACCACCATTCATGCGCAAGAGTTTACCTTGCTTTCAAAATCATTAAAACCCTTACCCATTGTAAAAGAAAAAGATGGGGAGTTTTTTGATGCCGTTACTGATCCTGAGTTTCGTTATCGCCAACGTTATGTTGATTTAATTATTAATCCTCATGTTAAAGACACGTTTGTAAAACGGACTCAATTAATGAATGCCATCCGTGATTTTTACAACCAAAAAGGATATTTGGAGGTTGAAACTCCGGTTTTACAAGCCATTCCGGGTGGAGCAGCTGCGCGTCCGTTTATTACCCACCATAATACTTTAGATATTCCGATGTATTTGCGTATTGCCAATGAGCTTTACTTAAAACGTTTGATTGTTGGCGGGTTTGATGGGGTATATGAATTCTCCCGTAACTTCAGAAACGAAGGGATGGATCGCACACACAATCCTGAATTTACAGTGATGGAGCTTTACGTGGCTTACAAAGATTACAATTGGATGATGGATTTAACCGAAGAACTCATGGAAAAAATTGCCATTGAGTTGCACGGAGGTACTGAGGTTACGGTTGGCGATAAGGTGATTGATTTTAAAAGACCTTTTAAACGAATTACCATGTTTGATGCCATTAAAGAATACACCGGAATTGACATTAGCCAAATGGATGAACAAGGCTTGCGCAATGTGTGCAAACAATTGCATATTGACGTAGATGCATCCATGGGCAAAGGCAAATTAATTGATGAAATATTCAGTGAAAAGTGCGAACATCAATTTATCCAGCCTACCTTTATTACAGATTATCCGGTTGAAATGAGCCCACTCACGAAAAAACATCGCTCAAAAGCCGGATTGGTTGAACGTTTTGAATTGATGATAAATGGCAAAGAATTGGCCAATGCCTATTCGGAGTTGAACGATCCAATTGACCAAAGATCTCGATTTGAAGAGCAAATGCGGTTAATGGAAAGAGGAGATGATGAGGCCATGTTTATTGATCATGACTTTTTAAGATCCTTGGAATATGCAATGCCACCCACTGCAGGTATTGGTATTGGCATTGATCGTTTGGTGATGATTATGACCAACAATCCTTCGATACAAGATGTGTTGTTCTTCCCACAAATGCGTCCGGAAAAAACAGTTGTTGAGCAAGAGCAAAAAGAGCAAGAATAAACTGCTCAAAAAAGCAACCGCCTCCCTTTCCTATTAGCAGCAGATTTTTGGTATGGATTGTTGTAGGACAAGTCCTTTCAAAAATTTCAGCTCCACTGATTTTCAGATGCTAAGAACTAATTTCATCAAAATAGTTTGATAAATATTTTTCAAATCAAACAAAACTTGATGAACAGTTTGTAATAAAGAATGTTCAGAGGTTATGCCGGCTTGTTCTTATCCACACTAAAGTAGTAATTCAGGTTCAAAACCTGCCAAGGGGAGTACTGTAGTTTTTTATCAAATAATTTTATATTGCAACGCAATCAAACTCTAACAGTTTGGTTACACCCCCTAACTAAATTGATTGAAAGATACATGAAAGATGTAATAAGAGCGGTTATTATCGATGATGTGGAAAGCATGCGTGTTGTGCTCAAGAAACTGCTTGGTTCATTTGAAAAAATTGAGATTATTGGTGAAGCTTCAGAATACGAAGAAGCCAAAAACTTCATATCCGAAGAAAAGCCCGACTTACTTTTTTTGGATATAGATTTGAATGGGTTAACATCAATTGATTTATTAAAAACCCTTGACTACAACCCAATGGTAATTTTTATTACCTCTCATACCAATTATGCCATTAAAGCATTTGAATTGAACGTGGTTGATTATTTGTTGAAACCCATCAGCCTTGAACGTTTAAGTAAAGCCATTGAAAAGGTAACAAATCAATGGGACGGAAGCACTGGTTTTGCTGATGAACAAGCAGGTAAATTCACTGCCGAACATATTATTTTATTGAGCTTTGATAATAAAATGAGTTTTGTTCGCATCAAAGACATTAAGTATATTGAAGCTTACGGAAATTACACCAAAGTGTATTTAAATGACGGTAAATTAAGCGTAACCTACAACTCCATTAAAAACTGGATGAATAAACTTCCCGAAGATATGTTCATTCAAATTCATCGCTCAACCATTGTAAACTTACTCAGCGTAACAAAAATTGAAAAATGGGCGAATGATACAGGAAGATTATACCTCAACGGTATTGACAAACCATTTGAAATAAGCAGAAACTACTTTTTCCAAATCAAGAAAAAATACAAAATGTAGGTTAATCTACATTATTTATTCTGGCAAGTATACCCAAAGGCAACTTCACCCCTGATTTTGCAGGAAGATATACCTCCCCTAAATCTAATTGTTTTATATGGTTAAAGTTGGTTTGTATCAGGTTTTCAAGAATAAGCGGGCTTAAACCCATGGAATACACATTGAGTACCAAAAAATGTTGAGGCTCCAACAAACTGCTGATGTCCTTTAAGATTTCATTGATGGAGTCTTCCAGTTTCCATCTTTCACCGTTGGCTCCAATGCCATAAGCGGGAGGATCTAAAATAATGCCATGGTATTTTTTACCGCGTTTTACTTCACGCTTAACAAATTTCAATGCATCTTCAACCACCCATCTAATGTCATGCAAACCCGATGATTCCATGTTTTCTTTACTCCACGAAATTACCTGCTTCACACTGTCAACATGAGTAACATCGGCACCGGCAGCTTTTGCCGCAAGTGACGCTCCACCCGTATATGCAAAAAGATTAAGTACCCTTGGCGTTTGAGTGAGTGCTAACTTTTTAGTTTTTTCAAATATAAAATCCCAATTTAATGCTTGCTCAGGAAATAAGCCTACGTGCTTAAAGGAGGTGAGTGACAAATTAAATGTTAGGTTCAATCCGTTGTGCGCATAATCAATATTCCATTTTTCAGGAAAACTTGCCTTGCTTTTATTCCACATACCCGAGTGGCTACTTTTTTGCTTAAAGGTAATGTGAGCCGCTTGCTGCCATTGTTGTTCCGACCACTGTTTACTCCACAATGCCTGTGGTTCAGGACGTCTTAAAACCAAAGAACCAAAGCGTTCAAGTTTCTCTAAATCACCACAATCAAGTAATTCGTAAGACTTCCAATTAGATGCAGTAAATTGTTGCATAAAGAATTTTTAATTACCTGCAAATATGTGCTTTATTTTATGTTTATTTGTTTAGAATTTTGAGTTTGTGAGTACCACCATTGAATGCATTTATTAAGATTTAGCGAACTATGTCAAACATCATTAATGCCCTTATAATTGAAGACGATTCGGCATCGATTACACTTTTAAAGGAGTTTTTAAAAGACTTTAGTTACATAAAAGTGGTAGGTGAGGCATCAAACTTTTCGGATGCAGAAACGCTGATTAAATCAAATAACCAAGTTGACTTACTTTTTATGGATATTGACCTCAAAGGTGCAAACGGTTTAGATTTAATAAAATATGTTGGGCCTAAAACGCGTATTTTATTTATCACAGCTTTCCCTGATTTTGCAGTTAAAGCATTTGAATTTAATACCATTGACTACATTGTTAAGCCCATTAGTTTCGATCGATTAAAAAAAGCATTAAGCCGTTTAAATATTTTTGAAAGCAAGAGTGATGAGTTTGATGATGAATTAAAATTATCAAAAACTACAGGTCGCTTTAACATTGACAATATGGTATTGATGAATATTGACAATGAAATGAAATTCATCAAGATTAAGGACATTAACTTCATTGAAGCCAAGGGTAATTACACCTATGTTGCATTAAACGATGGAAGTTCCTTTACCACTTACGGCCTCATTAAACTTTGGGAAGACAAATTACCGATTGACGATTTTTTTAGGGTGCATCGCTCAACCATTGTAAACTTGCACAATGTAATTAAAATTGAAAAAGGCACTTACGATACCGGAATTTTATATTTAAAGGGCGTGCAAAAACCTTTTGAAGTGAGCAGAAACTACTTCTCTATTATCAAAAACAAATTTAAACTCACTTCAACTATTTAATTTGTTTATGACCCCTGATCAACCCGGCATTGATAAACAACTGCTCTCACGTTTAACCCACCATATTCGTAATCCGTTTAACGGTATAATTGGATTTTCTGATTTGTTAAACCACCATTTTGAAAAGCTGCATGCAGAGGATGTAAAAAATTACGTTCAAATCATTCATCAGCTTTCCAAAAAAGCATTGTTAAGAAGTGAGAATTTATCATGGTGGTTAAAATCATATACCAATAATGTGCATCCCATCATTCAGCACATGAATTTAAATGAAATTGTTAAAGAGGATCTTAGTTACTTTAACAGTGAAATTACCAAACAAGAATTAGAAATTGAATTGCAAGAAGGTTCAGAAAGTTTGATGGTTAATGCAGATAAGGTTATGCTGCAAAACATCATTAAAAATATCCTTCTTAATATTGTTGAATTTACAACACCCATTGAATTGGTTACAGTTCAATTCAAAAAAACAAAAACAAGTTCGAGCGTAATCTTTAGCAATCCTTTTCAGGAAAAAGTTTCTAATGAAACCTTAACTTACATCCAAAATCTCAAAACAAGCAAGGTAGATATCTTACAAATGCCTGATCATGCCGGGATTTGGGTGATGCATTTATTGTGCTCATCACAAAAAATAAAACTTGATATCACTGCAAACAACGGAACATTTATTGTCACTTTAAATTTCCCGAACAACTAAGGCTTAACTCGTTCATTTACAAGACGGAAAGCGATGCAGCGTTTTTATTACATTATTTTTTATAGGCCAATCACTTATTCAACTTTGAAAGCTGAATAAAGCTTCTATTTTTGCACAAAACTTTTTAAAAAATGAGAGTTATTCAGTTTAGAGAAGCCTTACGCGAAGCCATGAGCGAAGAAATGCGCAAGGATCCGAACATTTTATTATTAGGAGAAGAAGTTGCCGAATATAACGGAGCTTATAAAGTAAGCCAAGGTATGTTGGATGAGTTTGGTGAAAAACGTGTGATTGACACGCCAATTGCCGAACTTGGTTTTGCAGGAATTGGTGTTGGTGCTGCCATGAATGGATTGAGACCCATTGTTGAGTTTATGACATTTAACTTTTCGTTGGTAGCTATTGACCAAGTAATCAATGCTGCTGCGAAAATGTATCAAATGAGCGGTGGTCAATTCAATATTCCAATGGTATTTAGAGGACCAACCGGTTCCGCAGGCCAGCTAGGTGCGCAACATTCTCAAGCATTTGAAAACTGGTATGCAAACTGCCCTGGTTTAAAAGTGGTAGTTCCATCAAATCCTTATGATGCAAAAGGTTTGCTAAAAACAGCCATTTTAGATAACGACCCTGTTATTTTTATGGAAAGTGAACAAATGTATGGCGACAAAGGAGAGGTTCCAGAAGAAGAATATTACTTACCTATAGGCAAAGCTGATATTAAAAGAACAGGTGAGCATGTAACCATAGTTAGCTTTGGTAAAATTATTAAAGTTGCTTACGCAGCAGCAGAAGAATTAGCAAAGGACGGTATTGAAGTTGAAATTGTTGATTTACGCACGGTTCGCCCAATTGATTATGATACCGTGATAGCATCCGTTAAGAAGACCAACAGATTAGTGATTCTTGAAGAAGCTTGGCCTTTAGCCAGCATCAGCAGTGAAATCAGTTACATGGTACAAAAAAATGCATTTGATTATCTTGATGCACCAATTCGCAGGATTACAACTGCTGATACCCCATTAGGATATGCTCCAACTTTGGTACAAGCGTTTTTACCTAGCGTAGAAAAAATTGTGAAGACCGTAAAAGAAGTGATGTACAAATAATCCACTTGATTAATAGACATAAAAAAAGTCGGTAATGTTTAACGTTACCGACTTTTTTGTTATTGGGTTAAGGTTAGTTTTCTTATTCGCTTTAATGGTCCGCTGCAATAAGTTTGATGGCAATTGATACACTGATTGATGTAAGCTGTGTATAATTCTTTTTGCTCCCCTTTTTTTCCGTTGATTAGGACTTTGTGAGCCTCCTGAAACAACCTTGCATTTTCATAAAACTGCGGTTGCAATACATTCGGATCGGTTGGTTCTACCAAATGAAAACGAATAAACGGAAACTCTTCTCCCGTAATCTGCTCCCCTTTTTCCAGTTTATCTTTCATTTTTTGCGCATTATCTGCCATTTGTCGCATCATTAAAGCCATTGGCTTATCCTGATTAGGATATTTGGTAGGTTTAGCGCAATCTTCTGCAGTATCTAAAGAAGTTTGATGTTGCTGGTGTTTTAATGTATCAAGACCTGTAACTGTTGAATTAGAAGTATTACTACAAGCATAAATCAACACGAAACCGAACAACAATAAAACAACAACTAATTTTGACTGAATCAGCTTCATGTGCTTTATTTTAATATCACACCACTGGCTTCAAATACCAATTCTTTTTTAGGTTCTTTAATGGCGGCAACTTCTTCTTTCGATTTGCCGTCATCTTTAGCATACTCTTGCAAATCAGCTACCGAAGTTTCTTCAACTTTAGCTACTCCATAAACAATAGCAGTTTTGCCACTTGCGTCTTTCGGCATAAAAAAGCCATAATCTTTAAACGTAACACGCATGGTTGATCCATCAGTTGCTTTTAATTCCATCCAACAACCTTTCTTTTGACAAACAGCCTCAATTGGAGCCGAAACTTTCGTTATCATTTCTTTTTTATCAGCCATTTGTGTTTTCATTTCTTCTAAAGAAATTGCACTATCAGGTGTGATTTTATCACCAAAAAATGCCAATGAATCAACGGTTGGAGCAACCTGTGTACTATCGGTTGCCGGAGCTTGAGAATTGTTTTTGTTGCCACACGCTACGGCAAATGCAATCACTGTTAAATAGAATAATTTTTTCATGCTGTTTACTATAATTAAGTTTAATGCAAACATAACAACTAGATTAAACTTAATTATTTAAAATTCTCAAAATTTTAATGATTGAATTTGCGAACTGATAAATAAATGTATATTTGCATCCCTCAATGGTATCGTGGCCGAGAGGCTAGGCTGAGCTCTGCAAAAGCTCCTACAGCGGTTCGAATCCGCTCGATACCTCACTAAAAAAGCTGCTTTTAAAGGCAGCTTTTTTTATGGGTGTTTGACAACAAAAAAGCCTACTTGTGCTTACACAAGTAGGCTTTTATTTTATTTAATCTACTTAATATTCGGTTACGTAAAATGGTTTTGAAATTAAACGTCCATTATCACTGAATCGAATAAAATACATCCCTTTTTGTAGGCTTGATGTATTTATCGTTGTTTCTGTTCCTTGATGAATAAAACTTGAAACTTTTGAGCCCAGCACATTGTAAATGGTAACCTCAACCGGTTTATTAACCTGGTATTTTAAAACCAAGTTATCTTTTACTGGATTCGGATAGCATTGGGGTTCATTACCTGAGGTTAAATCATTTAAACCTGTGGCCCAACTTTTAGCAATCATGGTAAATGTATCTGTTAACAAGGGGTTAGTTGTACAAGTAACCGCAACCTGCACATTACCTGTACCTCCGGCTAAATTGTAAATAAATTCTCCTTTTAACGGACCTGATTCTCCATTTCGTAATGTAAAAGTTTCAGAACTTCCCACTTCCAAATTGAGATAACATCCTTTATTATCACAAAAGGTAAATTCCCAACCTCCGGCAATGTTATAACTAATTATTGTCCAACGAAATATTGAATCTGAAAGATTCGTTGAATTATTCGTGATTACTGAACTGGCGATTTTACTTCCATCGTTTTTTCCCTCTACAGACTTTTCCCTAGGATTAATTAATATGCCCTCTGCCTTCGATAAATTCGAGGTTGAAGCAATTAATAACAGTATAAAAAGTATTTTATTTCCCATCATTACACCACTGTTTGAACATATAGTAACTTAAAATAAAAAAGGAGGCGATAAAGTTATCGCCCCCTTTCTGTGCCTAAAATTTATTTTAATTCAATGAGGTTTCCATTGATGTAAGAGTAATCTGCGCCTGACTTTTTCCAGATTAATACCAAAGCGCCCATATTATTGGCCTTCCAAGCCGAATTCATATTTGCAGTATAAGTTTTTGTAGTAACATTACCTGAAACAGCTAATGGCTCACCCCATGCCGTTGGAGTAGTAACAGCTCTAATTACATGATCATGCACTTGCTCTAAATTATCAGGCTGACCGCTAATTTTTTGTGGAGATATAACTCCATTTTCATAGAAATAAACTGCAATTTGATAATCTCCCGATGCTTGGGTATCAAAAAACTTTGAATGTGCATCTACTGAAATTTTCCCGCCTTCAATTTTGAGGTTGTTTAATGTAACACCAACAATTACAGAATTGTTAGATATGAATGTATCTACCGAAGATACAATTCTATCGCCTGTTAAACTAATGTTTGAAAAAACACCGGCAGGAAATACTAATCCATTACCGGCTGCAATACGTGGCACCGATGTAGATTTAAATTTTGGCAAATTAGCCACATCATTCATTGCAGCTAAACTCAATGGATCAGAAATATGGATAGCAAAAGGAACCATTTTTTCTTTCCCTTTTGAAATGGCATCATTAAACCCGGGAATACCATAGGCTCCACAAGGTGGGCACCATGTTCCTGTTACATCAATTACAATTGCTTTATTCTTTTGCTCAATTGTTACGGTTGGAGTTTCTGTTGTTTTAGAAGTTTCTCCCTCCTCCTTTGAACAGCTTACTAAAGTTAGTGTAAAAGCCACTAGAGCCACACCGGTTAACTTTAAGGTTTATTTTTTCATAATTAATTAGTTGAGTTATATTTTACACCAATTTAATCTTTAAGCGATAATTGTAAAGCACAAACTCTATTTAACACCTAAAACAATCCTAAGCTTGACAAAAAGCTCTGACTTGCAAGCAGTTACACAAGTATTGATTCTATCAATACCTTATAAAACAATAAAAGCCGATTGAATCGGCTTTTATTGTTTTAAGAATATTTGGCGCTTATTCGGTTACGTGAAATGGTTTTGAAATTAAACGTCCATTATCACTAAAACGAATAAAATACATACCTTTTTGTAAGCTTGACGTATTGATGGTTGTTTCTGATCCTTGATGAACAAAACTTGAAACTTTCGAGCCTAGTACATTATAAATGGTAACCTCAACCGGTTTATTAACCTGATATTTTAAAACCAAGTTATCTTTAGCCGGATTCGGGTAGATAGATGCTTCTTGTTTTTTCGTTACATTTTTTAACCCAACTGAACTGCTCGCAATTAAAGTTAAGGTATCAGCGAAGTCGGTTCTATTTGCATATGACAATACCAATTTCACAGATGCGCTACCTTCCTTCCCATTCAGATAAAAATCTGCCTTCAAACCAAAGCTCTTACCTTTCCCTAAAATAAACACATTCGAACTGTCTTTACCCAATCCGCTTAAACAATCTTTTGTATCGCAAAAGGTAAAGGTCCATTCGGTTGGCATGTTATATTCCACAATCCTCCACCTTAAAAGCGAATCATCAGAATTAGGCGTTGCATTCGTAATAACTGAGATTATTGTTTTATCATCGGTACCACCTTCAACAATACGAATTTTCGGGTTAAAGGTAATTTGTGCTTTTGTCAATGAGATTGAAAAAAACACAACCATTGCCATGAGTACAAG
The DNA here is from genome assembly GCA_046314755.1 of Bacteroidota bacterium. Classification (GTDB taxonomy): domain Bacteria; phylum Bacteroidota; class Bacteroidia; order UKL13-3; family UKL13-3; genus UBA6183. The sequence continues at coordinate 12,436 of JBKDBG010000065.1, read as the reverse complement.
TTTTTTCATTGCTATATAATTTTATTCAAATATATAAATAATTCACATTTGATGCATCAAGGGAGCTATTAGTTTTTTCGAACTAAGCCGGTGAGTAAACAGATAATTAAAGAGTTAGGTAAACTATCACCCAAAAGAAAAATGTTTAGAAGAATCGTCAAAAATAAATTTTAGGTATTTGACAAAGATTAATTTGGAATTTGAAGAATAATCACTAAATATGCATTACTAAGATATTAACCTAAAGTTAAATAATTCAATATGAAAAAACTATTACTTTTAGCCGGATGCGCTGTTTCGATGGGCGCCATGGCTCAACAATGGGTGGCTACAACGCCTCAACCCAAAAATGTGATTTTAGAAGAATTCACAGGCATTAATTGCAGTTTTTGTCCTGATGGTCATCGTATCGCTAATGATTTGGTTAAAGGCAACCCAAATCGTGTATTCTTGATTAATATTCATGCGGGTTCTTTTGCCAGCCCAGGCGCAGGACAACCTGATTTTAGAACAGCTGCAGGTACTGCCATTGATGGTGCTGCAGGTGTAACCGGCTATCCAAGTGGTTCGGTAAATCGTTCTACTACTCCTTGGGGACAATCACGTTCAGCTTGGACAAACTTATCAAGCGGTATTTTAAGTCAAACATCACCTGTAAACGTAGCTGTTAAAGCAAGTGTTAATATGGCTACTCGCACAATTACCACAGAGGTTGAAGTATATTACACAGGAAATGAAGCTAACGCTAAAAACTTTTTAACCGTTGCTTTAACACAAGACGATATTCTTGGTCCTCAAGCTGACAACGGTAATTATTTCCCTGAGAATTGGGTTAATGGACAATATCGTCATAACCACGTGTTACGCCAATTGATTACTCCCGGTAATTTCGGAGAGCAGTTAGATACCACTACATCTGGCAAGTACTACTACAGAAAATATACTACCATCATCCCTGAAAATTACATCAACACCAAAGCTAACTTAACCAAAATGAATGTAGTAGCTTTTGTTGCGCAAAATAACAGCAACATTTTATCAGGTGTTGAAGCTCCGGTTACCTTTGATGATGCCCTCAAAACTGATTTAAAAGTAACTGATTTAACAGTAAAGCCAAATATGTGCGGTACCTCAGTTACTCCAACAGTTGAAGTAACTAACATGATGGACAACTTCATTACATCATTTAATATAGCTGCTACAGTTAACGGTATCACTTATAACAAAACAGTAACTCCAAACGAAGCTTTAGCAAGAAATGCAAAAGTAACTGTTACTTGGGATCCAATTAATCTTACCAATGGTGGAGCTTACTCAGTTTCAATTGGTGGAATTGATAACGTAAAAGGCGCCACCAACCAAACATTGTATGATATTGACATGAACAATGATGGTGCTTCTTTTGGCGGGTTAACATTTAAAGCGGCTACTGTAAACAACAAAAATATCTGGTGTGGTTTCGAATCAATCACTAATACTGCTTTTGATTTCTCTGAAAATGATAATGCAACTGTTCCAACAACCGGATCGTATGGTGCATGGTCAACCAGAGCATTGCGTGTTTCATTACACCAATCATGGGGTGGTGCAGGCAAACCTGTTCACGTATTATTCGGCAAATCTGATTTAAGTGCCATTTCAAATCCTGGAATTGGTTTCTTCTATGCTTATTCGGATGGTAGCGAAGGTGGAACCGCTCCAACAGTTGCTGTTAGCGTTTCAAAAGACTGTGGTGCAACTTGGAATGTTGTTAAAACAATTACTGCCGTTGAAACAGGTCAACCTACAACTGCCGGTAACTGGTATGTTCCTGCAATGAATGGTCATTATAAATTTGAAAAAGTTGATTTAGATGCTTACAAAAGCGAGAACATCATTGCTCGTATCTCTGTAACTCCTGGTACTACAGGTAATGCTTTCTACCTTGATGAATTAAGCATTTCTTCAATGGGTTCATTAGGTGTAAAAGAAAACACAGAATCTTTAGCTTTTGAGGTTTATCCTAATCCATCAAACGGAATTGTTAATATTGCTTTACCTGAATTTAAAGGTGGATCATACATTGTTCGTGATGTAACAGGAAAAGAAGTTATTGCTTCTACCTTAACATCAAACGAAACTGCAATTGATTGCTCAGCATTAACAAACGGTGTATACTTTGTAGAGGTTGAAGCTAACGGTAGCAAAACCACTCAAAAATTCATCCTTTCACGTTAATTCTAAATTTCATTATACCAAAAGAGCTGACTCATAACCGAGTCAGCTTTTTTTATGCATACCACAATAGGATCGGAATCCAAAAAGATAATTCAGCTAATCTTTTATACCATTCATTTGGTCTTAACTTCTCCCGATTTAACCAAATAATTACATGAGCAGCTAACATTAAAAAATAACAACCCAATAAACCTTTTGAAATCGGGATTTGAGAAATCCAAATCCAACCCAAATACAATATGGCCGATGCAAATACTCCCTTTGAGATGGCCTCACCTTTGGCGTAACCCATAGATTGAATGAAACTGCTTTGGCCTTCCAATTTATCTACCGTAAAAGAAATCAATGAATTTTGCAGCAGATTAACGTAAGTCATCAGCAAGAAAAGTAAATAGAAGTGTACCATCACCTCAAAATAAGACTCATGAAGTGCCTTATATAATGGTAAAATGTAAATGGATGTAGCATAAATGAAGGCCACCCCGAGTTCTTTATTGTTAAATAAGGTTCGCCTTAACGGATTAAAAAAAGAAACAATAAAATGCAATAAAACAAACACTGCCATAACAGCCCCGCATAACCACAATGTTTTATCGGTATTTTGCTGAACAAGGTACACACTCAATGCGGAAAGAATTACAATGAGCCAAAGTACCTTTCGTACATTCTTTCGAATAAATAAATGTGTTGTATTCAAATGTGGACCCTTATTGCGAAACACATCAACCACATGATCACTAAGATACACTATCCAAGAAATAAGCGGCAGCCCGATATACCATAACAAAGGAAGATTTAATTGAAAAACTTTAGCAATAGCCAATTGGTTGCAAAACACGCCAATGGCAACGTCAATGCTAAGGTTACAAAAGATTGTATAATATTGCAGGACTATTTTACGTATTAACTTCATGCAGCAATTATTCAAAGTTACTATTTGTTTAGCGTTGACCTGTTCATTTATTAGTCAAAAAAGTTTTGCTCAAACACAAGAACGACCTTATCGTGAACCGGTCGGTTTAAACAATTGGTACGTTGAGTTGGGTGGAGCCGCGTTTTTATACTCACTTAATTATGAACGAATATTGTATAAAAGCACCAAATTGGGCTGGGTTGGAAGAGTTGGATTCAGCTACGGTTTTTCGAGCGGCAGGTTTTTAAATAAAATTGATTTAAAAGAAAATACGGTACTAAGTCCTTTTACCACAAGCCTGTTACTAGGAAGCAGAGAGCGAAAAGAGAAATTAGAAATTGGTGGTGGCTTTACACTAATTAACTCCGGAATTAACGAACAAGAAATAGTTCCAACAGCAGTATTTGGTTTTCGGGTGATTGAAACCAACAAAGTATGTTTTAGAATAAGCTACACCCCTTTTTATCGAAACAACAAAATGGAAAGTTGGTTCGGAGTAAGTATCGGTAGAAATTTTGAATTATAATTTCAATAAAAAAGCGAATAACCCATATGGATCATTCGCATTTTTACTTTTATAAATTGGCCAATGGATATTACCAACGTCCATCACCATCCAAAATATTACCTAATCCGCCTAAAAGGCTTCCTTCCTCTTTACGGTTATATGTTCCGTAAGCCATAATTCGACCCGCTAAGCGACTAATTGGCAAGGTTTGAATCCAAACTTTGCCCGGACCTGATAGGGTTGCAAAAAACACACCCTCACCACCGAACAATGTATTTTTAATTCCTCCAACAAATTGGATATCGTAATTTACTTCTTTAGTAAATGCAACCACACATCCTGTATCAATTTTAAGTAATTCGCCCGGTTCTAAAGTACGCTCAATTACATGGCCACCACTATGTACAAAGGCCATTCCGTCACCTTCTAATTTTTGCATAATAAAACCTTCTCCACCAAATAAACCGGTTCCTAACTTACGTTGAAACTCTATTCCCACACTAACACCTTTTGCTGCGCATAAAAACGAATCTTTCTGACAAATAACTTTGCCGCCTAAATGGTATAAATCCATGGCAATTATACGACCCGGATATGGTGAAGCGAAAGTTACTTTTTTCTTTCCTTGTACCATATTGGTGTAAGCTGTCATAAACAAGTTTTCTCCTGTAATTAGTCTTTTACCGGCCGAAAATAATTTACCCAATAATCCACCTGTTTGCTGCGATCCATCACCAAACAAGGTTTGCATTTCAACCCCGTTATCCATCATCATAAAACTTCCCGGCTCAGCAATAACGGTTTCTTGAGGATCAAGTTCTACTTCCACACATTGCATTTCGTTTCCTAAAATGCGATAATCTATTTCATGGTTTGTTCTCATTGCTATCTTAATTTGATGGCAAATATACAAAATACCTACTCGAACATTATTTATAAAACCACCAACATTTTTTACCTTGCAGTATGCCAAAAAATAAAAACGCCTTTATCCGATATCGTATTATTGATACTGCATTGCGTAATAAGTTTAAAAAATTTCCGAGTAAAACGGACTTGATTGATGCATGCAGCGGACTTGGGAGTGTGAGTGCAAGAACAATAGATCAGGATATTTATGATATGAAGTTTGATGAAGAGCTGGCTTATTTTGCGCCCATTGAATATGATAGAAAACAAAAAGGATATTACTACACCGACTCCAATTATAGCATCAATAACTTACCGCTGAAACAGGAAGATATTTATGCCTTGGAGTTTGCTTGCTCGTTGCTTAAACAGTTTGAAGGCATTGGCCCCATTCAACAATTTATTCAATCCGTAGAGAAAATTGAAGATTATGTAAACCTACGCAATACGTATGGGAGTGATGATTTTTTACAAATTGTTGAAACCGAAAAAAGTTTAAACCAAAAAGGAAATGAGTATTTGAGTCCATTGTTATTAGCCATAAAAGAACAGCAAGAAGTGATTATTCATTACAAAGGTTACGGGCATGCCGAAATCAAGCATTATACCTTACAGCCTTATGTATTAAAAGAATACCGAAACCGTTGGTATGTTTCGGGTAAAGTGTTAAACAAAGAACGGATTCAAACTTTTGCCTTGGAAAGAATTCAAAACCTGATTCCTTCAAAAAACAGTTTTACAAGAGACAGTTCCTTTCATGCGCAAGATTATTTCAAATATTCATTGGGCATTTCGGTGTATGATTACGAACCGCAATTGGTTGAACTATTATTTAAACCCGAAGAAGCTCCCTACATTAAAAGTCAGCCGTTACACCAAACTCAACAAATTACAACAGATAACGAGCAAGAGTTTAGGATACAATTAAAGGTATTTTTATCGTATGAACTCAAAGCGCAAATACTCAGTTTTGGAGATAAAGTACAGGTTATTGCGCCCAAAAGTTTACAAAAGGAGCACATCACCATCCTTGAAAACGCTTTAAAACATTACAAATAGCTAAATATTTACTTCGATAACAAATATTTATTATGTGAAGAGGTTGATATACTTTACATTTGCACGGCAAATAATGGATTGTATTATTTGCCATGATTAACGATAAATCAAAATTCTACGGAGAAGGACTCACATTTGATGATGTTTTGTTGCTTCCCGCATTCTCTGAAGTACTTCCTCGCGATGTAAACACTTCAACCCAACTCACCAGAAACATTCGTATTAATGTTCCGATTATTTCGGCAGCCATGGATACGGTTACGGAATATGAAATGGCTATTGCTATTGCCCAACAAGGGGGCTTAGGCATTTTACATAAAAACATGAGTGTTGAGCGCCAAGCCGATGAGGTTAGGCGCGTAAAAAGAAGTGAAAGCGGAATGATTATGGATCCTGTGACACTTCCGATTAACGCTACTTTAAAAGAAGCACACAAAATGATGAGCGAAAATAAAATTGGTGGGATTCCAATTGTTGACGACTCATACAAATTAGTGGGTATTTTAACCAACCGTGATTTACGTTTTGAAAAACAACTGAGTAAAAAAGTGAGTGAAGTAATGACCAAAGAAAATTTGGTAACGGCACCACAAGGAACTGATTTGAAAAAGGCGGAACTCATTTTACAGAAATATAAAATTGAGAAACTTCCTGTGGTTGATAAAAAAGGCAAGTTGATTGGATTAATTACCTACCGTGATATTTTAAAACTTAAAAATAATCCGAATGCTTGTAAAGACCAACACGGCCGATTATTGGTTGGTGCAGCAGTTGGCGTTACACCGGAAACAGAAGACAGAATGAATGCCTTAACCAAGGCCGGTGTAGATTTGGTAGTGATTGATACAGCACACGGCCACAGTGCATTTGTAATTAATGAAATAAAACGCTTAAGAAAAAAGTTTACCCAAATTGATATTATCGCAGGAAATGTGGCAACAGGTGATGGTGCAAAAGCCTTAATGAAAGCGGGTGTTGATGGCGTTAAAGTAGGGGTTGGACCGGGTTCAATTTGTACCACACGTATTATTGCAGGAATAGGTGTTCCTCAACTCACAGCCATTTACGAAGCTGCCAAGGCCTTAAAAGGAAGCGGTGTGCCTGTAATTGCTGATGGGGGTATCCGTTACAGCGGTGACATGGTGAAAGCACTTGCAGCAGGTGCCAACAGCATTATGGCCGGAGGTATTTTTGCAGGTACGGAAGAATCACCGGGTGAAACCATAATTTACGAAGGACGTAAATTTAAATCATATAGAGGCATGGGTAGTATTGAGGCCATGAAAGATGGAAGCAAAGACCGCTACTTTCAAGATGCTGAAGAAGAAATTGCAAAATTAGTTCCTGAAGGTATTGTGGGGATGGTTCCGTTTAAAGGTTCATTAAAGGATGTAATTTACCAATATGTTGGCGGATTAAGAGCCGGTATGGGTTACGTTGGTGCCAAAACCATCACCGATTTACAAAAAGCGAAATTTGTGAAGATAACCGGTGCAGGCGTTAAAGAAAGTCATGCACATGATGTAATTATTACCAAAGAGGCTCCTAACTACAGTAAAAAATAATTTGTAAAAAGCGGCTTTTGCCGCTTTTTTTGTGCTTTAACACTACCTGATATGCATGTATTTTTTCAACCTGATTTAAGCGCTCAGGAAATCACTCTAACCGAGGAAGAATCGAAACATTGTATTCGGGTATTGCGCATGCAAAAAGGCAGCAAGGTTGATTTAGCCGATGGAAAAGGAACACATGCAGAAGCAGTAATTGTGGATGATCACCCTAAAAAATGTAAATTGAACATCACACAACGTACGGTTTACAGCAAACAACAATCTTCAGGTAGAAAGTATCACATCCATTTATTTATAGCGCCTACTAAAAATTTTGAACGCATGGAATGGTTATTAGAAAAGGCTACAGAAGTAGGGATAGATGAAATTACATTTGTTCATACCTCAAACAGCGAACGTGATAAAGTAAATTTAGAACGATGCGAAAAAATATTGATAAGTGCCATGAAACAAAGTAAGCAATGGTATTTACCTCAATTGCATCCGATAGTTGCTGCTTCAGAAATATTCAATCTACCTTATAAACACAAATTGTTGGCTTGGTGTGAAGCAGATAAACAAAATGGAATAGCCGATTATTTAATGAAAAATAAGCCTGAAGAATTTGCGTTATTGATTGGTCCGGAAGGCGATTTTACGGCTACCGAAACCGCATTGGCTAAGCAACATAATTGGCAAATGGTTTCATTAGGACAAACCATATTACGAACAGAAACAGCAGGATTATTTGGGGTAATGAGTGCGAAAGCCTTGTTATCCTGAGTTGATTTTTTGTACGCATAAAATAAATGTAAACGTTAAATTCGTAACCATATCAGGGCATAATGCAAAAACTTGTTGTAATCATTTGTATTTTTTTATCCAGCGCATTTGCGCCACCCGCAACGGTTAAAATAGCCAAGTTAAAATACAATGGCGGTGGCGATTGGTATGCCAACAAAACTTCATTACCCAACCTAATTAAATTTTGCAATACAAATTTGGGCACCAATTTAGCTGCTGAAGAAGATATTGTGGAGGCAGGAAGTAAAGATATATTTAACTATCCGTTTGTGCACTTAACAGGTCATGGTAATATAATTTTAAACAACCTCGAAGTAGAAAATTTAAGAAAGTACCTAACCTCAGGAGGTTTTTTGCATGCCGATGATAATTACGGATTAGATAAATTTTTCAGAAGAGAAATGAAAAAGGTTTTTCCTGAAAGCGAATTTGTTGAATTACCGTTTTCACATCCCATTTATCATCAAAAATTTCAATTTAACAACGGACTTCCCAAGATACACGAACATGACGGTAAGCCAGCCCAAGGTTTTGGATTGTTTTATAAAGGCAGGCTGGTTTGTTTTTACACATACGAATGCGATTTAGGAAATGGCTGGGAAGATCAAGAAGTGCACAACGACCCTGAAGCCGTTCGTTTGAAGGCGCTGCAAATGGGTGCAAACATTGTTCAATATGTTTTTACCGGGCGATAAATTTATTGCTTAATCAACTTTTGTTTGAGCAACACCTCTGATTTGTTGGCCACTTGCAAATAATACAAACCTGCAGGTAAATGAGCCGTTTCAATAGCATGATAGGTATCCGTTGTTTCTTCAAACAACACTTTATTTCCATGCACATCAAACAAGGTAATTTCAAATATGCCTTTAGGTAAATGTGTCAATTGCAATTGCAAAGATTGATGAAATGGATTGGGATAAACCTGCATTGCCGGCTCATGGTATTTTTTTTCATATACCGATAAAATTGGGCTGGTATCATGTGCTAAATGCAAAAACGCAGTAAAACCAAATCGGCTTAAACGTACGAAATACGAAGTATTGAAATATGTAAGTGAATCGGTGCGTTGATGCCAATGCGGGTTAAAATCATCTTGAAAAGCATACTCCTCGTTTATGGCAACAGCCGTACGGTTTAACTCCCAAAACGAACCATGATCTGTGGCTGTTTCACCCGGATTAATGATACGTGGTTTTAATGGTACATCATACAAATCAATACAACTATACACAATATTTGCTAAAGCAATGGAATTGGCAATTGGTCTGGTATGAATATCAAATGAACTGTCGTTGTTACTGTCATAAGCAATCATATCATGGTTGAGATAGGCAATCAATTCACTTCCGTAAGCCGGAGCAGTAGCTCTACTTCCGGTTAAAAATTGTTCTTCTTCATCCCAAAAAGCCAAATGTAAAGTAACCGGAAATTGTTTACCTGCGCATAAACGTGCCATTTCCAGTACCGCGGCTGTTCCGCTTGCATTATCATCTGCACCCGGACTAAATCTTACCGCATCAAAATGTGCACCTATCATCAACACCTTATCTTTTCTTCTACCTTCAATTTTTGCTATGATATTGTTGCCTGTTGCACTAAATTTTATTTCTTCAAACGGAACTCCCCATTGGTTAAGTTTATGTTTGATAAACTCTGATGTTTGTGTATTTCCAAGATCACCTGTAAAACGGGAAGTAATAACTTGCGGACCGTCAGGCAAATCGGCAGGCAATAAACCGGTAAGCTGTTTTACATAAGTAATCAAAGAATCTTCATTAACCTGACTACTGAGCTGCTTCACTACTTCAATTTGAGCTGAAGCAGATACACCAATTAATAAACCAGAAATAAGAACAAATAATTTATGCATAACACGAAGATACTGTATACGCAGCAAAGGTTGGTTTACCCATCAATTTTTTCCAATTCAATTTTGGCTTTAAGTTTCAATCCATCTACATACTCTGCCCTGGAATAAAGAGACACATTATTAAAATGAGATTTCGCAATTTGATTAAAACCTAGTTTTTGGTATATATAACCCATTTGCAAACATGAATTCGGAGCGAAGTAATAAGGTGTATTTACAGGAGAATATTTTACCACATAAGAATAATAATCAATTGCTTTATGCAGTTTGTTTTGTTCGTGTAAAATACGCGCATAACGATAATGATATTCCAACTTTACGTATATATCAGTGGTTTTTTCGGGGTTGATTTGCTTAATGGTTTCCTCTGCTTTATTGTAATATCCGCCATCAAACAACAAGCGTGCTTTAATTAATATCACCTCGGGAGTACGACCCAATTGTGCTTCTTTTTGAATATATTTATCTTCTTCAGAATTGGATGATCCGTAACGCTGACTTAACGCTTTGTAAACTTCATATTTATCTTTTTCACCCCTTAACAAATAATGCCAACTAATTCTTCGGTAAGCATCTTTCATCAAAAATTTTCCTTTGTAAAAAGATACAAATCGTTTGAGCGGTTGTTCAGCATCTTCATCAAGTCTGTTTAATTTGGCTTGTCCGTACAAATAATCGAGCACGTAAAAAGGTTCGTAATCCGTTGATTTTGGCCTTTCGGCAAGTGTGTTTATTGCATCTTCATTATGCCCCGATTTCATCCCAACATATGCCCTTAAGTAACTGCTTATGAGGTTTGATTTGTAATCGTTCGTATGTTTTTTCACAAATTCCCAAGCCTTTTGTTTATCGCCAAAATTCATTTGGAATAACCCGTAATAAAACACAGCCATTTGTTCATCAAGTATGAATTCATCAGAAGGATTGGAATGAACATACTGTTCAATCATAGTCATGCCTTCATCAAAATTACCCTTTAATCCAACTGCACTCAATACCCATTTATAATTATCGGGTGTTGAGCCCACCAAAGCCTTAAATAAGCCTATTGTTTTATTGCCCGCTTTAAACGCAGGAAACTTTTTTTGATTTTCAACCGCTAAATTATAAGCTGTTCTAAAATCGAGCATTGCGCCAATGTAATGCTCATGAAATATTTTTAAGAAAGCCCATTGTAAATGCATTTCGCTTTGCGTGTAAAGCAAAAAAGGACTTGAAGCAGGAATTCGTTTTAATGCTTCCACTCTTTTATTTCGGGCATTTTCAGCCGGCTTCAGCAATGAAAAATCCTGTGAGGTTACAATTTGATAGTAGTCTAATGTATTTTCGAGAAAAGCCACAGCAGCATTGTGTGGCAAACTTTTTTTCTCAACCGCCAATATGGCCTTTGCTTTTTGCAGGCGCAGAGCGGCAATGTGTTTTTGAGCCTCCAAACAACCCGGAGTTAAATGAAATACACTCTGTTGCTCAGCTTGAGCAGTTGAGCAAATAAAAAGGAGCAAGAAAACTATTAAAGCCCTTGCTCCTTTGTTATGTATCATTGCTGATAACAATAGTTTATGTTTTTTAGATAGTAACTTCCTCGGCTAACTGTGAGTCAACCAATACACGGCCGCAGTGTTCGCAAACAAGAATTTTCTTGCGTTGACGAATATCAGCTTGACGTTGCGGAGGAATTTTAGAGAAACAACCACCACAAGAATCACGCTCGATGATAGCCACACCAATACCGTTCTTTACGCTGGCACGGATGCCGTTGTAACCTCTTAACAAACGATCTTCGATAATTGAAGCAGCGTGATCACGATGTTTTAATAATTCTACTTCTTCCTTTTCGGTTTCTTCCACTATGGTATCCAATTCAGCCTTTTTGGTTTTTAAATCAACCTTACGACCATCCAATTCTTGGATAATAACTTCGCGACCTAATTTTTTAGCTTCGATATCAGCTTGTAAATTTTTGATGCGCTTTTCTGCAGCCTGAACTTCTAAACCGGCAATTTCAATTTCTTTATTCAAGGCATCGAACTCACGGTTGTTTTTTACATTTTCCAACTGCTTTTCAAACTTTTTGATGTTGGCTTTTGCATCCATAATTTTTGTTTTATTGGTTGCAATAGAACCTTCCATCTGTTTGATTTCAGCCTCTAAATTTTCAGCACGGGTTTCTAAACCGGCTAGTTCATCTTCAAGGTCGGCTACTTCCATAGGGAGCTCTCCTCTTACTGCACGCAGTTTGTCTATTTTAGAATCAATAACCTGAAGCCTGTACAAGGCTTTTAATTTTTGTTCAACGCTTAAATCAGTGTTAGCAGCCATACGCTAAATATAATAATTAATCGGATTTGTGTTTTTTTGCGATAAAATGACCGCGAACTTAGGGAAATTTTTCGATATTTCATCAGCAATTAACTGATTAGTAAAAATTTCGCTCTCATAATGGCCAATATCCGCTACCAATAAGCGTCCTTCGGCATCAAAAAACTCATGATATTTAAAATCGGCCGTTACAAACGCCTGAGCACCTGCACTTATAGCTGTTTTTAACAAAAAGCTCCCCGAACCGCCACAAACCGCTACTTTTTTAACACTCCCTTCAAAAG
>JBKDBG010000064.1:0-4196 GCA_046314755.1 Bacteroidota bacterium | reverse complement strand
GAAAATGGGTGTCGAAAGTTTAACACCTGAGGAAAAAAATTTTTTGGATAATTTTGAATAATCCGAAATTTTATTTACTTTTATTTTACACTTACACCATTCATATGAAAAAATCTATTATCACAAATGTAGAGGAAATCCAGAGCTACATTAAAGATCTCCGTAAAATCCCTGTAATCACTCACGACAGACAAGAAGAAATTTTTAATCTTTTAAGAAATCCTGAAATCACAAAGAAGGAAAAGAAAGATTTATACGATGAACTTGTGAGGGGTAATTTAAGGTTCGTCATTGCAGTTGCAAAAATGTATCAAAATCAAGGGTTGGATCTATTAGACATGATATCGGAAGGTAACATAGGCCTAATGAAAGCAGCTGAAAGGTTTGACCCAACAAGTGGGTTAAAATTCATTTCGTATGCCGTATGGTGGATTCGTCAATCTATTTTACAGGCTTTGGCCGATCAATCACGTATTGTGCGCTTACCATTAAATAAAGTTGGTTCTATCGGACGTATTGGTAGTGTAGCTGCTAAATTGGAGCAACGTTTAGAACGTGAACCAACAGTAGAAGAAATTGCAGTTGAAATGGATCTTCCATTGCAAGAAGTTGAAAATGCATTGCGTTCAACCGGGCGCCATTTATCAATTGATGCGCCTTTAACTGAAGGTGAAGACAATACCTTATTGGGTATCCTTGACAGTAATGATGAGCCTCGCCCGGATGTACAATTGATTAATGAATCATTACAAAAAGAAATTAATCGTGTAATATCAACCTTAAGCGAAAAGGAAAGAGATGTGTTAAAATACTACTACGGATTAGACGGTGGTCCTGCGCATACTTTAGAAGATATCAGCGAAAAAATTGGTCTTACTCGCGAACGTGTTCGTCAAATTAAAGAAAAGGCACTTCGCAGATTACGTAAATCAAGTAAAAGCAAAATTTTAAAAGCTTACTTAGGTTAATCCAAAGTAATAAATAGTGAACATCTGTCGGCAAAACGGCAGATGTTTTTTATTTTTGGCAGTTACTCAAACACAGGAGTTATTTTTGATTAAAATCACACATGCAAAATCAATTCAGGCCTGTTGGCTTTAATATATTACCGCCCGTGGTAAAAAATCTGTTAATTATTAACGGGTTAATGTTTTTGATTAATGTGGTGATGGAAGATAGGTTTGGCATCAGCCTGAACAGTAAGTTGGGATTGTTTTATCCTGAATCAACCTACTTTAAGCCATACCAAATATTCACCCATATTTTTATGCATGGCTCTTTCATGCATCTATTTTTTAACATGTTTAGTTTGTGGATGTTTGGTAGTGTGCTTGAAAATTACTGGGGGCCTAAACGATTTTTCATTTATTACTTCGTAACGGGTTTTGGCGCAGCAGCCATCCATTTAGGATTTAACGCGTTTGAGGTGATTCAACTAAAGCAACAAATTCAAACCTATTTATCACAACCCGGTTATGATGCATTTTATGCTTTACAACAAATAGATACCCGCTTGCTTGACTCCGAAGAATTACAAAGATTTATGCAAAGTTGGAGCATGCAAAAAGATAATCCGCAATACCTTGCTTATTCTAAAGAAATAGCGGAGGCCGTATTACAAAGCAAAATAAACATCCCAACGGTAGGAGCCAGTGGTGCTGTGTATGGTTTGTTATTGGCATTTGGTATGTTATTTCCCAACACGTTGTTGTTTATGTTATTCATTCCAATTCCTATCAAAGCAAAGTATTTTGTTATTATTTATGGAGTGCTTGAACTTTATCAAGGTTTTGTAAATAATCCGGGAGATAACGTGGCACACTTTGCTCATTTGGGTGGTATGTTGTTTGGCTTTTTCTTGATTAAATTTTGGAATAAAACCAGAAGAAATACGTTTTATTAAGGAGTTGTAATTGTTATGACCTTGTTTGATGAATTAAAACAAAATTACCTCTACAGCAACAGTGCCGTTAAGCGTATTATCGCTATTAATGTATTGTTGTTTTTAGTATTTGCTATGATGAATGTGTTGGGGTTTTTATTCGCCTCATCATTAAATTCCGGCATTGTAACTAAGTACTTTACCCTTCCTGCCACTTTCGAACGCTTTTTGTATAAACCATGGGCAATATTATCCTATATGTTTTTACATGATGGTTTTTTGCACTTGTTGTTTAACATGCTTTGGTTGTATTGGCTTGGCAGCATACTGCACGAATACCTGGGAAATAAAAGGGTTTATCAAGCCTATTTTATTGGAGGTGTTTTTGGCGGATTGATTTACATGCTTGCTTATCAATTTTTGCCGGCATTTGTGCATGTACGTGATACCGCTTATGCCTTAGGTGCTTCGGCAGGGGTGTTAAGCGTAGTGGTTGCTGCAGCAACGTTGTTGCCTAATTACGAGGTACAATTGTTGTTGTTTGGAAATGTACGATTAAAATGGATTGCGCTTGTAAGTGTACTGCTTGATGTAATTAGTATTCCTAACGGCAATGCAGGCGGACACATTGCTCATATCGGAGGAGCCTTATTCGGCTTTTTATTTATTAAATATTTATACAACCACACCGGTTTTGAAAAAGTGTTTGATCGCATTGCAGGCTTATTTAAGCCCAAACAAAAGGTGAAAATTCACCATCGCTCGGTGAATATAAAAACCAAAAACCCGAACAAACCAAGTCAGCACGAAATAGATATTATTTTGGATAAAATATCTAAATCGGGTTATGAGAGTTTAAGTAAGAAAGAGAAAGAAATGTTGTTTAAAGCCAGTAAAGACTAAGTATGTTTATCATCAATAGAATTGTTTTTGTTTTTAATACATTGGCAATACTTGCTTTATTAGCTTCTTATATTGCCCCTTATATCAGCCCTGATTTGATATGGCCGGTTGCTTTTGCCGGATTAACATTTCCCGCGCTTATTCTCATCAATGTACTCTTTATTATCTATTGGCTCATATTTTTTAATATGAAGTTTTTGTTTTCATTGGCAGCCATCGTTATTGGTTGGGGGCACGTAACTAAATTTATTCAACTGAACGCAAAAAAAACAACTGAAAAATCGGAAAATGCTATTTCAGTGGTATCCTTCAACGCGCGTTATTTTGGTGTGATGGACGGGATAAAAAGTGAAGATGAAGATTTATTTAAAGATAAACTCACTCGCATTAGCCCCGATGTTGTTTGTATGCAAGAAATGTTTGTGATGCATGATGTAGAAACAAGTGCATTACATCAATACTTTAAATCTTACTTTAAGGATTACTATAAAGCCAATGTTAAAGTAAAAGATAACCGCTGGCATTGTGATAACATGGCTATTTTATCCAAATTTCCAATTATTAATAAAGGCGTGGTAGAGCATCATCCGGAATCATACAATTACACCATTTTTGCTGATATCGTAGCCTTTGGAGATACATTCCGCATTATTAATACACACCTGCAATCTATCAAGTTTGAAAAACGAGAATATGAAGCCGTAAAGAAAATCTCAATTGATAATGAAAAGCAAGATGTAGAGGCGTATAAAAATATTGTGACTAAAATGAAAATGGCATTTTTAATGCGCGCGAAACAAACGGATAGCATTGCCGATTTTATTAGTCAATCACCTTATAAAATTATTGTATGTGGCGATTTTAATGATACCCCATTGTCCTATGCGTATAAAAATATTAAAGGGGAAATGAAAGATGCATTTACAGAAGCAGGAAGCGGATTGGGAAGAACTTATGTTGGATCAATGCCAAGCTTTAGAATTGATTACATTATGGGGGATGAGTCGTTTGTGTTTTCCAATTATTATGCAAAAGCATTTGACTTTAGCGACCACAAAATGGTAAGTTGTGAAATTAGGTTGAAGTAATTACTGCTTTTTCTTTGCTGTACATTCAGCCTTATGCTTACTTTTTTGATACAGTCAAATTATTTAATCGGTGTGTTTAAATACTTCTTGTAAATGTTGAGCCAACTTAAATAACCCGGAATACAAATGCCTGCATAAACAACCATTAATATGGAATAATACACCAAGCCTTGCTCATAATATAGTACTGAACTACATAAATTAATCACCAACCAATATATCCAACTGCTTAAAACTTTGCGTGCTTCCTTTACGGATGCCAATAAGCCAAACAAGGTAATAAAACTATCAAAATAGGGGCTGCTGCTTGCGGTGTAGGTTTT
>JBKDBG010000063.1:0-27789 GCA_046314755.1 Bacteroidota bacterium | reverse complement strand
AAGTAGCTGCAACACCGCCAATAATGGCACCTGCAAATACATCTTCAAAAAAATGCTGGAGCAGATAAACGCGTGATAAGGCAACTGCCAATGCAGGAAGCAAAAACAGAAAACCCCATTTTTTATTGGGAAGCATAAGCGCCAACAAAAAGGCAAGTGCAAATGCACTGGTTGAATGTCCTGAAGGGAAACTGTTCAATTCATGTATTTCCAATCCGGGTATCCAATGCAATTGGTTAAAATCTTTTAAATGGCGAATAGGGCGGAAGCTGTCGGAAAAAATTAATCGCTTTAATACTTGTGTGATTAATGCCGGGCCATATAAAACCGCAATTGCTTTTAAGGCGTCTTTTTTATTAAACCATATCACCAGGGCAATAATTGGTATGGCAAACAATCCATCGCCAACATGCGTAATGTAATTAAAAAAATAATCGAGGTATTGGTTGTGTATGCCATTAATGGCAAGGCTTAAGCTATACTGTCCGATTTGTAATTGCAAGGTGGCGGCAAGGCATAACAAAAAGGTGTATGCGAGGTAAAGGTTTTTATTTTTGAGTAGAAGTTGCTGCAGGTTTTGCCAATACATATCGCAAAAATGAACATTCTGTTTCAGGTTTGAATAAAAACCAATAAAAAATATAGCATTGATAATCAATTATATAATATTTTAAATAGTACTATGTATTGCAAAGTACCAAACAGTACATAGATTTGTGCCATGATTAGAAGTGATATCATGCTAATTCAATAACCCTAGAAATATGAATGCAGAAAATTCAAAAGCGCAAATGAAAAAAGGAATATTGGAGTATTGTATCTTAGCCATTATTGAAAGAGGCGAGGTATATGCTTCAGATATTTTGGAGGAGTTGAAGCAAGCCGAGTTGATTGTGGTAGAAGGAACGCTTTATCCTTTATTAACCCGATTAAAAAACGAAGGCTTGGTTAATTACAAGTGGGTTGAGTCCAAATCGGGGCCTCCACGTAAGTATTTTCAACTCACCGATGATGGCAAACAATTTTTGGATGAGTTAGCGTCAACCTGGACACAGCTCACCGCATCAATTCAACAAATCGTTCAAAAAAATAAAAACTAATCCCAACCATATGAATAAGGTAGTAAACATTAACTTAAACGGTATCATCATTACCATTGATGAAGAAGCATACGAGCGACTCAAAAATTACATTGACCAGCTCCGTAAACACTTTTCCGGAACGGAAGGTTCGGCCGAAATTATTTCTGATATTGAAACGCGTATTGCGGAGTTGTTGCAGTTAAAATTAAACGCAACCTATCAAGTTATTTTGTTAAAAGATGTGGAAGAAGTAATTGCCATTATGGGATTACCCGGTGATATGGATAGTGAAGGGCAGGAGCAAGCGCAGCAAGAACAAAAGAGCACAACACAACAAGCAACTGCACGTAAATTAAAACGCGATACCAGCAATAAAATGATTGGTGGGGTGTGTGCAGGTTTAGGCAACTATTTTAATATTGATCCTTTGGTTGCCCGTGCCGCCTTCTTAATTTCATTTTTTGTGTTTGGCAGCGGTTTATTGTTGTATGTTATCCTTTGGGCTGTAATGCCTGAGGCTACTGCTGATGAGGTATTGCAATACAATGCGGCAGGTAATCGCAAACTGTACCGCAACCCCGATAATAAAATGTTGGGCGGTGTTTGTTCGGGCATTGCCGCATATTTAGGCATTGATGAAATATGGGTAAGGTTGGCTTTTGCCGGTTCGTTTTTCTTTTTTGGCAGTGGATTGTTGGCCTACATCATCCTTTGGCTTATTATTCCCGAAGCAAAATCATCGGCTGAAAAGTTGCAAATGAAAGGTTTGCAAATTCATGTGAATAATATTGAGCAAGAGGTTCGTAATGCGGCAGCACATGTTCGTGCCAAGGCTCCATTTATACCTAAAGCACTTTCCTTATTTTTAAAAATCGTAATCGGCTTATTATTACTGTTTATCATTGTTGTTTTTGTGATACCAAGTGCCGGTGTTTTGGCTTTCTTAAACCTAGGAACTGATGCCGATGATGATATCAGAATATTATTTGAATCGCTTACCATTACACCTGAAATTTTTATGTTGGCCAAATGGGGTATCAACCTGTTGGTGATTTCGGTGTTGGCTTCTTTACTGGCTTTTGTGGTGAGGTTGTTTGTGAAATTCCGTTTAAGTTTAATCAATGCACTAACCGGCTTTGTGTTTGTGATTTCGATTATATTGTTGGTGATGGCAGGCGTGAAGTATGCTTCGGAGGTGGATGAAGAAGGGGTGTATGTAGAGGAAGTGAAAAATGTAATTCCGGCTGATACGTTAACCATAAAAATAAACGATGTACAAGGTGATGATGCCAATAAATTTGATGTAACCTTTGATGATGAGGTGGATGAAGAATTGGAACACAGCACCTGGGTGATTAAAGACGGGGAATTACTTTTGAATCAACCCGAATTAAAAATAAAACCCATACAAGCCAAAGAAATGGAAGTAATGGTAAAGAAAGAAGCCAGAGGAAAAACCACCGAAAAAGCTGAAAAAATTGCCGAGGCCATTTCCATGAATTTAGAAGTAAAGCCCGATTTGATATCCTTTAATAATTTGGCTTCACCCGGAAGGGATAAAGGTTATCGTTATCAGGAGGCTTCGGTTGGGATTAAAATTCCGGTAGGAACAGTCATTCGTTTTCAAACAACAGCACTTGAATTGGTAGATGATTTTGATTCGGATTATGGGGATGCAGGTATCAATAAATATGTGTTTGTGAAAGTGACGGATGACGGCTTAAAATGTTTAACCTGTGATAACCCTGATGAAATTTGGGAGTTGAATGCCAAAATTGAAGAATCGGTTACCGACAGTACTTCAAAAGACGGTAAAACCAAGGTTAAAATTACCCGCAGAAAAATGGGCCCCATTTCGATTGATTTTTCAAAAACGGAAACCAAAAAGTAAAGATAACTACAGTGAAAGCAGCCATCAGGGCTGCTTTTTTAGTAAAAATGATTAAAAATTGTAGAAAAAAATCGACTCAAAATTTGATTCCTTAATTAATAATATATATTTGCCCATACGAGGGTGCTCGCATCCTATAAGTTGAACCTAATAATTGCCATGTATAATGGGAAAGAAAAAGAAAATTAGATTAGAGTATCCTATTAAGTCATCACCTGCTATTCTCTACAACAGCATTAGCACACCTTCAGGTTTATCTACCTGGTTTGCCGATGACGTGGATATTTACAACAATAACTATAAGTTTAAGTGGGACGGAGATGAACAAATTGCCGAATTACTTAAAAAAACACCCAGCAAATCCATCAAGTTTAGATGGAAAACCTCAAAGCCGGAGGAGTTCTTTGAGTTTGAAATTATTCAAGATGAACTCACCGATGATGTTGCCTTAGTGATTACAGATTTTGTGGATGAATCGGATGAGGAGAATGCGGTACAGCTCTGGGATAGCCAGGTACACGAATTAAAAACACAATTGGGAGGCTAAACCTCCCTTTTTTATAGCCACAAACTAAGCTTTCTTCAAAAATTCGGTTCTTAAAACCATCATTGTTTTTTCAACCCGGCCTTCAATTTCATCCTCATTATCGGTTAACCGAATATGTTTAACCACGGTGCCTCGTTTTAATACACCTGATGTACCCTTTACTTTTAAATCTTTAATTAAGGTAACCGCATCACCTTCATGCAGTAAGTTTCCATTGCAATCTTTTACTTCCATTAAACAAATGTAAAGGGAATAGGGCAGGCCTCAATCAAACTAATATAAATCACATCCAAACATGATTTTGTTGCGTAAGTGTATTTTGTACACTTTTTTAACGGGTAAAATTAAAATTGTGTAAAAAACTCATAGGGTGGATTGTATTCTTTTTTGTTACTTTGAGGTGATGAAAAAAATTGCTGTTTACACCTCAGGCGGTGATGCACCGGGAATGAATGCTTGCATACGAGCAGTAGTGCGTACTGCCATTTCTCGCGATATTGAAGTACTAGGTATCCGTAGAGGCTATGCCGGTATGATTGAAAATGATATTGCTCCACTTACCTCACGTTCGGTTAGTAATATTATTCAGCATGGTGGCACCATTTTAAAAACAGCTCGCAGTAAAGCGTTTATGACTGCCGAAGGGCGTAAGCAAGCCTATGAAAATTTAAAAGCAAACGGTGTTGAAGGATTAATTTGTATAGGCGGTAATGGTTCATTTACCGGAGCCAAGTTGTTTTACGAAGAGTATGGAATTCCGTGTATAGGTGCACCGGGTACTATTGATAATGATTTATACGGCACCGATTTTACCATTGGTTTTGATACGGCCGTAAACACGGCTGTTGATGCCATTGATAAAATACGCGATACCGCTGATTCGCACGATAGGGTATTTTTTGTGGAAGTAATGGGCCGACATTCGGGTTACATTGCCTTGGCTGCCGGTATTGCCGGTGGAGCAGAAAGTATTTTAATTCCTGAATCGGCCGAAGATTGGCACAAAATGATTGACATTTTTTTCGGAGAAAATCGCAGTAAAAAAGCATTTAGTATTGTGGTTGTTGCCGAAGGTGAGGAGCACGGAGGTGCAGTTCATATTGTGGAACAACTCAAGCAAAAAAATCCAAACTTTGATGCCAGGGTAACTATTTTGGGGCATATCCAACGTGGAGGTTCCCCAACAGCATATGATCGAGTGTTGGCCTCACGATTGGGTAATGCAGCCGTTGAGTCTTTGTTACATGGCGAATACAACAAAATGGCAGGCATTAAAAACAATATGATTGTATTAACTCCATTTGATGATGCCATTACGAAAACCAAGCATTTAAATCCTGATTTATTGCGTTTGGTGGATGTGTTCAATTGTTAGTGTAAATATTTTCCCGGCATCAATGGGATTGGCAATTATTTAAATCAACTTTTCAACCCAAAGTTTTAAAATATTTAAGCTAAATTTGCCACCCAATTATGGAAGAAAAAGTTCTCATCATCGATTTCGGGTCGCAGTACACCCAACTTATTGCACGCAGGTTAAGAGAGTTAAACGTTTACTCCGAAATTCATCCTTGCACACATTTGCCTGAAATTGATCCACAAGTAAAAGCAGTTATTTTATCAGGCAGCCCGTATTCGGTTAATGATGGTATTCTTCCGTCAGTTGATTTAAGCAACATCAGAGGCAAACTCCCTATTTTAGGCGTATGTTATGGTGCACAATATTTGGCCCACAGCAACGGAGGTAAAGTTACGCCATCAAAAATACGAGAGTATGGAAGGGCTTTACTTACCACCATTAGTGATGATACCTTGTTGAATGGAATAGAAGCAGGTTCACAAGTGTGGATGAGTCATGGTGATACCATCACAGAATTGCCGCAAGGATTTACAGTTATTGCCAGCACCGATGATGTAAAAGTAGCAGCTTTTAAAATTGAAGGTGAGCCAACTTATGCCATTCAGTTTCACCCTGAAGTAACGCATAGTGTTGATGGGAAGAAGTTATTATACAATTTCATTAAAGATGTGGCCGGATTGAGCCAAAACTGGACTCCCGTTCATTTTATCGAAAATACCACGGCTGAGTTAAAGCAAAAGTTGGGTAACGATAAAGTAATTTTGGGTTTATCGGGCGGGGTTGATAGCAGTGTTGCGGCAGTATTGTTGCACAACGCAATTGGAGCAAACTTAACCGGAATTTTTATCGACAACGGCTTGTTGCGTAAAGGGGAATTTGAACAAGTGTTGGAAGCTTATAAAGAAATGGGCTTGAATGTAATTGGTGTGAATGCAGCAGACCGTTTTTTAAATGAATTAAAAGGCATTACCGACCCAGAAGAAAAACGCAAAACCATTGGACGTGTTTTTATTGAAGTATTTGATGAAGAGGCACACAAAATAAAGGATGTAAACTGGTTAGCACAAGGCACTATTTATCCGGATGTAATTGAATCGGTAAGTGTAAAAGGTCCTTCGGCCACTATAAAATCGCACCACAATGTTGGCGGATTACCTGAAAAAATGAAGTTGAAAATTGTGGAGCCATTGCGCATGTTGTTTAAAGATGAGGTGCGTGCCGTTGGAACAGCATTGGGCATTAGTAATGTGATATTGAACCGTCATCCTTTTCCGGGTCCGGGATTGGCCATTCGTATATTGGGAGAAATTACTCCCGAAAAAGTAAACATTTTACAAGAGGCCGATGCTATTTTTATTGGTGAGTTAAAAGCACAAGGTTTATATGACCAGGTTTGGCAAGCAGGTGCCATATTTTTACCGGTTCAAAGTGTGGGTGTAATGGGTGATGAACGTACTTATCAGCATGTGGTTTGTTTACGTGCAGTAACCAGTGTAGATGGTATGACAGCCGATTGGAGTCATTTGCCGTACGAGTTTTTGGCTGATGTTTCAAACAAAATCATTAACAGGGTAAAAGGTATTAACCGCGTGGTGTACGACATTAGTTCAAAACCACCGGCAACCATTGAGTGGGAATAAAGTAGGCGTTTAATTTTTTATGATTCAATATTTTAAAACAGTAGGAGGTGAGTTACAAACCATACAACAAGTTGAAAAAGACTGTTGGATTAATGTGGTTGCACCCTCAACTGCCGAAATAGAATTGTTGAGTCAAAAACTTTTGGTGGATGCCGATTTGTTTATCGACCCGTTGGATGCGGATGAAAGCCCGCGTGTGGAGCAGCACAAAAACTGTATGCTTATGGTGTGCAGAATTCCTTTACACATTGAAAACGAGGATGACTTGATTTATACCACCATTCCGTTAGGTATTATTTTTAAACGGGATTTAATTGTAACTGTTTGCAGCAAAAACACCGAGTTGATTCAAACTTTTATTGAACAACGCGTAAGGCAATTCAACACAGCATTGCGCGAACGAATGGTGTTACAACTTTTTTTGCGAGCATCCATTCAATACTTACGCTACCTAAAAGCCATTAATAACAAGGCCGATGAAATTCAATTGTTATTGCATAAATCAACCCGAAACCGAGAGTTGTTGCAACTATTGAGTTTAGAAAAATCACTCGTTTATTTCACCACTTCCTTAAAAGGAAATGAGTTAATGATGATGCGCCTGCAAAAGTTGAACATGATGGCGAACTTACGTGAAACAGAAAAAGAGTTGATTGAAGATGTGGTGATTGAAACCAAACAGGCCATTGAAATGGCCAACATCTACAGCAATATTTTGGGTAATATGATGGGTGCACATTCATCTATCATCTCCAACAACCTCAATATCACCATAAGGTTTTTAACCTCTGTAACCATTATTTTATCCTTGCCTATTTTGGTGGCCAGTTTATATGGAATGAATGTAAGGTTGCCTTTTCAAGACAGTGATGCTGCCTTTTGGTATGTGATGATGATTGCCATAGGCTTATCGGGTTTTGGGGTACTATACTTTAGAAAGAAAAATTTATTTTAAATCAACTTACTTCAATCCGAAGATTTTATTTTGAAGAAGTTTGGCACATAAAAAAAGGCTGCACGTAAAAATGTACAACCTTTTTGTGCTGCGAAAGAGACTCGAACTCTTACACCAGTTAAGGCACCACCCCCTCAAGATGGCGTGTCTACCAATTCCACCACCGCAGCTTGAGGCGCAAATATAAAGCAATGTTCATTTAGTGCAAGCACAATTGTGGCATAATTCATTATTCAAAAAAAATCGTGCGATGTAGGATATCATCGTTCAAATCCTTAAAAAACTTTTATATTTGCTTTTTAATGAAACTTCTCATCACCAACGCAACCGTTTGCGATTCACAATCTGCGTTTAATGGTAAACTTTGCCATGTTACAATTACCAATGGCATAATTTCACAAATTGTACCGGCAGGAAAAAGTAAACCATCATTTACCGGAAAAGTATTTGATGCAAAAGGAGCATGGTTAATGCCGGGCTTGGTTGATATGAGGGCTTCCTTGCGAGAACCCGGATATGAGTTTAAGGAAGATTTACAAAGTGCCGCAAAGGCCGCAGCGGCCGGAGGTTACACCGCAATAGCCGCTTTGCCTGATACTTTACCTGTAACCGAAACCAAATCCGACATCAGCTTTATCAAAAATAAATCAGCCGATTTGCCGGTTGATGTGTTGCCTTACGGAGCCATTACCAAAGCACTTGAAGGCAAAGAAATGAATGAGTTGTATGATATGCACCAGGCGGGTGCTGTTGGGTTTAGCAATGCCAATAAAAGTATTATGCATGCAGGGGTGATGATGCGTGCCATGATGTATGCCAAAATATTTAATGGTTTGGTATTGAGTCATGCCGAGGACACCAACTTAAGTGCAGGCGGACGTATGCATGAAGGCAACATGAGTGTGCAGTTGGGTTTAAAAGGAAATCCGAATATTAGTGAAGAGGTAATGATTGCGAGGGATATAGAATTGGCCAGGTATACTAACGCACCGGTTCATTTTTCTCACATCAGCTCAAAAGGCAGTGTAGAGTTGATTAAAAAAGCCAAAAAACAAGGTTTGCACATTACGTGTGATGTGGCCGTGGCGCATTTAATTTTTACGGATGCCAACCTCGAAAGCTTTGATACCAATTTTAAAGTAAATCCTCCACTGCGCAGCAAGGCCGATCAAAAAGCATTGTGGGATGGGTTAGCAGATGGAACGGTTGATTGCATTGTAAGTGACCATCAACCGCAAGATGTGGAGCATAAAATAGTGGAGTTTGAATATGCTTCAAACGGAATGAGTATGCTACAAACAGCTTTACCGGCCTTGTTCATGCACAAGCCCAATACCTTAAGCCATCAAAAATTGTTGGAAGCACTTACCCAATCACCGCGAAAAATATTGAAACAAACCCCGGTTTCCATAGCCGTTGGAGATCAAGCAGAGTTGTGTATCTTTGATACAAAACAACAATGGGAATTAAACGAAAAAACCAACCTTTCAAAAAGCAGCAACAATCCTTTTATGGGAAAAACGCTTCAGGGAAAGGTTTTGGCAACCATACATAATAATCAACTTTATAAACATTCATAACATATGAGCAATGCTATAAAAGCAGTTCAGGCGCTAATTAATCAATTGGCACCACAAGCCGATTTAAGTGACGCAATAACTCGCTTATTTGAAAGTAGCGATGAATTTTTGAGCAAAGTAAAACAGTTTGATACCCTGTTTGAGGCCCATCCCACGCATGAACCGATACAAGAGTATGCCTTTGATTTGCTGATGGTACACCACTTGGAAAATCATAATGATGATGAGGATTATTTTGATTCAAAAGAATGGCAAGATATTGAAGACAAAACCTTAGAAAGAGGTACAGAATTGTTAAACATGTTGTTATACATCAGCGAGGCGCAAGATGCCGATATGGAGATGAACGTGGAAGACTTTTTGTATGAGTTTTTATTGGTTGATGAAGATGAATTTCAGGATGAGCACCGCATTTATGAAGAAATTATTGCCAACCAGGATTTGATTGAAGAATCGGTAACTAGTGTGATAGAAGTGGCTAAACGTTTGCCGGATGAGTTGGAGATTAGAGAGTTATTTGTTCCGATTATTTTGTTTTTTAAAGACACCGAACCTAAACTGGTACCCAAAGAATATTTGAGCAAAACCACCAAAAACGAAGCAGCGATATTAGCAGCTATGTTTGCCTTTGCAAACGCATAAGTTTTGGAGATTATTATTTCGTAGTATTTATTCAAATGCTACTTCATAAAAAACGCTGGACTTTGTCCAGCGTTTTTTTTATGATCAGATTAGTTAATTTGTTATTGGTTGGTCTTTCATCCACCGCAGCTTTAGCGTAGGATGACAACACTCAACACTCAACACTCCCTCATCTACGCCAACGCGTCAATCACATCTTGTTTGGTAATGATATGTACATCGCCCAACAACGTTTTCATCAATACTGCGTTATTTTCTTTGGTAATTAATTTCGATACTTCTTCTAAGGTAGCATCAGGGTGCACAAATGGGAAAGGAGGTTGAACAACAGCCGCTACTTTTTGATGCTTTAACTCCGGTTGTTCAATTAATCGTGCATATAAGTGCGAGTCGTTTAATGAACCGGCAAATGCACCCTTTTCATCCACCACAGGAATTTGTGAAATATCGTACTTGCGCATGCGGGCAATCACTTCAGCCACTTCATCATTCATATTGGCCGTAACCAATTTTAAATGTTTATGTCCTTCAATTAAATCAATGGCTTTTGGTTGATCATTAACCAGGAATCCACGGTCGCGCATCCAATCATCGTTAAACATTTTGCCCAAGTAACGTGTACCATGGTCGTGGAAAATAACCACCACCACATCTTCAGGTTTAAACATGTGGCGCATTTGCAACAAACCGGCCATGGCCGAACCTGCAGAGTTGCCAACAAAAATGCCTTCTTCACGCGGTATTCTGCGCGTCATGATGGCTGCATCTTTATCGGTTACTTTTTCAAAATGATCGATAATATTGAAATCAACATTTTGAGGTAAAAAGTCTTCACCAATACCTTCGGTTATGTATGGGTAAATTTCGTTCTTATCAAAAATGCCGGTTTCTTTATATTTTTTAAATACCGAACCATACGTATCAATACCCAATACTTTAATGTTCGGATTTTTTTCTTTCAAAAACTTTCCGGTTCCGCAAATGGTGCCGCCTGTTCCTACACCAACCACTAAATGCGTAACCTTTCCTTCGGTTTGTTCCCAAATTTCAGGTCCGGTTTGCTCATAATGTGCTTGAGAGTTGCTTAGGTTGTCATATTGATTCGGTTTCCATGAGTTTGGAATTTCTTTTTCTAAGCGCGATGAAACCGAATAGTAGGAGCGAGGATCTTCCGGATCAACATCTGTTGGACAAACAATTACTTCTGCACCAAAGGCTTTTAGTGCATCAACCTTTTCTTTACTTTGTTTATCGGTAGTGGTAAAAATACAACGATAACCTTTAATTACTGCAGCAATGGCCAAGCCCATTCCGGTGTTTCCGCTGGTACCTTCAATAATGGTGTAACCGGGTTTTAGTTTTCCGCTTTTTTCGGCATCTTCAATCATTTTTAATGCCATACGATCTTTAATGGAGTTGCCCGGATTGTAGGTTTCAACTTTTGCTAAAACAGTACAAGGTAAATCTTTGGTTATTTTATTAATCTGAACCAAAGGTGTTTTACCAATGGTTTCCAGAATGTTTTTATTCCACATGGGCACAAAGATAAATTTAATTTGTAAGGCAGCAATTGCTGCCACACTAAATAATACATAAACTTTGCGTGATTTTTGCGTTATTGCATCAGCTAACCATGATGATAATTCAAACATAGCTATGAAAACAAAAGAAGAAATTGTGAAAGATTGGTTACCCCGTTACACAGGAAGGCCATTAGAAGAATTTGGAGAGTATATTTTATTAACCAACTTTGGCAATTATGTAACCATGTTTGCCGAACGTTTTGGGGTTGAAGTTGTAGGGAAAGATAAGCCCATGCAATCGGCTACGGCTGAAGATATTACCATTATTAATTTTGGTATGGGCAGTGCCATGGCTGCCACGGTAATGGATTTGTTATCGGCCATTACACCTAAAGCCGTATTGTTTTTAGGTAAATGTGGTGGCTTAAAAAAAACAACCAAATTGGGTGATTTAATTTTACCCATTGCTGCCATTCGCGGAGATGGTACCAGCAATGATTATTTGGTTCCGGAAGTTCCGGCTTTGCCTTCATTTCGTATGCAAAAGGCCATATCAGCAAGTATTGTAAAACATGATATGGATTATTGGACAGGCACTGTTTACACCACCAACCGCAGGGTTTGGGAGCATGATGAAAAGTTTAAAGATTATTTGCGCAGCACACGTGCCATGGGTATTGATATGGAAACGGCCACTATTTTTGTGGTAGGGTTCACCAATCAAATTCCTAAAGGTGCTTTGTTGTTGGTGAGTGATAATCCAATGATTCCGGAAGGGGTGAAAACCTCAAAAAGTGATGCAACGGTTACTGCGAAATTTGTAGAACAACACTTGTCTATAGGGATTGATTCGTTAATTGAATTGCGTGACTCGGGCGAATCGGTTAAACATTTAAGATTTGAATAAAACATGGGTAGTTTGATTTTAAACGTAAGTTCAGCCGCACCTGCACCCTGGCTGGTTATTCCATTTGCTTCATTGCTGTTACTTAGTGCCATCGGCCCCTTGTTTTTTGCCACATTTTGGCACCATTACTACAAGCATATTGCGGTAATTATTGGAGCCGTGGTGGGTTTATATTTTATCACCGTAAAACAGGAAACCATTTTGGTGGCCGAAACTTTTGCCGAGTATGTTTCATTCATCAGTTTGTTGTTGGCGTTATATGTGGCTGCAGGAGGTATTTATGTATTTGCCGATTTTGAGTCTAAAGCGAAAGTAAATATTGTGTTTTTACTTTGCGGGGCTTTGCTTACCAACTTAATTGGAACCACAGGAGCCTCCATTTTACTCATCAGGCCTTTTATGCGTGTTAATCGTTATCGCTTAAAGCCTTACCACATTGTATTTTTTATCTTTTTTGTATCGAACCTTGGCGGGTTACTCACGCCAATAGGCGATCCGCCATTGTTTATGGGATTCTTAAAAGGGGTGCCATTTTTTTGGACCACCAAGGTGTTGGTTTTACCTTGGTTGGTTGCTATGGTATGTTTAAGTGTGATTTTCTACTTTTTCGAAAAGCGAAATACGGCTTTGGATGAAGTGGATGTAAGTGCGCATTACACCAATCAACTGCTCATCAACGGAAAGAAAAACTTTATATGGTTAGGCTTGATTATTTTAACCGTATTTATTGATCCGAATGTGATGGACGGGATTCCGTTTATTGAGATGCACGGTAAAAAAGTTTCATTTATACGAGAGCTGCTTCAATTGAGCATTGCATTTTTTGCTTATCGCACCGCTAATAAAAGTGCCATGCAAAGCAATGAATTTAATTTTGAACCCATTAAGGAAGTGGCCTTTTTGTTTTTCGGTATTTTTTTATCCATGATTCCAGCCTTGCAGTTATTGGAGCACGCAGGCAGCAGCAATGCAACGCCTTTAAGTGCGGGATTTATTTATTGGGCAACGGGGGTGTTTAGCAGTGTGTTGGATAATGCACCCACTTATGTAAACTTTTTGGCTTTAACGTTAAGCATGTTTCAAATGAGTGTGGGCAATATCAATGATATTCACCAATTTATTTCAGGTGAAAATGCTTTGTATTTAGAAGCCATTTCGGTTGGAGCAGTATTTTTTGGTGCGATGACCTACATAGGAAACGGTCCGAATTTTATGGTGAAAGCCATTGCTGAACAGCAAGGTGTAAAAATGCCGGGCTTTTTTCAATACATCATCAAATACACCATTCCTATTTTATTACCGGTATTGGTGTTGGTTTGGTTGATTTTCTTTTTTAACTAAAAACATGCGGCCCCATCATAACATTGGCCTCATTACGTTTGAGTATAAATGTGTATTTTGCAGCACATAAATAACGTAAATCAAAAGGATGAATTTTTTTAAATCGTTAGGTGTACATGTATTGGCCATTATTTTATCAGTAGTGGTGTTGCTAACTTTGGTATCGTGGGTGCTGAATTATTACACCCGCCATGGTGATTATTTAAGCGTGCCGGATTTACGAGGATTGGAAGCTGAAGATGCCATTCGTGTATTGGAAGAAAAAAAGTTAAAGTTCATCATTAGCGATTCGTTGTATTTTGAAGACAAACCTCGCTTGAGCATTTTGGAGCAAAATCCTGCTCCGGAAAGTAAAGTAAAAGAAGGCCGGGTAATTTATTTAACCATCAACAGCAATGCAGCACCTCTGGTGGTATTGCCTGATATTATTGATGTTTCCATGCGACAAGCCGAAGCCATGTTAGGCAGTGTAGGTTTAAAAGTGGGCAACCTGATTTACAAACCCGATATTGCAAAAGATGTGGTGTTGGATGTGCAATACAACGGACAAAGTTTGCAAAAAGGTAAAAAAATTGGTAAAGGTACTTCCGTTGATTTGGTGTTGGGAAATGGCCTTGGCGGTGAAAGTACAAGCCTGCCTGATTTAACAGGATTAACCTTAGAAGAGGCCAATAATTTATTGCAAAGTTCATCGTTAACTTTAGGTTCAGTAGTTTATATGGGCCAGGTAACCGATTCAACCCAAGTGAAAGTTGTTCGACAAAACCCGCCTTATAGCGAAGATGCGAGTGTTTCGGCCGGACAACCTGTTGATTTATTTTTACGTCAAGAATGAAAAAGATAACCTCATTTTTTTTACTTTATCTCTTCATACAATCCGTTGCTTTTGGGCAATGGGAACAACTTACGCCTGTTGGGGCTTACCCGGAGTTGTTGTCTCAACCTAAAATACAATCGGTACAACTTACGGTGCCGCTGGCTAAAACAGCACAGCAAAGTATTTTCCCCATTACCGAACATTTTTTTACCAACTCACCCGACACCAATTTTTGGACTGATAAATGGGTAACCGTGCAAAATGGTTTTGCTACCTTTAATGCATTGGATACGGTTGGCGCCTCTTATGCAAATGGCAATGGCACCTTTGGAGAAACGGATGTGTTTACATCACGTTTTATCAATGCTTTAGACATACAATCATCAACCTACCTTGCCTTTGCTTTTGAAAAAGGTACAACTTGGCAAGCCGGAGATTCATTGGTGTTGTATGCCAAAAATGCGGCAGGTAACTGGAATGCCATTTGGCAAACACCGGCTGCGTATAATCAAAGAGTGGAGGTGTATGTTGATTTTACTTTAAACGAGCTTTACAAACATGCTGCCTTACAATTTAAATGGGTAAGCTTTAGCAATCGCAATCTATCCAACAATGCTACATTTCAGTTGGATTATTTTGTGTTTGGTCCCAAGCCAAGCATGCCGTATTACGAAAACATAAAATGGGTAACGGCTACCGACAGTCGTTTAAACTGGAGTAGAATGGATGGTGCGCAACGCAAAGGCTATGGTTTAAATTGTGGCGATGTTTTGATGTTGGATGTTGCCAATCCATTGGGTGGAACTTATACCGGAAATCATTTCGATACCATACAATCGCATGCTTTTGCAACCAACAGTTTTCCTTTGAGTGATTCGGTGTACTTGCGTTTTTATTATCGTGCCATTACCAATCAACCCAATGATTCAATCATTTTAGAATATAAAAACAATGTTGGCGTTTGGGTTAGGCAATGGGGCGTAAGAGCAGATCAGGCGCAAGGTTGGCGCAAGTATGTTGATGTAATTAATAAAGGAAGATTTTACCACGGCAGTTTTCAATACCGTTTGGTTACGAAAGGCACAATTGCATCGCAGGCCGATAGTGTAAAGTGGGTGATGTCGGGTTTTCATATCGGAAAAAAATTACAAATACCTTTTATTGATGATTTTTCAACCACCACGGTTTATCCGGATGAGAAAAAATGGAAAGAACAATTGGTGTTTGTCAATAACAGATTTCCTATTCGTCCGCCAAGTTTAAACGTGGCCACTTTTGATGGATTAAATCGGGTAGGAGCTCCGCATGGTTTTGGTCGGGGCTATTGTGATACCTTAACTTCATGGCCCATTAAATTAGATGGTTTAACACAAGCCGATTCGGTTTACCTTTCCTTTTTTATTCAACCCAAAGGCTTAGGTGTAATTCCGGATAGGGGTGATACGCTAAGTTTATTTGTAAGATATACCGATGCCTCAACCGATTCATTCCGATTGTTATGGAGAGCTGCTCCGCAAGGTTTACCAACCAATACGTTTACACAAGTACGCATATTATTACCCAATGATTTATTGCATGATGATTTTCAACTTCGATTTATCAATAAAGGCAGTAAAACCGGAAACCTCAATCATTGGCATTTAGATTATGTGTACCTTAATAAAGGCCGCAACGCGAATGATGCAATCACCGATATAGCCATACAAGAAACGCCTTCACCGTTATTGTTTACTTACAGCTCATTGCCGTATACTCACTTTAAAAATGCATCAACCACACTTACTCGCGAGACACAATATTTTAGCGTGCGTAACAACAGTAACTTAGGTTATGCCATTGATTACGGTCGCGAAATATTTGATCACCAATGGAACAGAATTGATAGTTTTGGAACCGTTATTTCCGTATTTCCGGCACAAACCGAACAAATTGCTGCCATTAAAAAGAACATCAATTTAAACTTGCCAACAACCGATGATTCAGTAACCATCAGCAGCAGGTTTTATACCCGATTAGGAACAACTTTTGATAACATCAGAAGTAACGATACCGTTTGGACGCGTAATTTATTCGACAACTATTATGCGTATGATGATGGCACGGCTGAAGCAGGTTATGCCTTATTAAAAGATATTGGAAAAGTAGCGCTTCGTTACCAATTTATTCGTCCGGATAGTTTGTATGGAATTGCCGTGCACTTTAACCGAGGCGTGCAAGATGTAAGTAGCTTTACATTTAATTTTATGATTTGGAAGCAAATTGCTCCAACCGAAGAGTTGTTGTTGAGTGTGCCAGGGAAAGCGGTTTATTACAATGCAAGAAATGGGTTTTATTACATCAAATTTGAGCGACCGATTTGGGTGGAGAATGAGGTGTTTATTGGTTGGCAACAAACCCAAATATTTCCGCTTAATGTGGGATTTGATTTGAATTATAAAGTAAATGATGATTATGTGCCCAGCCCGAATTTGTTTTACAACATAGGCGGAATTTGGCAACCTACCGAATTGTGGGGAGCATTGATGATGCGAGCCATTGTTGGTAAATGGAAAGATCCGGCTCCGGTTGGTTTAAACAAACCTCAAGTTCATTCCATGGATGTTCAAGTATATCCGAACCCTACACAAGGCAAGTTGTATTTAAGCGGTGATGATGCAAATGCGATACAACAAATCACTTTATATGATTTAAGTGGCCGGTTGCTACATCAGCAAAGATTGCAGGAAAAAGAAATAACTTTGCCGGAGCAACTCAACGGGCTATATTTGTTCGAGTTGACCCATAACAATGGAAGCAGAAAAATAATTAAACTATTGATTCAACCTTAAAATAAAACATATGGCAGACATTACTACACAGGAATTAAAAGAGCGTATGGATAAAGGCGAAAAGCTAAACATTATAGATGTGCGTGAGCCTTTTGAATATGAAGAGTTTAATATTGGCGCAACCTTAATTCCACTTGGCGATTTACCAAGCAGGGTAAGTGAAATTGAGTCTCTAAAAAACGATGAAATTATTGTTCATTGCCGTTCGGGTGCTCGCAGCAACAATGCCAAAATGTTTTTACTAGACATGGGATTTGACAACGTAAGAAACTTGTTGGGAGGGATGTTGGATTGGAAAGATAAGTTTGGCAGTTAATCTCCAATGAATTGAATCCGAAAAAGGGAAGCACCAAAACTGCTTCCCTTTTTTTATCCTTTATTTTTACCTTTAATCCTACATTCTTTCAATTTTGGTGATAAGCGGTAACCAACGGATAAAACAGAATAACCTTTAATGGAATATTGATTTATCCGCTTAAAACAGCACACTAGGTTTGCAGTACAATTTAACAACTCAAACCCAAGTGCTATGAAAACCTTATTATTTTTATTGCTGTTCAGCCTCATTGGTGTTACCAATGCATCAGCGCAGGAACTAAACTTTTCACCTTATCGCGAAATAGTAAGTTGCGGACCCAACACGGTTTATTTTGTATACCGAAATACCGTTGAACCCGACCAGCTCACCTGGTATTTTGGTGATGGCGGAACATCTTATCAAGCATCAACTACACATTATTATCAAACTCCCGGAGTGTATACCGTTAAATTGGTGATTGAAAAAAACGGACATTTAGACTCTGTTGTTAAAACCAACTTTGTAACCATTTTGCCTAAGCCTCGCTTACGAGTAAGTGCTACCAAATCAGAAAGTGTGATATCGCCAAAAGTGTTTTTGGAGAACAAATACCATGCAAATAACTATCAATACCAATGGATTGTTCAGGATGATACCATCAACAAACCATCCTTTTGGTACAATTTAACAGCGCCCGGTACTTTTCCTGTACATGTAAAAGTAACCAATGAAAAAGGCTGCACAATGGATACCTCAACCGTTATTAACTATGATAACAATGGAGATATTTCTGTGGGTTTACCGGAAGCCTCATTAAGCAGTTTGAGTGTTTGGCCTAATCCTGCTCATGAAAAATTGTTTGTGCAATTACCGGAATCCCAACCATCCTTTCATTTAAAACTGATGGATGTAACCGGTAAATCGTATGAGCCTGAATACACCGTTGATGGCCAAACGGTTTGTTTAATGGTAAACCATTTGCCCAAAGGCAACTACCTGTTACAAATTACCGCTTCTAACGGTTTAAAAACCTATCTCAATAAAATTATTGTATTGTAAAAGCAGGTGGTTTCGGGATTTATCGTTCTTATAAAAGCAGTTGTTGCATAAACAATTATAACCGTTTCATTGGTGTAAAAATTTTGGTTTGCTTTAATCCCGTACCACCTTCTTTCAGAATAAGTGTTTAATATGTATAATTGAGGATTGATTATAACACAATTACATTATATGAAAAAACGTATCCTTATTTTATCTGCCGTGGTTCTGCTGATTTCATCAGCCTTTGTATACAAAGAGTTGAACAAAGGAGTTGATGTAGCAGCGTTGAACACAAAAGCAAAACCACAAGAAGATTTTTATGATTTTGCCAATGGAGGATGGATTAAAAATAATCCCATTCCTGCAAGTGAAGGCCGTTGGACCGCTTTTAACATTGTGGCCGAACGCAATAATGAATTGCTCAAGCGTATTTTAGAGAACGCTGCATTGTCACAATCTATACCGGGTTCAAACACCGATAAAATCGGTACATTTTATCGCGTAGCCATGGATACAGTAATGATTAATAAATACCAGTTTCGTCCATTGATGCCATTGCTTAAGCAGATTGATGAAATAAACAGTACCGAACAACTCATACAGGTTATTGCCGATTTACATTTAAAAGGTATTCCGGCAGCTTTTAACTTTGATGTAAGTGCTGATGTAAAAAACAGTACCATGTATGCACCTTACCTTGCTCAAGGCGGTTTAGGTTTGCCCGATAAGGATTACTATTTGGTAGAAAATGAGCGTAACAAAAGCATTTTGTTGGCCTATCGCGATTACATTTCATATCTCTTCAGATCATTAAGCAAATCGGGAATGGCAGAACCTCTTGGTCCTGAAAAATCGGCTGAATTGGTTGTTGAAGTTGAAAAAGGATTAGCAGAAAACTCAATGTCGCGCACGCAAAGACGCAACATGGAGTTACAGTATAACCCTTTTGCCATGGAAGAATTAAAAAGCAGGTTTAACAACTTAAACTTCGAATTGTATTTGAAAAAATTAGGAGTTCAACAAGAACGTATCCAAAAGATGATTGTAATGCAACCTGATTTTTTCAATTATTTGAATAACTATATCAATGCCGATTTAACCACTTGGAAAGTGTATTTAAAATGGAAGGTACTGAATGCAACAGCGCCTTATTTACATGATGATGCGGTGAATGCCAATTTTAATTTTTATGGAAAAAAGCTAACCGGAACCAAAGAGCAGAAACCTCGCTGGAAGCGTGCAATTGCTCATGCCAATAATATGATAGGAGAGTTGGTTGCTCAAGAATATGTGAAAGTGGCCTTTACTCCCGAGAGTAAACAACGTGTAGATGAAATGGTAGATAATTTGCGTGAAGCATTTAGAGACCGTATTCAAAAGTTGGAGTGGATGAGTGAACCAACTAAACTGCGTGCATTAGAGAAATTAAATTCATTTACCCGTAAGTTAGGCTATCCTGAAAAATGGACCGACATGAGTGGATTAGAAATTGTGACCTCAAGTTATGTAGACAATTATTTTAACAGCAGTAAGTTTTGGAACATTTATAACTTCAATAAACTAGGCACACCTGTAGATAAATTGGAATGGGAAATGTTACCACAAACGGTGAATGCTTATTACAATCCGGTGAATAACGAAATTGTGTTCCCTGCTGCCATTATGCAACCGCCATTTTTTGATCCAAATGCGGATGATGCCATGAATTATGGTGCGATTGGTGCAGTGATTGGACATGAATTTAGCCACGGTTTTGATGACCAAGGAAGTAAGTATGATGCCATGGGCAACTTAAACAGCTGGTGGACGGAAGAAGACAGAGCAAAGTTTGATGAACGCACCAAAGTATTGGTAGATCAATTCAACAAATTTGAAGTGTTAGACAGTGTTTATGTAAACGGTGAATTAACCTTAGGTGAAAACATTGCCGACTTAGCCGGACTAACTGTTGCTTATGATGCTTATCAAAGATATTTGAAAAATAAACCACGCAAAATGATTGATGGATATACTCCTGAACAACGTTTCTTTATTGGATTTGCGCAAGTATGGAGAGGTCATGCACGTCCTGAGTTTTTACGCCAACAAGTGCTAACCGACCCACATTCACCTGCTCGTTTTAGGGTAATGGGCCCGCTCAGTAACATGCCTCAGTTTTACGAAGCATTTGGAGTTAAGCCGGGTAATGCCATGTACAGAAATGACAATCAACGCGTGAAAATTTGGTAGTGAATAATTGATTTAAAGTTTTATAGAAAGGCTGTCTCACAAGGACAGCCTTTTTAGTTTCCATCTCTTCTAATAATTTAATCATCCATTAATCTCAATTGGAGTTGGTTTTAACATTAAAATGCAATTTTTGATTTGCATCATAAAATTTTTAGAGAATAGCGTTTCCAACGTTTTGATTGTATAGTTGTTGAGCAAATCTACCGTATGAAAAAGAACCTGTCTGTTTTATGCTTTTTACTGCTATGCATTAAACCGTATGCTCAGGTGAGAAATTTTTCTATTTCTCCATTACCGATTATCACAGCCGATCCTTTTATTGGCGTTGGTTTCGGAGCCTTAGCCAATGCCACCTTTTTATTGGGCGATTCATCACATACGCGTTACTCCAATATGATGATGTATGGGATCATTACCACCAATGGACAATTAGGAATTCAAGCGAATCACCAGGTATTTACCAATGAAGAAAAGTGGATGCTACAAGGAAAGTTACAATACCTCGATTGGCCGGAGAATGTGTATCAATTGGGTGGTAATGCTAGCGGTGATACGCCATTTAAAGAAAATATCAGTTACAAAGCCATTGAGTTTGAGCAACGAGCCATGAAAAGGGTAGGCCGCAAAAATTTTGTGGGACTTCAATACCGTTTGTATTACTGTATGGATTTAGAAACCGACCAAAGCCATGAGATAAGTTTCTTTAAAAATAAAGCAATAGGAAACTCATCCTTTGTTGCCTCAGGTATAGGATTACATTACATACATGACAGTCGCGATAATGTACAAAATGCTTATTCGGGATATTATTTAGAAGTAGCCTATAATCCGTTTTTTAAATTTATGGGCAGTACGCAAAGTTGGTATAACCTGCGCATTGACGGACGTATGTATAAAAATTTCTCTATTCACTCTCAAAAAGTACTTGCATCACGCATTATGGTTGAACATGCAGCAGGCACGATTCCTTACATGATTATGCCACAATTCGGGCGATATTTTACCACCAGAGGTTTTGTTCAAGGGCGCTACAGAGGCAATACGTTTATGAGTTTTGAAAGTGAATTTAGAACCAGCATTTGGAAAGTATTGGGAGGTGTTGTTTTTGCTAACGTAAATACGGTAAGTGAACCCGATGGCAAGTTTACCTATTTTAATCCCGGGGCAGGTGCAGGGTTGAGATTTTGCATTAATAAATCACAACGCACCAATATTCGTATTGATTATGCCCGAGGTACACAAAACAATGGAGGTTTATACTTCCAGATTACCGAAGTGTTTTAAGGATTAAACAGCTATGCTAATAATTTAATTATCGCATCGCAATCAAGTGGTTTAAACCAATGTTCGGGTGCTTCCTTTTTAAACCACGTTATTTGTCGCTTCGCATAATTACGGGTATGTTGTTTGATGAACTCAACCGCTTTAGGCAAATCATATGTTCCATTAAAATAATCGAACAGCTCATTGTAGCCAACTGTTTGCAACGCATAATTATTTTTGAAAGGCAGCATACGTTTGGCTTCATCCAACAAACCTTGTTGCATCATTACATCCACACGATGGTTAATGCGTTCGTATAATATTTCTCTGGGTAAATCAATCACTACCTTTATCACCCTAAACGTTCGTTCGTATTTTTTTCTGTTGGGAACAAATCCTTTTTCAATGGCTAAAGCAATTTCAATGGCACGCATCACCCGTTGCGGGTTTTGTATTTCAGTTTGTTCATACAAATTACTGTTTAAGGCTTTGAGCTTGGCTTGTAAGGGTTCAATACCATTCTGTGCATATAAGGCATTCAAGGTGTTTCTTAATTCTTCGTCCGCCAAAGGCATATCATCCAAACCATCAATAAGTGCCTTAACATACAATCCACTTCCACCAACAGCAATCACCACATCATGTTGTTTAAATAATTCATCCAGTTTATTCAGAGCATCACGTTCAAAATCACCTGCCGTGTAAGTTTGTTCAATAGATAAATGCCCGATGAAATGATGCGGAACTTCTGCTATTTCTTCTGCACTTGGCTTGGCTGTACCAATGCTAATTTCTTTATAGAACTGTCTGCTATCAGCCGAAATAATTTCGGTATGCAAGGTTTTTGCAAGTGCAATGGCTGTTGCCGTTTTTCCCACAGCCGTTGGCCCCAATATGCAGAGTAATGTTTTTTGCATCAACGCAAAGTTAGTTTTCGATTCGGGTTAATTAGTCTAAAATGTTAAATCCATTCCATCAAAGGTGCCACTGCTCATCAACAAAACATTTTCGTTTCCGGTGAAGTGACTTTCAAGAAACTTTCTCAATTCGTTTTTATCGGTAAACACGTTTACATTTCCTCCAAATCCTGCTGCTACTTCTGCTTCATCCAGCATGGGCATTTTTTTCATTTCTAAGGCGTGCTTGCTAAATAATACGGCTCGTACCTCTGCCTCATCCATACATTGGTTGTAATGCGGAAGGAAAGCTTTGTTTAAACTGCTGTAAGTATGCAACTCATAAGCAGCAATTAGTTTACGGTTGGGATGTAAAGATTTTACGGCATTTACCGTAGCTTTTAACTTGCTTGGTGCGTGTGCAAAATCTCTAAATACAATTGATGTTGGTGTTTCTTTCAGTGTTTCAAGTCGTTTGGCTGTGCCTTTAAAATGTTGGATGGCTTCATAAAATGCACTTTCCGAAACACCGGCTTCCATACAAGCAAATTTAGCTGCCATCATATTTTGAAGGTTATGTTTGCCAAATACTTTTAGTGCTATTTTTTGCCCATTCACCAAAATATAAGTCACACCGTTTTCAACCACATGGGTTGGTGTATGGTATGGGATGAGTCGGGCTTTGCATGGAGTTTGTTCGCTTATGCGTTTTACTTCTTCATCATCGGCACAATAAATAAGTGCGCCATGTTCTGGTAATCCTTTGATAAAAATTTCAAATTGACTTACGTAATTTTCATAGGTAGGAAATACATTGATATGATCCCAGGCAATGCCTGTAATGATTCCAACTTCGGTATGATAAAAATGAAATTTCGGACGAGGATCAAGAGCCGAGTTTAAGTATTCATCTCCCTCAAATACCGCAAGTGAACTGTTTTCATCTATTCCAACCATTGTGTCAAAACCATCAATCAAACTGCCCACCAAATAATCAAACGCCATGTTGTGATATTTTAACACAAACAATATCATGGCTGTGGTGCTGGTTTTACCATGGCTTCCGCCAACCACAATACGTTTTTTATTTTTGGTTTGTTCATACATGTATTCAGGAAAAGAATAAATTTTTATTCCCAATTCCTGTGCTCTCTTCAATTCAGGATTATCAATGCGGGCATGCATACCCAAAACAACTGCATCTAAATCTGAGGTGATTTTTTCGGGAAACCAACCTGTTTGATCGGGCAGTAAACCGGCCTTGGCCAATCTGCTTTTGGCAGGTTCATAAATTTCATCATCGCTTCCGGTTATGTGGTAACCTTTATGGTGTAATGCCAATGCTAAGTTATGCATTACCGCTCCACCTATTGAAATAAAATGTACACGCATAAGTTGTAATTAAAGCGGCAATTTAAAGGTTCAAATCAGCCCTAATACTATGCACTTATAAACAACTGCACGGGTGGGTTTACTTTATTGTGCAGCATAAAATTGGGTGGTTTGAGTGAAATCTTGTTGTTTTGAAGTGGTGAAATTGAAATCTATTTACATTTACCCCATTAAAGGTTTAGGCGGAATTGCATTGAACGAAACCGTGGTGTTGCAAAAAGGTTTGCAATACGACAGACGCATGATGCTGGTGGATGAACAAGGTATTTT
Organism: Bacteroidota bacterium; assembly: GCA_046314755.1. Lineage (GTDB taxonomy): Bacteria > Bacteroidota > Bacteroidia > UKL13-3 > UKL13-3 > UBA6183. Next base: position 3,287 of record JBKDBG010000063.1, on the reverse strand, counting down.
TATTTCGCAACGTACTTTCCCAAACCTATCTTTGTTTAAACTGCAAAGTTTATCTGATGGTTTTTCCATTTTATTTGGTGAGCAACAAATAAAAATTCCTTTTTCGTTTGAAGGGGAGTTGTTGCCCGTGCGAGTTTGGGAAGATGAAGTGCAAGCCATTGTTGCCCCGCATGAGATCAATGCTTGGTTTTCTCAACAACTCAATCAATCCATTCGATTGGTGTATATGCCTGAATATGCAACACGAGCGGTTGATAAAAAATATGCACTACAAAATGAGCAAGTGAGCTTTGCCGATGGTTATCCTATTTTGGTAATCAGTGAGGCTTCTTTGCACTTGCTAAATTCAAAATTAGAGGAATCGGTTTTGATGGATCGTTTTCGGCCCAACCTGGTGCTTACCGATTGTGAGGCACATGCAGAAGACGAATTGAAAATATTTGCCATTGGTGAAGTTGAGTTTAAAGGTGTTAAACCATGCGCACGTTGCACGGTAGTTACCATCAACCAGCAAAATGCACAACAGGGGAGTGAGCCTTTAAAAACTTTATCAACCTACCGAAAGGTGAACAACAAAGTTTTGTTTGGTCAAAATGTATTATGTTTACAACAGGGTAAAATAAAAGTCAATCAAATTGTTGAAACCACATTAAGCCATGATGAATCCTCAACAGCAATCAACTAAAAAAATAAAATACATGTATGTTTTGGCAGCTGCACTTTTTAGTGTTGCTGCTTGGTTTAGTATTGGTTTCAGGCATGGTGACGAGCATTTTCAGATTTTTGAGTTTGCAGGTTATTTGTTGGGATGGAATCAGGCTTCGGATATGGCTTGGGAGTTTCACCAACACATGCGACCAACCTTACAACCAATTCTCACTGCTGCCGGCATTAAAGCATTGCAGGCATTGGGTATTACCAATCCGTTTACCCAAGCTTTTGTGTTTAAATGGTGTGGAGCCATGCTGCTGTTTTATTCCATCACACGATTTTTATTTGCCGTACAATTACAACGAAACATCAATGCCATTGCTTACCTGTTTTTGTTTTGTATTACACCCTATATTGCAGCGAGGTATTCATCGGAAGGTTTATCAGCTTCCATGTTATTGTTGTTGGCGGCCCAATTATGGAATGCCCAACATGCCAAGCATTTTTTTATAGCAGGAATATTTGCAGGTTTGGCATTTGCCTTTCGTTTTCAAACTGCTTTTGCCTTAGTAGGTACGGTGGTTTGGTATTTACTCAACCGAAAATTTAAAACCCAAGAAGTGCTTGCTTATGCCTTTGGTTTTATGCTGCTTTTTGGTGTTTCAACCTTGTGCGACAGGTATTTTTACGGACAATGGGTAATGGCTCCTTATGCCTATTTCTATCAAAACATTGTGTTGAATAAAGCTTCCAATTATGGCACCGATCCATGGTATTATTATTTGTTGCACTTGGTGGAAGACGGTATGTGGTTACCCGGAATGTTGGTATTTATTGCCATTTTAATTTATACTTTCCGATATCCAAAATCCATTATTGTTTGGATGGGTTGGTTGTTTTTATTTGGTCACATGGCTGTTGCACATAAAGAAACACGATTCTTATATCCGGTGATGGTATTTATTCCGTATGCGGTATTTGTGGTGATGCAAGGCTTTTTAAAAAACAGGTTTGGTACTTGGCTTGAAAAGTTATTGTGGATTGCCAATATCATGTTGTTATTGCCGCATGTTTTTCTTCCTGCCTCACAAGAAATTAGTTTGTTGAAGTTTTTAGAGCAAAAATATCCACACCAACAATTTACCATTTATTATCAAGGTCAAAACAATCCTTATGAAGATTTTGGATTGCGCAACAAATATTACGGCCGCAAACAACCCGTATTTATCAACCAAGATTCTATGCAAACAGATCCCATCATTCAACCTGCCGTATGGATTAGTTTTAGGTGCAACGAGTCGGGAAAAACCATTGGCAAATACAAACTCAAACGTATTTATCAAACCTATCCGGAATGGATAACCGACAAAGCCAATTTTTTTAATTGGACTAACCGCGCATCTGTTTTAACCATTTATACTTTGGAAGAGTAGATTTTATTGATATGTAAATCAGTATTTTAAAATATTATTTTTACTTCAGGCAACTTTTCTTTCAATCCGTACATTTTAGGGGTTGAATAACAAATGGAAATTCAATCATTACATATTAAGCAACTCAAACAAGGTGACGCAAAAATCCAAAAGTGGGTGTTTGAAGGCTTGTACAATAAGATGTTTAATGTGAGTTTACGTTATGTATCAAGAATGGATGAAGCAGAAGATTGTGTGATGAAAGGATTTTTAAAGGCATTTCAACAAATAGATTCTTTTCAATTCGAGCACAACTTAAGTTTTTACAACTGGTTAAAACGTATTGTAGTGAATGAATCGTTAATGGCATTACGCAAACAAAATAATTTGAGTTTAGCAGCCATTGATGAAGCTACGGAGGTAACCCACGAATCGGATATTTTACATCAAATAGAGGCCAAGTATTTATTGGAAGCGATTACAAAATTACCGGTTGGTTATCGCACGGTTTTTAACTTGTTTGTGGTTGAAGGTTATTCGCACAAAGAAATTGCCATGCAATTGGGCATTTCTGAAAATACCAGTAAAACTCAATTGGCAAAGGCTAAACAAAAATTGCAAATCATAATCACGCAAAAACAGTATGGGTATGGCAATGGATAAGAATAGGAGCTTGCAGCAAAAGTTAAATTCATTTGATGAATTACCGGTTGGGTATGAGCCTAATTTGACTAGCAAATGGGAAGTGTTGGAAACAGCTTTGCACGGCAAAACCCAACGAAAATCAATCCTTATTGCACTTAAGCCTTGGTTGGGTGTGGCCGCCATGTTATTGCTCATTGGAGGTGCAGGTTTAATACTCATCAAAAAACCAATTACCAAAACCGCTAATGTTGTTCCAATGGTTTCGCCTATGCCACAGGTGATGGATGAAAAACCTGAATTAGTTCAATTGCATCACACACCTAAACCAACAAAATATTTCGTACAAAAGCGCAACAACATTGTTGAAAAAAGGGAAGAACAAACTCAGGTTGTTACTCAGGCAAAAGATTCAGTGATAATAAATACGGCTGAAGTTGCGGCTGAGATTGCAGCAATTGCAGCAAAACCCAATAGGTTTACTGAGGTTGATTTTACTGAACCCGCAAATATTCAAACAAACAACGAGGCAGTGGTAAAGGCTCAAAAATTTAGATTTAAACTTGGTTTTGGAAACACCGA
>JBKDBG010000062.1:0-9423 GCA_046314755.1 Bacteroidota bacterium | reverse complement strand
TTTACTCGTATCGAGGGTTCGAATCCCTCTCTCTCCGCATTAAGAGCCAATAGATTGTTCGGGGTGTAGCGTAGCCCGGTATCGCGCCACATTTGGGATGTGGAGGTCGTAGGTTCGAATCCTGCCACCCCGACAAAAAGCAAGAGGCTGTTAATGAAACAGCCTCTTATTCATTACTATTCAATATTAATTAATCAATGCCTTAAGCACAGTTGATTTTCCATTCACAACCGCTTGAACCAAGTAAATTCCGGGTTTAATATGTGCGGTTGAAATTTTCAGTAAACCATCAACGTGTTCTTTTTGAACAATCATTTCGGTGCCGTTTAAACCAATTAAACGAATGTTGTCATAATTCAAGGCAGGTAAAAATAATGCTTGTTCATTCAAAACATAAGTTAATTGGATTTGCTCGTGTAAAGCATCATTTGAATACACAACAGGTGAGTACGCATGTTGTCCGTTATAATCTGTTTGTTTAATTCTATAATAGGTGGCCTCAATGTTATTGTTAATTTTTACATGATAGGTTTGACGTATTTTACTATTGACTTTACCTTTCAATTTAGTGAGTTCATCCCAATGAATTCCATCACTACTTTTTTCAATGGTAAAATAGGCATTGTTTATTTCCGTAAGCGTTTCCCATACGAGGTTCGAATAATCAGCATTTTCATGTTCTATATAAACTTTTCCCCATTGAACAGGAAGTATGGTTGATGAAAATGTTTTTGCATAAATCACATCACCACCGGTACCGCTATTACTGTTGGATGAATTTACTACCACATAAAAAACAGGAGTTCCTGTTGTTGCAGGAGTGGTGTAATCAAAGGTCCATGTTTTGGTTCCACCCGGAGCTGATGTGCCACTTGCCGTATGTTCTACATAAGTTCTATTACCTCTGGTATTCACTTGCGTTTCTGTTGAGGTGTTTATTAAAGTTCCGGTACTTGCACTTGTTGTGGTGGCATTAGCCGGCAATACACTAAGTTGAAATCCATATTTGGTTCTTCCCGGATCGCTAAAAGTTAATGATAGGGTGTAGGTGGTATTCGGAAGCATGGCACTTAAAGGTACACTGGTAGTGAGTGTCATATTATTGATTGCAGTTCCTGTTGTTTGTAAAGTTCCGCCATGACAACCGGTACAATTGCCTACACCGGGAGCGTTATTCAATGCACCCGGAGGTCCACCGGTACTTGAGTTACTTACGTTTAGTGTGAAAACAAAAACGCCTAAAATAATTAAGGTAAATAGTTTTTTCATGTGAATTAGGTTGTATCATCAAAGTTATGGTATTGCTTTGAAGTTTGGGCCAAACAGCAGAAAATTAATTACTTATTATGTTTGAATGCATGCAAGAGTTCGTTAACCTTGTCTACAAAAGGGCCCTTCATGATGGGCTTTTCAATTACCGCATCAAAGGCTGTTTGAAAACCGTCTTGGTGTAAATAATTAATAGAATGAGCCGTAAATGCAACGATTGGTAATTGGGCTGTTGAGTAGTTTTCTTTGATTTTATTACCTAGCCATATTCCATTTTCATGACCATCTAAAGTAACATCGGTAATCACTAAATCATATTGGGCTGCTTCAATTTCTTGAAGCGCCTGACGCGCACTGCCCACAATCTTGTATTCGAAGCTACCTACCAAATAAATTTCTAAAAGTTGGCGGTTAATGGGGTCATCATCTATGGCTAAAATTTTGCTCAATCCCGTTTTTATTGTACGAAAATGCTGATTTTTTTATGAATCTTCAAATATTATTAATACCACACAGTTTTTATGTTGCAAAACTCATATAATCCAAATGGACCAAGTTCTCTGCCATACCCTGATTTTTTTACTCCACCAAATGGATGCGTAGGCTGTGATTTTACCATTTCATTAATAAACACTTGACCTGATTCAATTTGATGGGCAATTGATTTTGCATTTTCTGTATCACTACCCCAAATACTGGCTCCTAAACCAAATGAAGTGGCATTGGCAATATCAATGGCTTGTTCAATATGTTCGAAGGTATAAAAGGAAATAACCGGTCCGAATAGTTCTTCATGCCAAGCCAAACAATCGGGGGTGATGTTTCCTAAAATAGTAGGAGGGTAAAAGTATCCTTTGCTGTTGGACTGAAGTGTAGATTGATATAAAAGTTGCGCACCTTGATTCAAGGAAGTTTCCACTTGAGACGCTAGTTTTCCCATTAAGTCTTTTCGCGCCAACGGACCAATATCGGTATCGGCAAGTAAAGGATTTCCAATGTTCAGTTGTTGTATTCTGCCAATCAAACCTGCTAAAAATATATCGGCAATGGATTGATGTACAATAAAACGTTTCGCGGCAATACAGCTTTGTCCGTTGTTTTGAAACCTTGCAGTAATCGCGGTATTTAAAGTTGTTTCTATATTTGCATTGGGTAATACAATAAATGGATCACTACCACCTAACTCAAGCACACTCTTTTTAATATGCTTAGCTGCTGTTGATGCAACAGCACTTCCTGCTTTTTCACTTCCGGTAAGGGTAGCTGCTTGAATTCTGTCGTCACTTAAAAGTTTCGCAATTTGTGATTCATTTGCAAAAATGAATTGAATTAATCCGGCAGGTAAATCGCATTGCTCAATCAATTTTACAAGTGCTAGAGCACATCGTGGAGTATTGGGTGCAGGCTTTACCAACATGGCATTTCCTGCAATTACAGTTGGTACGGCACTTCTAATGATTTGCCAATACGGAAAATTCCAGGGGAAAATACCCAATACAATACCTAAGGGTTGATATTGTAATTCTACAGTTTTTCCGGTTTCGGCAATGGATGTTTGCGGTTGTAACAAATGTTCTGCTTGAGTAGCATAATAATCACAACCTCTAGCACATTTCAACACTTCGAGTTTTGCTTCTTTAAGTGTTTTACCCATCTCTTCAACCGCTACAACGGCTAACTCTTCAGCATGTTCCGTAAGTAAATGCGACAGTTGTTTGAAAAATAATACGCGTTGTTTTACGGGTGTTTGTTTCCAATGTTTTTGTGCCGTATGTGCTTTGGCTACAGCTTGCTCAAGGGCATCCTCGCTAATAAATGCGTAGGTTGCCACTACCTCTTCGGTGTATGGATTAATTGAAGTAAAATTCATTTTTTTCTGCCTCTCAACGCCACATTAAGTTACGATAAAAACTGTATGATATCGTTAATACTTTTTTGTGATTGTTCTCCGGTAAGTAAGTTTTTAAAGTTAAACACTTGATTTTGCATTTCTGTTTCACCTGCAATGGCGGCATATTGTATTCCCAAGGCATTGGCATAATCAAGTTGTTTGGCAATGGCCTTTTTCTTTACCACATCAGGATAAATTTCTGCGGCAATTCCGGCATTACGCAATTGGTTTAAAGCAGGTAAGCAATAATGTTGTGTGGCTTCATCAAAATGACAAAATAAAAGTTCTGTGGCAGTTGTTCTGTTGATGGATTCCGGAAATAAATTTAGTTCTTCCATTACATCATAAATTCTATCTAACCCAAAACTAATCCCAACGCCTGAAACATTTGGTAATCCAAAAATTCCGGTGAGGTTATCATAACGTCCGCCTCCGCCAATACTGCTTTTTAATGTGCCTGAAGTTGCCACCACTTCAAGTATGCAACCGGTGTAATAGCTCAGTCCTCTTGCTAAACTAAAATCAAGTTTCAAGTTGAAATTGTTTGATGAATGAATACTTTGAATGGTGTTTAACACAAACGATAATTCATCAATTCCTTGCATGCCTGTTTCGGAGTCATGCAGGTATTTTTTTAGTTGATTAAGGATATCTGTATTTTCTCCTTGAATGGTGATAATATTAAACAAGGTATTCAATTCGGTGTCGGAATAACCTTGTTCCATTAACTCTTTTTTTACGCCATCACTACCAATTTTATCCAGCTTATCAATAGCTGTTGCAATGCGTTGCATTTCATCAATTGATTTTACCACCTCTGCAATTCCGGCCAATACTTTTCTGTTGTTCAGTTTGATTTCGTAATCAATTCCAAGTGTTGTAAAAACTTCATGATAAATTTGAATCAACTCTACTTCGTTAATCAAACTATCACTTCCAACCACATCGGCATCACACTGCCAAAATTCGCGGTAACGTCCCTTTTGTGGCCTATCTGCACGCCAAACAGGTTGCATTTGATAACGTTTAAATGGAAATGTAATATCGTTTCTATTCATCACCACAAAACGCGCAAAAGGTACGGTTAAATCATAGCGTAAACCTTTTTCGCTGATATATTTAGAGGCGGCTTTACTGTCGAGGTCGTTTAACTTACCGCTGTAAGATGGGAGAAAGGTTGCATCAACACTTTCATCGGCAAGCATTTTATCATTATATGCTTTAAGCTCTTTTAAATAATCACCACTATTTAAAATTCTAAACAAAAGTTTATCCCCTTCATCACCATATTTTCCTTCCAGGGCTGTAAGGTTTTCCATTGCGGGCGTTTCAAGTGGCATAAAGCCAAACTTTTTAAATACAGTTTCAATGGTATTTAAAATATACTTCCTTCTTTGTACTTCCTTAGGCCCGAAATCTCTTGTGCCTTTTGCCAATGTTGGTTTTTGTATTGCCATAATTACCTCACGAAAATACGGCTATACCGTTATAACAGAAAAAAAATAAAGGATTATTACCTAATTACTGCATTTGTAAGGCCGCATCTAAATATACAAATACATCAGCCGGAGCTTCATCACCTGTTTTAGGGGCTCTTTTATGGCCTAGTCTTACCACAATGGTATTTAAATCCGGTACGGCAAAAATATATTGTCCTCTAATGCCTCGTGCATAAAACACATCGTGCCCTTTGTATTGAAGCAACCACCATTGATAGCCGTAATAATTTACTGTTTCACCGGCTGTGTTTTTGATATTGCAAGGTGTTAATGATTGGTTAACATAAGTTGAATCCAGTAATTGTTTGCCATTCCAATTTCCTTTTTGCATCATGAGCTTTGCAATTCGTGCAAAGTCTTTGGCATTGGCATACCAACAACAACTTACTTTTTCCATATTCTGATCATCTAAACTCCAATAAGCCGGATATTCTGCATTTAAATTATCCCATAGTTTTTCGGTTGCGTATTGAGCTACATTTTTGCCCGTAACTTTCTTCAGAATCATTCCCAATAACTGGGTATCTCCTCCTTTATACATCCACAAAGTACCCGGTTTGTGTACAAGGCTTGATTGTTTAATTGTCAAAGCGTTTACATCGGGTCCGTAATACGCTTCTGCAGGCCATGATAAAGGACTTGAATAACCTTCCTCAAAATTTAGTCCGCTACTCATGGTGAGTAAATTTTTGATGGTAATATCTTTTAAAGCCGGGGTTTCAAACTCATGCAAATAATTCCCAACAGGCTCATCAACACTTTTAATCAATCCATCTTTTATGGCACATCCAATTAAAATAGAAGTAATTGATTTCGCCATGCTAAAACTGTTAATTAATGATGAATCATGATAATCTTCCCAATATTTTTCAAATAATAAACTGTCGTTTTTGATAACCACAAAGGCTACTGTTTCAAAGTCATTTATGGCTTTAAGCAAAGAATCATTTAGTACGTATTGGTTATAATGGCTTGATTTGGCCCATGATTGAGGTGATGCCGTTTTGATTTGTGCATTAGAAAATAAATGCAGTTCATCAATATCAGGGCCTGTTTTTCCGCTGAAAATAGTTTTGGCAAATAAGTTATTCAAGTACCATTTATCCGTAAAAAAGAGTCCTAATTCAACTAAGATAAATAATACGATGGTGGCAATTAAAAACTTTTTCATTCGAAATAATTTACGCTAAGATATATAAAGCTGTAAAACGAAAAAAGGTTATGGTATTTACCATAACCTTTTTTACTATAAGTCAATTTTTGATTAGTACATGCCATCCATTCCGCCCGGCATTCCACCCGGCATTGCAGGCGCTTTCTCTTCTTTTTCTTCCACCAAAGTACATTCGGTAGTTAAAATCATAGCAGCAGCACTTGCAGCATTTTGTAAAGCAACACGACTTACTTTAGTTGGGTCGATTACACCTGCACCGATTAAGTTTTCGTAAACTTCAGTGCGTGCATTGTAACCGAAGTCGGCTTTACCTTCACGTACTTTATTTACAACAACCGAACCTTCACCGCCTGCATTGGCTACAATTTGACGAAGTGGTTCTTCTATTGCACGTTTGATGATTTGAATACCGGTTGTTTCATCATCATTAGCACCTTTCAAGCTTTCTAGCGTATCAATAGCTCTAATATAAGCAACACCACCACCTGCAACAATACCTTCTTCTACAGCAGCGCGAGTTGCATGCAATGCATCATCAACACGGTCTTTCTTTTCTTTCATTTCAACCTCTGTTGCTGCACCAATATACAATACGGCAACACCACCGGCTAATTTAGCCAAACGCTCTTGCAATTTTTCTTTGTCGTAATCGCTGGTTGTAGTTTCAATTTGTGCTTTAATTTGATTTACACGAGCGGTAATATCTTCTTTTTTACCTGCACCATTAATAATGGTGGTGTTGTCTTTATCAATCGAAACTTTTTCAGCACGACCTAACATGCTGATGTCTGTATTCTCTAATTTAAATCCACGCTCCTCGCTAATTACGGTACCACCGGTTAAAATAGCGATATCTTCTAACATAGCTTTTCTTCTGTCACCAAATCCCGGAGCTTTTACTGCAGCAATTTTTAAAGTACCGCGTAATTTGTTTACCACCAACGTAGCTAGTGCTTCACCTTCAACATCTTCAGCAATAATTACAAGTGGTTTTCCGCTTTGAGCAACAGGTTCCAAAACAGGAAGCAATTCTTTCATGCTGCCCACTTTTTTATCAGTGATTAAAATAAATGGGGCATCTAATTCAGCTTCCATTTTTTCAGCATTGGTTACGAAGTATGGTGATAAGTAACCACGGTCGAATTGCATACCTTCAACTGTTTTTACTTCTGTTTCGGTTCCTTTAGCTTCCTCAACAGTAATTACACCTTCTTTGCCCACTTTTTGCATGGCATCGGCAATTAATTTACCAATTACCTCATCGTTATTTGCTGAAATAGCGGCAACTTGTTGTATTTTTTGATAATCATCACCAACCGTTTGGCTTTGTGATTTAAGGTTCGCTACTACGGATTCAACCGCTTTATCAATACCACGCTTTAAATCCATTGGGTTAGCACCTGCAGCCACATTTTTTAATCCGGCAGTTACAATTGCTTGTGCCAGAACAGTAGCAGTTGTAGTTCCATCACCTGCGATATCGGCAGTTTTACTGGCTACTTCTTTAACCATTTGAGCACCCATATTTTCAATTGGGTCTTTCAATTCAATTTCTTTTGCCACCGATACACCGTCTTTAGTAACAGTTGGTGATCCAAATTTTTTATCAATAACTACGTTACGTCCTTTTGGACCTAAGGTTACTTTTACTGCATTTGCTAATGCATCAACTCCGCGTTTCAAACCATCGCGAGCTTCTACGTTATATTGAATTTTTTTTGCCATTGTTGTTAAGTTTTTGTGTTTGATAGATTAAACATTAAAGAATAGCGAAAATATCGGCTTCGCGCATGATCAAATAATCTTTACCGTCAACAGTAATTTCGGTTCCGGCATATTTTCCGTACAATACGTTATCACCGGCCTTTACTGTCATAGGCTCATCTTTTTTGCCATTGCCTACAGCAACAACTTTTCCTCTTTGTGGCTTTTCTTTGGCAGTATCAGGGATGATAATTCCACCTACTGTTTTTTCCTCTGCTGCAGCCGGTTCAACCAGAACCCTGTCTGCTAATGGTTTAAGACTTACTGACATATATGTTTTGTTTTAATAAATTTCCGATTCATTTGGTCTCTACAATTGTGCCAACACTAAAATGCTGACAATATTAAGTCGGCTAAGGGAATTAACCGCTTTATTTTGTCATATAAAGTAAAAAAATGTCATGCAACCATTCTTTTTTGTAAATTGACTAATAGAAAACCCACATGACCAGCGAAGAAAAGGATATGATAGATGGCTGTATAAGCGGCAAAAGGAGCTCCCAAAAGATGCTCTATGAGCGTTATGCATCAAAAATGCTGGGGGTTTGTATGCGATATGCCAAAGACAGAGCAGAGGCCGAAGATATGATGCAGGAAGGGTTTATTAAGGTTTTTCACAATATCAGTCGGTTTAAAAATGAAGGCAGTTTTGAAGGTTGGGTAAGAAGAATTATGGTTTTTACCGCCATTAATTTTTTTAAACACCGAAGCCGAAAATTCCAGGAAGACTTAGACCAGGAAGATTATGATGCTGTTTATCATGATGATATCATTGATAAGATTTCGGCAAAAGAAATAATAGCTTTGGTGCAGCAATTGCCCGAAGGCTACCGCATGATTTTTAACTTGTATGCCGTGGAAGGTTATACCCATAAAGAAATTAGTGATATGTTGGGTATTGCAGTAGGAACTTCCAAGTCGCAGTATGCCAGAGCTCGCATGGTTATGCAACAACTATTAGCAAAACATTTTCAAATATTAAATGAGCCTTTTAGGGAACCGAAATAACGATTTTGAGAAAAAGCTGAAGCAGCAGTTGGATGATACGGAATTTAAACCTTCCGAATCGTTATGGTCCCGTATTGACCAAGAGGTAAATAAGCCGGAGTTTGAAAAAAAGGTTGAGGGGAAGATTGGTTCTTATGAAGTTACACCTAAGCCTGAGTCGTGGGCAATTATTGAAGCTCAACTACCACCTGAACCGGGCAGCAAAAAAACAAGAGCGGTTTGGTATATCAGTTTGATATTATTGCTTTTCTCCGGTGTTTGGGCCGGTTACCTGTTGAATCAATCTGCCAATGAAAATGTTGGAATGATGCCTGATTATAAAAAAGTTTCGATTAATTCAGAAGTATCAAAAAATCAAAAAACGACAATTGGGATTAAGGAGCCCGGAAATCAGGTTGAGATTAAGGTTAAGCATGAGGCAGAAATAGTCAATCCATCATTGAAACTAACAACTGCAATAAGTCCTTCAACTCCTTCCACTTCAATAACGAACCGAAAACAAAGGATTGACAAATCTCAGGTTTCGGTTGGTAAGTTTCAATCGGCTATTACTCAAAACAAAGTTCTTACTAATAAACAACGAAAAGCAGCAAGCAACGAAGTAACCATTGCGGTTTCAGGGGAAAATCATACGGCTGGCGTCAATCAAAATTCTTCATCTAACCAACGAGGTGAAGTGGATCACACCATTTTAAAACAGCCTGAAAATATTTCAGAAAAAAATGCTTCAAATAATAGCATTATTCCGCCTGCAAGTGTTGTGCTGGAAGATTCAAGTAAAATTAAAAGTAAATCCGAAGCAATTGTTGGGGTAAAGG
>JBKDBG010000061.1:0-22006 GCA_046314755.1 Bacteroidota bacterium | reverse complement strand
TTATGCTTAATGAATTAGTTTCCATCTGTAAATCTTAAAAATGAACCATTTTACAGTTGTAAAAATGTCAAATTTTATATTTTATAAAATATTGATAATCAATTTAAAATAATATATAAATTAAATAATTACTTTATTCCATGATTTAACATGTGTAAAGTGTGTTATTTACAAATGTTTACAGGTATTTACTTTTGTAAACCACTAAGTTAACTATTGTAAATAGCGTAGAATAAACATTTAATAATCAATTATATATATGGATGAACTAAATAAAAGAATAGTAGAGATAATGATTCGATACAACCACTCAAAATCATCCTTTGCAAGTGTATTGGGAGTATCGTTACCCATGATTACACATATCACAACCGGTCGAAATAAACCGGGAATTGAGTTGATTCAGAAAGTATTACATGAATTTATAGAGGTTGATCCGTATTGGTTGCTTTTAGGTGAAGGCCACATGCAAAAAGTAAAAAGGCCATCGGTTGATTTTAATGAAGTGTTAGCTAAAATCACCTCACTTAATCAATTGATTAATAACGCAAAGGAAATGCACAGTTTGGTAATAAATTACCACAAAATTCTATTGGATGAAATCATGCATGTGCAAGAAATGAACGTGCATATTAACCACGCGGGGAAAGATTTGGAACAATTGGCAAATCAATTGGAAGAAATAAAAAAGGAAATTAGAGCACAAACAACCACTACATAAAAAAAGCGCCCAAAGGCGCTTTTTTGTTTATACGGCATCTGCGTATCGTTTCGGATTTTGTTTAAATGGCTTGATTAGGTCTTCCACTTTATCTAGTATCTCCTTTGCCTGGGTTACAATCACGGCACCATCAGCTGTTAATTTTACAGGCTGTGTGCTTCTGTCAAACAACTGAACACCAAGCTTTTCTTCAAGGGTTTTTACTTGTTGGCTAACTGTGCTTTGTTCTGCACAACAAAGTTCTGCTGCTTTGCTGAAACTTCCCGTTTCTGCAAGGGCGGTTACATATTGTAACTGGCGCAAGGTTACTATCATATAGAGGTGTGTTTTACTCTAAACAAGATTAAGATTGTTTAGTTTTATTTAAACAAAGAAAAGAGTTGCAGTTAGAAAAACAACAACTCTTTCAAAAAAACAAAAACATAAGCCGGGTTCTGTACTTTGTTACCAAAGTGCTTGTCATTTATCTCGTTTTGGCTTCACAACCAAAATCTAGCAGCCTACCCATTACGAAATCAGCACGAGCAGTGCTGTGTTTCAACAAGTTGAAACTTCGTAACCTATTTGGCCTTGCAACCCGTAAGGTTTACCTTGCTTCTGTCATCACTGGCAGAACGGTGGTCTCTTACACCGCCTTTTCACTATTACCGCTGCATTGCTGCAGAGGCTACCTGTTTTCTGTGGCACTGTCTGTTCCCGGTTATTACCTCCGGGACCTACCCGTTAGGTAGTACGGTGCTCTGTGTTGCCCGGACTTTCCTCTATGTATTGAAAATACGTAGCGACAAGCGTTTTTGCCTTACAAAGATAACTGAAAATTTACATTAATCTGACGAATACTTTTGTTTCAAGTACTCGTAAATGGCATATTGGGCGCGTATTTGAGGGTGGTTGTTTTTTACATATTTGTTATCGTAATCTTGGTCAATTAGCCTTGCTTTTACGTTATCAGTCAACTGAATATGTATTATATCTAAGAGTTCTTTTTTAATCTCTTCGTCAAAAATTGGGAAACCGCACTCAATCCGTTTAAACAGGTTTCGAGTCATCCAATCGGCACTAGCCAAATACACCTTTTCATCACCTCCATTACAAAAAACATATACCCTGGCATGCTCCAAAAAACGATCAATAATGCTGATAACCTGAATGTTTTCACTCAATCCTTTAACCCCGGGAACCAAAGCGCAAATGCCTCTTACAATTAATTGAATCCGAACGCCTGCTTTGCTGGCTTCATATAGTTTTCTAATGATGTTTTCATCCAATAAGCTGTTCATTTTGGCAATGATATAAGCCTTATTACCCGATTTGGCTTGTTTAATTTCATTATCAATCATGCTTTCAAATAATCGATACATATTATCGGGTGCCACCAGCAAGTGTTTATATTTGTTTTTGCGTGGACTTTGAAACAACATATCCATCAACTTTTCCAAGTCTTCGGTGTAGGCATTGTTTTTGGTAAGTAATCCGTGATCGCAATAAATTCTTGAAGTTACCCCATTATAATTTCCCGTTGAAAGGTGGGCATATGTTTTCAAGTTACCTTCTTCCTGTCGGTAAATTAAACACACTTTGGTGTGTACTTTTTGTCCCGGTTTTCCAAAGTGAACCCTTGCTCCGGCTTCTTGCAATTGATTTGTCCAATAAATATTATGTTCTTCATCAAACCTGGCTTGCAGTTCCATTAAAACAGTTACTTTTTTGCCATTTTTTACAGCATTGATTAAGGCGTTAACCACATTGCTGTGTTTGGCAACACGGTACAAAGTTATTTTTATGGCCTGAACCTTGGGGTCAATCGCAGCCTCCCTTAACATTCTAATAAGGTAATCAAAACTTTGATAGGGGTGGCTCAAAAAGTAATCTTTTTGGGTTACGGCATCAAAAATGGTGCGGCTTTTATCAAGTTCAGGTATTGGAATTGGGGGAAGCGAGGGGTAATAATGATGCGGCTCACCAACCCTTGGAAAATCCATAAAGTCTTTAAAGTTATGGTATCGGCCTCCGGCAATTAAATTGATGTTGCGCAATTGCAGTTTGTCGGCAATAAAATCAACCATTGATTTAGGCATTTCGGCATCATAAACAAAGCGAGTAGGATTACCCTTTGAACGTTGTTTGATGCTTTTTTGAATCTTTTCTAAAATACTGGTTCTGATTTCATCCCCATCCTCATCAATTGTAAACTCTGCATCACGAGTGAGTTTAATCGTATATGCCTCAAATTCATCGTAATCAAATATATTGAAAATCCTTCCCAACGAAGTTCTAATCACATCATCCAAGTACATAATGTAATTTTCATCACCTTGTTTTGGCAATTGATAAAACCTATTGAGCGGGCCAACCGGAATTTCAATAATGGCATGTTTTGGGGTAAGTACTCTTTGGGAGTCATTCATTCGAACAGCCAAATAGATAATTCGGTCTTTTAAGTGGGGCGGATGTTTTAAATCATCCAATAAAACCGGAAATAAATGAGGCATTACCTCACGTTTAGCGTACTCGATTACCGTACTTTTTTGAGACTCATTCAGTTGTTGCTCATTTAAAATATGTACTTTTTCTTTGGCTAATTTGGCCAATATCAGATCGTAAACCTTATTAAAACGCTCATTGTGCAAAATGGCCATACGCTGTATTTCAGAAATAATAACAGCGGGAGGGAATTGCAGGGGAGAACGCACCCCATTGCGCTGGTTACGAAGTAATCCTGCTACCCTTACTCTAAAAAATTCATCATTATTGGAAGAAAAAATGGCTAAGAATTTAAGTCGCTCCAGCAAGGGTGTTTCATCACATTCGGCCTCCTGCAACACACGCTCGTTAAACAGCATCCAACTTATTTCTCTGTCTTTATATAAACTTCCTTTATAATCTTTAATCATACAACAGCTACAAAAATAGTACAACTATTTTGAATAAGGATTCAATTACGCAATTTGGCGGGATAGTTGCATACAACCAAATGCAAATTAACAATGACTTAACATCAGAAAAGTGCTTAACTTTCGTTTTTTGTAATGCAAAGATTAAGCATTAGTTTGCACCCAATTAAAATTTGAGCGATTTTTATTTTATGAAGAAAGTTGTTTTACTTATTGCTGTTGGCCTATGTTCGGGTGCAGCAATGGCACAAAGAGCCAACGTTGAAAATGCCTATTTTTCTCTCAATAACCTTGAGTTGGAAGATGCTAAAAAATACATTGACTTGGCGGCAAACCATGAGGATACCAAAAATGACCCTAAAATGTGGTTTTACCGCACGGCCATTTACGATACCATCTTGCACAGTAAGAACTACACCAACCTAATTGATCCCAATTCGGTAGAAAATTTTGTATTGGCGGCAAAAGGATGTGTAACAAGTGATGTGAAGAAAAAATATGACTACTGCCATGATATTGCCATTATTCAATCATCCTTTGATGCGTATAATAAGGCTTATGATATGCTGCAGGCGAAACGTTATGAAGATGCCATCAAGTTTTTTGAATATGTATTGGATAACGTAAAGTTCGATAAAGAAGGGGTGTTAAAAAAGAACAATCTAACTGAAGGTAATATTTACAATGCCATTTATAAATCGGCCTACTTTGATAAACGAATGGATATCACCCGCAATTACTCACAAAAGTTGATTGATGCCGGATATAATGATCCATTGGTATATTACTTTAATGCCGAAACTTACTTAAATGATGGGGATACCACCAGAGCCTTAGAAGTGGTAAGCAAAGGCAGAGAGCGTTTTCAAACTGATAAGGACTTATTGAATTATGAGTTAAACATTTATATCCGCCAGAACAAAACTGATGTGTTGCTAACCAAATTAAATGATGTGTTAACCAACGACCCGGAAAACGCCATGTTAATGTATATACGTGGTAATATTTACGATCGAATGGCATCAGACAGAAGTAAAAGAGCAAAAGATGCCCGAGTTGAATCGGATGTGTTAAAGAATAAGGCAGCTCGTGAAAAAGTGCCTGCTACAAAAGCTAAATTAGAGGCTCAAGCCAAAAAACAAAGAGCGTTATCGGATTCATTATATAAAGAATTAAAGTCGTTGGTGGCCTTAGCTGAAAAGGATTACAAAAAATCTATTGAAATTAATCCGGATAATATGGATGGACATTATGCCATGGGAGCTTTGATTAATAACTATGAAAACACAGAAGTTGCGGACAAAATCAACAATATTCAAGCTAGCACACAAGCCGATTATGATAAAAAATTAGCACCGCTAAAGAAACAACAAGATGAAATTTTGGGAAGAGCTCTAAAACATTTTAACGATGCGTTAGCTGCCGTTGAAACCATGAGTGAATCGGATGACGACAAAAAACGTGAGAAACGTAACAACAAAATCCTGGTTTTGGAATCAATTAAATCTGTTTATGGTAACATGAACGATGAGAAAAAATTCATGGAGATTAAGAAACAAATAGAAGAGTTGGAACAAGAGTAATCTCAATTCAATATAATTAAATAATTTATTAAGGGAGTGAATAGCTCCCTTAATTATGAAATGAACTATTTAACATAATGTTAATTATGAGGCAAATGGTATGGTTCAAAAAATGCACTTAATAATTGTATTTCAATGTTTTATATAAATAATTAGCTCCAACATGGTTGTAGTTAGTCAGTATCAATACCCATTTTATTCATTTTATTATCAGCATTCGTATAAATGGCTTCACTCATTTGCATTCAAATAATCATACATAAAAAAAGCCATTACCGAAATTATCTGTAATGGCTTTAATCGTAAGTGACTTAAAATATTTTAGTGATTCGCTTTAACCACCTTTTGTGTGCATATAACTTTACCGTTGCTTTTTAAAGTAATCAAATAAATTCCGTTTTGCAGTTCGCCAGTATAAATTGGCATATCATCAACATTTCCGCTTAATAATACTTTGCCTGCAATATCCATTACAGCATAATTGGCATTTTTATAACCCTGAGTACGGATATTTAATTCACTAATCATAGGATTAGGATAAATCGATGCTTGTTGGGTGCCTTTAATCCAATTTTTCATTCCTGTGTTTAATGGTTCGCTTGCAAAGGTTACTTCATCAATAATCAAAATAGAACCTAAACTTGCGGGGTTAATTTGTGACTGTGCTACTGCAAACGACATGGAAATAGTATCTGGAGCAAGAGATACATTTAACGGAATGTTCACCTGTTGATAGGTTGAGGTAGGTTCAAGCATGATATTCAAATTCAAAATGGGGAAGCCTTGCTTGAACAATCCAACAATTACTGCGGCACTATCATCCCCAACTGAGTTAAATTTATAATAGAAAGTAAGGGTATCATCAGTTTTATTATATGGAATTCCTTGTCGGCTCATGTTCTCATTGGGTTTACCTAAGGTTAAGTTGCCACCCAAAATAAATCCATCACCAAAATCGGTAACCGGAATTAAAGCTGCTGATTCACCCTTATATTTATCAGTGGTTCTTGTTACTTCATTTGTAGATGGTGTCCAATCGGCAAAATCGTAAAACAAACTGCTTGACCAGTCATTAAAATTAGTATTATTTAATTGTTGATTGATTCCAGTGCCTGTAAATGTAATATCATCAAAAATTATGGAGTTACCGGGGGTTAATTCTTGATTGTTAACAATATCTGATGAGGCTGCTCCAAAAATTACTGTATCGGGGTTATCAATAAAATCAAATGTGAAGTTAAAAGGAGTATATGTATTTGTTGATGTGCCAATTTTAAACAGGTTTTGACTTAAAATTTGACCATTCTTCTTAAATATCACCAAAATAATTGCGCTATCTCCTGTAATAAAGTTCCCTTTGTAATACCCGTTAATTCCATCAGGAATTTGGGAATATGGCACACCCCCTTCCGCTGAAAGTGGGTCGCCTGATGTATTGATAAAAAAGCCTGCAGCACCTGTACCAAATCCGGTTTCTTTGGTTTCCAGCTTAATGGCAAAGCCACTTCTGCTATCGCTGCTTTTTGATACACAAATGGGCCCACCACTATAATCGTCATTGGTTGAAATCCAATTGTTGGGCTTATCTATACTCGTAGTAATCCAGTTTTCAAAATTTCCATTAGGAATGGATTGGGCAATTGTTGCTTTTGTGGCAAAAGTGGATGCCAATAAAATAGCACCTTTAATTAAATAATTTCGCATAAGTTAGGGTTGTTAATTTGATAAAGATAGCTTTTTTAAATTATAAATATCAGATTCATTTAAACTTATGCTTTTTAATGCAGCCTATGTTTGGATCAATATTATGGATTTAGTTTTTTATGAATTTATGAGTAGCAATAAGGCTGCCGTTACTTTTAAAAGTAATAATGTACATGCCGTTTTGTAACTCACTAACATTAAGTTTATTGTTTGTTGTACATCCGTTTGATATCAATTTACCGGTTATATCGGTGATTTGATAATCTAGGTATTGGTAATTATTTGTTACTATGTTTAATTCGTTGGTTGCAGGATTAGGGAACAATGAAATAACCTTATTTAAAATATCGTTTTCATCTATTAAGCCAACTGTTTCAACTGCACGTTTTACTGCGCCATAAGCATTCACTTTTCCAACACCCCAGAAATATGGATTGGGATTAGCGGTGGTGAAATTATCTAAAATGGCGGTCTGTTTGAAAATGTCTTTAACTCGTTCAGGTGTTAAGCTTGGATTGACTTGCAACATCAGCGCAACAATACCACTTACCATGGGTGCAGCCATACTGGTTCCACTGGCTTCGGCATAATAATAGGTTCGGCCGGTATGGTTGCCAACAAATTGAGCCACACTTTGCCCATAATTACTTCCACCGTTTGCGTAAGATACATCATAAGAATTTACGGCTGAAGCCAAAGTCATTCCAGGAGCGGCTACATCGGGCTTGTTGCGCAGGTCTGCTGTTGGGCCATGACTAGAAAATGGAGTTAATGCACCGGTTACGGTATAACCTGAATAACTCACATTTGAACCTGCTAAATTTCTAAACCTAGTTTTGGTGGTAAATGCAGCTACAGTAATGGCTGAGCGCGTACACGACATTTCGCCTAATGTAAAGCTGCTGTCGCCATTGGTGGCATAAAATAAACCGTTGTTGCTAAATGCCCCATAATATCCGGTGTAGTCATTCACCAATCCCATCCAAGCATGGTATTTACCTCCATGATCGATGCGCATGGCAACAGTTCGGTTACTTTTATTAAATAAATCAAGCAACACATGTGTTTTTTCATTGTTCGGATCAACGGCTGCTGCACTCATTTTATAAAATAAAGTATCACCTGAAAGTCCGAGTAAAAAGGTATCCACTGCTTGGTTACTAATGGCGCAAATTTTTACAGATGAATCTAGCAAAGTATTGCCATTGTACATGAGTAAACTCACGCATAACTCCTTCCCTTTTTCACCCCAAACATCAACCCAGGTGCGCTTCTCACCTTTCACCAACGGAAAGTTTAAATAGGTTATGGTTAAGGCCGATACATTGTCTTTGTTGGTTAAGTGAATTTTTTCATCACCGTTATTACCCGCTGAAACCACAAATATTTTTCCGGGTCCGGTTAAGTTATCCAAAGCTTGCGCAACCAAGGAACTGCCATCATTCGGGCCAATGGAACAACCCCAACTTAGGTTGGCAACAGCAGGTTTATTTTGTGATTCGGCATAGGTGAAAATGTAATTCACGGCATCAACAATACTGGTCATTCCCATGCTTGTCCATTCATCCGGCTGTGGTTTAATGCCCACAAAAACCAAATCACTTTCGTATGCAATTCCTTTGTACGAAGTATCGTTTCCGGCTCCATTGCCCGAACCTGCTGCAATTCCGCCAACGTGTGTGCCGTGAGAAAAAGAGGCCACATCATTTGCGGATAAAATCATTTGTGCAGTGTCGGTTATTTCATTGCCATAGGAGTAACCGCTTGGAGGCGTACCTGTTTTATGTTGCTCCCAAATACGTTTAATGCGAAGTTGTTTACCGGAGGTGTCATAAAAAGTTGGATGACCGTAATCAAATCCTGCATCAATAATACCAACCACAACATTTTTTCCGGTGTAAGGCATGGGTAAATTCGTGCCTTTATGCACCGAATCAACACGGCTTGCACGTCTGGCCACATTCATATTTACGGCAATAGGCTCATCCAATTGTATTTGAAGTAAGCCTTTAAGTTGTACAAACTGTTGTAATTTATTTTCAGGAACTTGTACAGTCCAAATATTTTTGGCTTTGGTACCAATGCGCACACCCAAACCAAGTAAAGTTTGTTCATTCAACACTTGTGTATCCACCTTAATAAAGGCTGCAATCATTCGGTTTGATTTTTTATCAATACTATTTTCTTTTTGTTGTGTTTGAAGAAACAACTTTAAATTAGGTGATAAATAAACTTGCTGTGCTTGATTTTGATACACCATCAAGAACAAAAGAAAGAGGAAAAATAACTTACGCATGCTTGCAATTTAGGTTTCGGTAAGTGAAACTGTATGCACAAAAAAGTAACATCTAAAAATTTAACCTAAGTATTAATCATTTACTTTTGCTTCAAATCATTTGTTTTGACGTTTAATCCTTACCAAGTTGAATTGCCCGTTGTTGAGATTATTGATGATGTAAAATCAAAACTCAAGCAACACCAAACCCTTATTGTTAATGCCCCGCCCGGAGCAGGAAAAAGTACTTTGTTACCACTGACTTTATTGCAGGAAGAATGGTTGAATCATAAAAAAATAATGATGCTTGAACCCAGAAGATTGGCTGCGAAAACCATTGCGTATCGTATGGCTGATTTGTTGGGCGAACCGGTTGGCGAAACCATTGGATATAGGATTAGATTTGAACAAAAAACGAGTGCGACAACCCGGCTTGAGGTGGTAACGGAAGGAATTTTAACCCGTTTGTTGCAACAAGATAATGCTTTGGAAGATGTTGGATTGGTAATTTTTGATGAGTTTCATGAGCGCAGTTTACATGCCGATTTGGCATTGGCATTATGCAGAGAAGCCCAACAAGTATTGCGGCCGGATTTACGGATTATGGTGATGTCGGCCACTTTAAATATGGCAGCATTAGAAGAATTATTGCAGGCTCCTGTTTCGGTTAGCAAGGGAAAACAATACCCGGTTGAAATTCATTACACCGGCCAATCTGATTTAATGTTGCTGCCCGAACTTACTGCAAAAACAGTTTTCGATGCGACTAAGAAACACGAAGGCGATGCTTTGGTATTTTTACCAGGAGAAGCAGAAATTAAACGAACAGCTGAATTATTAGAAAAAGAATTATCCGGATTTTCGATACATCCATTATACGGTCAGTTGCCACCTGCTGCACAAATGGCGGCCATTATGCCCAATAGAAACGGCAAACGAAAAGTAGTATTGGCCACTTCAATTGCCGAAACCAGTTTAACCATTGAAGGCATCAAAATGGTTGTAGATTGCGGCTTGAGTCGTGTTTCAAGGTTTGATCCAAAATCAGGTTTATCCAGATTAGAGACCGTATCCATCACCAAAGATTCAGCCGACCAACGTGCAGGCCGTGCAGGTAGATTAAGTGCCGGAGTATGCTATCGCATGTGGAGCAAAGCAACCCACGACAGATTATCGGAACATAGAATTCCGGAAATTGAAGAAGCCGATCTTACCGGTTTAATGCTTGAATTATTTGCTTGGGGAATATCCGATATTTACGCGTTAACATGGTTAACACCACCACCTAAAGCGGCTGTGGCCATGGCCATTGATACCTTGCAACAATTGCATGCGATTGAGGGCAATAAAGTGACCAAACACGGAAAAGCTTTGCATCAACTCCCCTGCCATCCGCGTATTGCGCACATGTTGCTTAAGGCACAAGAAAATCATTCGGTGGCTTTGGCAGCGGATATTGCCGCAGTGTTAGAAGAAAGAGATCCATTGCCTAAAGACTCAGGAATTGATATTAATTTGAGAATTGAAGTGTTGAGAAGAAACCGTGAGGTGGGCAAATTAAATAACCGATTAGCACGAATTGAAAAAATTGCTGCACAATACCGAAACCTGTTAAAAGTTGAACCATCAAACGAACCCGTTGATGTGCATGAAACGGGCTTGTTATTGGCGCATGCTTACCCGGAACGTATTGCCTGTGCACGAACAGGCAATAATGCACAGTTTCAATTGGCCAATGGTAAAATTGCTACAGCCGGCCATAAAGATGATTTGGCGCATGAAAGTTGGTTGGCTGTTGCACATATGGATGCCCGTGACGGATTAGGAAAAATCTTTTTGGCTTCTCCCCTTAACCCAAAAGATTTAATTAGTATGGTACGTGAGAAAGAGGTAATTACCTGGGATGCACGCAAAGGCGGAGTAATTGCAAACCGTGAATTACGCATTGGAAATATTGTACTTAAATCAACGCCTATACCCAACCCTAGCAATGAGTTGGTGCAGCAAGCCATTATTGATGCCATTAAACAACAAGGCGAAAGTTTGTTGCAAATAGATGATGCATTTATTCAACTGCAACACCGCATTTTAAGTTTAAGAAATTGGAATACACAAGAAGATTGGCCGGATGTGAACACAGAACAATTGTTGCTTGTGGCCGAAGTATGGTTAGCGCCTTATTTACATGAAGTAAAAAAGCCCGAAGATTTAAAGCGTATTGATTTGAAAGATGCCTTGTTGAATTATTTGGGATGGGACAAACAACAATTGCTGAATAAACTTGCCCCTGAAAAAATACAAGTTCCCAGCGGTTCAAACATTCGCTTGGAATACTTTGCGCACGGAGAAACTCCGGTGTTGGCTGTTCGCTTGCAAGAGGTATTTGGTTTAGCGGAAACTCCTAAAATTAATAACGGCCAAACCGGTGTGGTGTTACACTTATTATCTCCGGGCTACAAGCCCGTGCAAGTAACTGCCGATTTAAGAAGCTTTTGGAATAACACGTATTACGAAGTTAAAAAGGAATTGCAGCGCAGGTATCCTAAACATGCCTGGCCTGATGAACCTTGGGAAGCCAAGGCCGTGGCTAAGGGCGGTGTAAAAAGGTAAAATACAATTTTTATTTGGCAAATAATTTAATTATGTTCTTAACCAAGTTATTTTGTTAAAGAATAGGTTTTGACTCCTTCAGTTTTGAATACAATAATTTTATGATTAAGCACACAAGTATGCTCATTAGGCTTAGAACCTGAATTATTTAAATAAGTTATTGAGCCATTTTTGATATTATAAACAGCAAAATCACCCTGATTTAACAATAAATTCTCATTATCAATTTTATCAATTAAATGAAAATCAGCTAACTTGGGTACTTCACTATGTGTGCCATCTTGATTTATCGAATAGGTTTTCATATTCACTTGTACATAAAAATTATCGTCCGTTGATATGAATTTTCTAGTGTCGTTATCAGGAAATGATTGGTTGGAATGGTTTGTTAATGTTGGATTAACAAGCGTATACCTTCGCACACCTTCATTATATAATAAGTAGCCCAACTTATTTGATAATACCTTAGAAAAACCAAATAAAGGATTACTAATGGTGTAATTTGTAGTATCAGATGAAAATTGTCCGTAGCGTTTTAACACATAATCTCGTGGTATATTTGGCTTTTGATAATGGCTAATCTCATAAAGGTTTATGGGGAGCTTTTGGTTATAATAATCTTCTACTTGATCAACTATTTCACATATTGCACTTCCGTCATAACTTACATACTCGCTAGGGTAATTAATACCCCAATAAATAAGTCCATAACTTTCAAAATCCAACCAATATCTATTAAAATAGTTTTTACCATTTGATTCATTCTCAACATTGGTAAAGAAAAATGGTAAAATATTATTAATCAAATGAAGGCCTCTATAATTTCTACTGGCATATTGAACTTGATTTATCACTTTAAAATTCTTGTCAAGAAAATACAACTTGTTTTCACTCAATACAATAAACTCGTTTGGTTTTCGTGGATTTACTATTACATCAAATATTCTTTCTTTGGTAACAAAGGATTGGTTGAAATAAATCCATTTACTCGTGGTAGAATCGACTTGATTACTAGGCTGCACCTTATCACTTGATTTATCTTGGCAGCCCAATACCAATATAAATATTGTTAAATAGATTAATGGTGATTTTATCATGTTTTGTATTTGATATACGATATTATAACCATTATCCTTATTTAATTATTTAAAGTTTCGATGGCATAGAAAAATTGATTCTTTAGCATCATTAACTCTTAATTAATCAACCTACAAGTTAATCGAGAATTGATAATATCCTGTATTTACAGACATGTAACTGCCGAATTCAAAAGAGTTGGAAATAAGGTATAATAGTTATTTTACATTTAGATGATATTTCAAGATAGATGCTTATCCCCCCGTTTTTTATGAGTTGAAGAGCGTATAATCATACTCACTGCTTTGGTTTGTTGTACGTTTTTTTAAACGGCTTTGATTTAGGCTTAAATTGTTTTTTATTTTTTGTAGTAGCCTTATAAACCGGAGCTTCTCCCAAGTGTTCAGGAAGCGGAAGTTTTTCAATTTCATAGCCAATCAATTTTTCAATACCCGCAAATTTATTTACATCTTTAGGGTTAATAAATGTAATGGCCGTGCCTGTGGTGGCTGCTCTTGCCGTTCTGCCAATACGATGCACATAATCTTCCGCATCAGCCGGCACATCATAATTAATCACCAAACTAATCCCATCAATATCAATACCACGCGATAAAATATCCGTTCCAATTAACATGCGTAATT
The DNA here is from genome assembly GCA_046314755.1 of Bacteroidota bacterium. Lineage (GTDB taxonomy): Bacteria > Bacteroidota > Bacteroidia > UKL13-3 > UKL13-3 > UBA6183. The sequence continues at coordinate 8,498 of JBKDBG010000061.1, read as the reverse complement.
CACGGTTTCTAAAGTTTCGCATAATTTCCTCACGCACGGATTGATCAAGGTCGCTGTGAAAAGCCTTTACCGGTATTTTCTGGTAACGTAAATCACGCTCAATCTCTTTTACCTTATCCTTGGTGCCTGCAAACAGTATGATGCTTCCTTCTTGGTATTGCGCTAAAATATTTAACAACAATGCATTTTTTTGTGTATCAAATGCCATGTAGGCTTGTTGCAAAATTCCTTCTGCGGGTTTACTAATAGCAATATTTATTTGTTCGGGTTGTTGTAAAATTTTATTGGCCAACATGCGAATTTTAGGCGGCATGGTTGCCGAAAACAATAAAGTTTGTCGTTTAGTGGGTAAATAATTGATGATTCTTAAAATATCATCATAAAATCCCATATCCAACATACGATCTGCTTCATCTAAAATTAAGTGTTGTATATTACTCATATCAACCGAACCGCTTGAGGTGAGCATGGCCAATAATCTGCCCGGAGTGGCCACTATAATATCTGCACCTTCACGCATGGCTTTTTGTTGTTGCGAAAATGCACTTCCATCATTGCCACCGTACACACAAATAGAACTTAAACCTACAAAATAGGCTAAGCCTTCGACTTGTTTATCTATTTGTTGCGCCAATTCACGAGTTGGAGCAATAATTAATGTAGTTAGTTTTGATTGGGCTTGCTGGGCAATACTGTGCATTACCGGCAATAAATAAGCAGCCGTTTTTCCGGTACCTGTTTGTGCGCAGGCAATTAAATCTTTGCCTGACAATATAATGGGTATTGCTTGCTTTTGAATTGGAGTTGGGGTTTCAAATCCCATGGAATCTAACCCTTCTTGAAGCAGTGGGTTAAAATTGAAATCTTTAAATTGTAACATATTGATATTTCAGCAAGGTACAACAATTATGCTGATCATTCTAATATTGCATGAAAGCATCACATTACGGAGACTTTAGCTTTTGATTAGGCCCGTGTTTTGAATAAAACCTGTATTGATTTTTTATGAATGCATATTACCCCATGATTATTTGTTTGAAAAAGCTAATTCATCAATTAACTTCAACAACTCATCATGATTAAACGGCTTACTTAGGTAAGCATTCATGCCAATTTCTTTGGTTCGGTTTTTAGTTCCCTCCATCACATCCGCAGTAATGGCAATAATTGGAATTTGTTTATACGTATTACCTGCTTGTCCACCTCGAATAGCAATGGTACATTCATATCCATCCATCACCGGCATTTGTAAATCCATTAATACAATATCAAAGTATTCTTGTTGCAACAGTGCCAAAGCCTCTTCTCCATGATTAGCCATACTGAACACCAATTCAGGCTTTTTACTCAACACTTTTTTCATAATGAGTTGATTCATGGCATTATCTTCAACCACCAACACACGTATGAGTCCATCTTCAGGACTTTTTATGTGTTGTATCACTTGCGTTGCCTCAACAGAAGAGTCTATTTCAAAAGGTAACTCCACCACACAAGTTGTACCCTTATCTACCTCACTGCTGATATGAATATTGCCTTGGTATAAATCAACCAGTTTTTTTACAATAGCTAAGCCCAAGCCTAACCCGCCAAATTTTCTTTTATGGGTCATACTTTCTTGGGTAAATGCCTCATAAATGGAATCCATTTTTTCTTTTGGAATACCCACTCCGGTGTCACTCACCACAATTTTTAACACCACTTGATTATTGGTTTTTGAAGAGGTATGAATATTAACCGCTACACTTCCATGTGTGGTGAATTTTACGGCATTACTCAATACATTGTTCAGTATTTGAATAAATCGGCTGGCATCACCAATCAATCGTTGAGGTATATGTTGATCAACCTCCCAATGAAAAATCAATCCCTTATCGAGTGATTGCTTTTGCATATAATATTTGATTTCATCAATGGTTTTTGCCGTATCAAAACCTGCTCTTTCAAGGGTGAGTTCTCCCCTTTCTATTTTGCTGAAATCTAAAATATCATTTACTGAACTCAACAAACTATGTGATGAGTAGTTGATGACCGAAATATTTTCTTTTACTTCTTGTGGTATATTTTCTTTCATCAACATATCTGAAATTCCCATGATGGCATTAAGCGGAGTGCGTAGCTCATGACTCATGTTGTTCATAAAATAGGATTTCAGTTCATTCATATCCTCAGATTTTTTCAAGGCAATGCTTTGTGCCACTTCCTTTTCGCTCTTGAGTTTACGTATTAAATTACTCATGGATAAGGAAAGGAAAATAACCTCTATGCCGGTGCCAAATTTTGAGCTGTAATGGGTAAAAAATGAATTTGGTATAGCCCCAAAGTTATTGAGTATAAACACAGTTAAAGCCGAAACCAGAAAGATAAAACCTGCCGTAAAGAAATAGTCAACCGTGATGCCGGATGAATACAATTTTACGATGGTAAAAATAATGAGAAACAAGGCGCACAGGCCAAGCAAATTCATAATAGGATAGCTTATCGGAACAATGCTTGGGTATAAAATAAACCAAACCAAAAACCCGGCAATGCACACCAATAAAAGTTGATACACTTTATTTAATTGTGGTAAATATTGATATACCCTAAGAAATGTTTGTCCGTATTTTACCAGCATAAACGCACCAATGCCTGCAAAAATCAACACACTTTTAGCTGACCAAATTCCTGCCCCGGGCGCAAATATTTGGTAATACAATCCATCAATGGAAAACTGCATCAACCCAACCGACCAAACATAAAAGCTGTAATACAAAAAACTTTTTTCACCTAAAGCAAAATAGAAGAACAAATAGGCAATGCCGGCCAATAAAATAAGACCATAAAAAAGGCCGTAAATCAGTTGTTCGTTTAGACTGTCGGCTACAAAATCATCCACCGGATAAAGGTTGGTGGCCAAGTTAATCACCTCCCCGTCACTCTTCAGCAATAAACAATATTGCCTTTGCGCATTGGCAGGTAAAGTTATTTTAAAAACGGAACGTCTGTTGGAGAACGCCCTTTGCGTATACGGTGTTAAATCACCTGTTTTTTGAGTTTGAATAAGTTGATTGTTTTCCGCTTCATGCAACACCACTTCATCCGTTATGGGACGAGCTGTTTCAATAAAATAGGTAAGCGGTTGATTGGTGGTATTGTGAATTGAAAATTTAATGGTGAAATAATGGTTGGTAAAACCGGTATTGGGTTCTATTACTGGATTAAGGTTGTTTTCAACCGAATCAAATAAAAGTTGCTGAATGGAAGGAGCCTGATCTCCCCTTTCCATAATCAATGCATATGGATTGATATTCAGAAATTTATCGCTGTTGCTATCATCAATAACCAATTGAGCCTTTGAAGAGAAAAGCATTAAAACAGACACACAAAGTAATAAGTATTTCATAAGCAATATGCTTAACTAATATACGAATGATAAACAGAAATGGTTTTTAATACTGATGAAATAATTTTTATTCCAATAGCATACAGGGTTTATTACATTTGTTTGTAAACGAATTCAATAAATGAGTGATCAAACAAAAGCAGTAACCAAACTAACCGCGTTATGGGCATTGAGTGAAAGTGGCTTAGGCGGATTTATGCATGCGTTTAAAATTCCTTTTACAGGATTTTTTTTGGGCGGATTCGCCATTGTCATCATCACCTTGTTGGCCGGAATTGCCAAAAACAAATCAGCCACCATTTTACAAGCCACCTTATTGGTGGTGTTGGTTAAGGCTGCAGCAAGTCCGCACTCGCCTCCAATGGCCTATATTGCTGTTTCGTTTCAAGGTTTGGCCGGAGCCTTATTTTATGGGTTGATTCCATCTACAAAAATTGCAGGTCCCGTTTTTGGTGCCATAGCCTTATTTGAAAGCGCCATTCAAAAATTTTTAGTAATGACCCTCATTTTTGGCAAGTCGGTTTGGGAGGCTTTAGACTTATTTGTGAATGGTATTTTAAAAGATTTTCAATTGGCAAGTAACTTTTCTTTCAGCTATTGGGTAATGGGTTTGTACACCACCCTTTATGTTATTTGGGGTTTTGTGTTGGGTTGGTGGTCAACCGGATTATGGACTAAACTGAATGTAAACAAATCTAATGTTATCAATGCCTTTGACACATTGCGACAAGGTGCTAACAGTACTGATTACGGCATCAAAAACAAGAAAAAGTTTAGTAAATTATGGAGTGCGTTTTTTGTGTTGTTGTTTATCGTAAGTGTGTTTGGTTTTAATAATTTAGGAGGCAAAGCAGGTTATGCAGTTTTGCGCACCATAGCTGCATTATTGTTCATTTGGTTTATCTTAAATCCTTTGTTTAAATGGATGATTGCAAAATGGGTGAAGCGTAAAAAAGCACAAGAACAAAAAGGCCTTACCGAAATTTTATCCTTACTGCCTGAATTAAAAAATTACCTTCAACCGGCTTATGAAATGGCAAAACAAAAGCACACCGGCATAGTACGCTATCAAGTTTTTGTAATGAATTTAATTACCCTGGCCTTGTTTAAGCATGACGAGTAAATCCAATATTTATATATTAAGTCAACCTATTCAAACAGGAAAAACCACCCTGTTATCAGCCTGGTGCAAACAACAACATGATGTGGGCGGAATACTCACACCGGATGTGAACGGGAAAAGAATGCTACTTGATTTAAGTTCACAAACCATGCTTCCTTTTCAATTATCAAATGATGAACAAGGAATAAAAATTGGGCGATTTACCTTTAGTGAAAAAGCATTTAAAGTGGGGAGTGAATGTATCAAAAAAGCAGTGCAGCAAGGGAAAAAATGGATTGTTATTGATGAAGTTGGTCGCTTAGAAATAAATGATAAAAGCGGATTTGAGCCTCAGGTTTCCGATACGATTCAGTTGTTTAAAAAAGACCTCATCAACCAAAATTTATTGCTGGTGATTCGTGATTATTTGTTGTTAGAAGCAACGTTGCATTATCAATTACAAGATGCAATTATTCTGGACCAACTGTTTTTTCAAACGCAATTTACACCATTGGTTGGTGTTATTTTATGTGGAGGTCAAAGTGTCAGAATGGGTCGCGATAAAGCCTTTATAACCTATCACCAACAACCACAATTTGCCCACGTACATCATTTGATGCAATCTTTTTGTAAAGTCGTAAGGATATCCTGTAATGAACAACAAAAAACACTTTTTCCTCAATCCTATTCATGTGTAGTTGATAATGCGACTTTTGAAAATTGTGGCCCGATGACCGGTGTTTTAAGTGCCTTTCAACAACAACCTAATCATGCTTTATTGGTAATTGGTTGTGATTATCCGCAGTTGAATTTAGCTGACATCAAGTCATTGGTTGAAGCACGTTCCGTTGATGCGGATGTGGTTTGTTATTACAATTCCGACTCCAATTTTACCGAACCATTGTTGGCGATTTATGAGCCGCAATGTGCTTCATTGTTAAAACAATTTTGGCAATCCGGACAAACCTCCATGAATCAATTTTTAAAAACGGTTCGCACCAAAACCATTTTGGCAAAACACAACAACAACATTAAAAGTGTTGATTTCAATTCTTAATTTTGATTATGGCAAAACCCAACGTTGCAGCTACCCAAGTGGTTAAATATACCAATCACACACCTACCCTTCATCACGATTTATTGGCGGTGGAAGAACCCATGGAAATACGATTGGGGTTTGGAGCTTTGGATATGCGCGAACAAAAAAGTATAGCCGTAACCATGCGAACACCCGGAAATGACTTTGAATTGGCTGTTGGTTTTTTACTTTCAGAAGGTATTATTCAAGGCTATGAACAACTATTAAAAGTGCAATATTGTACTGATTTAAACACCAAAGAGAATACCGAAAATATTGTTCGGGTTGAATTAAAACCTAATGTAGGCGTTGATTTGAGCAAACTGCAACGCAACTTTTATGCTACCAGCAGTTGTGGAATTTGCGGAAAAGAAAGTATTGAATCTGTAAAGCTCAATTGTGCGCTTCAAACCAATCCCACACCCATTCATCTTGATTCATCACTCATTACCCAGCTGCCAAACACTTTAAGAAACAGCCAAACTATTTTTGAACATACCGGAGGCATACATGCCTGTGCTTTGTTTACCTCTAATGGCGATTTATTGTTATTGCGTGAAGATGTGGGAAGGCACAATGCACTGGATAAATTGATTGGTGCAGCCTTGTATCAAACCGAAATTGCTTTGCATGAATCCATTTTATTGTTGAGTGGAAGGGCCAGTTTTGAGCTAATACAAAAAGCAGCCATGGCCGGAATTCCAATTGTTTGTGCCGTTGGTGCGCCAAGCAGTTTGGCGGTGGAAACAGCCACTGCATTTAATATCACACTCATCGGATTTTTGCGTGAACATCGATTTAATGTGTATCATCAATCATCAAACGTAAGCATCAATTAAACTTACATTGGATTTCCGAAATTATTCGAATACAACTTTTATTCCATAAGCCAAGTGCTAAATTTGTGTAACCCATAAAATAACTGCTGTATAATGAAATTAAACACAACCAACACACGCTTTAAATTGGCGTTTGATTTTGCAGATAAAACCGATGTATCCATTTTTTTAACCGGAAAAGCAGGCACCGGAAAAACTACCTTATTACATCACCTTAAACAACATACCCGAAAAAAAATTGCCGTTTGCGCCCCAACCGGAATTGCCGCCATGCATGCCGGAGGCACTACTTTACACTCCTTGTTGCATTTGCCAATTCAACCTTATGCATCCACAAAAAAACATTTGTTTTCCCCTGAAAGGGTGATGAGTAAAACGGCTTTGTTGCAAAATTTACGCATGAACAAAGACAAAATGGAATTGCTAAGGGAGTTGGAATTATTGGTGATTGATGAAATTAGCATGGTGAGAAGCGATATGTTTGAGGCCGCATCGGATGTGCTTAAAATGGTGAGGCGTAATCCTAAGCCTTTTGGTGGTTTGCAACTTTTATTATTGGGTGATTTGTTTCAATTGCCTCCCGTGGTAATTGATGATGAACACGAAATATTAAACGAACTTTATTCGGGAATATACTTTTTTAATGCTCCGGCTTATCAAGAGTTGAATCCGGTTTTTCTTGAGCTCAACCAAATTTACCGACAAAGTGATGAACAATTTATTGGCTTACTAAATGCCATAAGAACCAATTCGCTTACCCCGGAAAATATTGCGCTGTTGGATGCCATGAACCAAAGCAATCAACCCAAAGAAAATGCCATTACCTTAACCACCCACAACCGCACGGCTGATGAATTAAACAAAGCAGCCTTGAATGAATTGGCGGGCACAACGGTTAGTTATGATGCCATGGTGAAAGGCGATTTTTCAGAAAAAGCATATCCTACTGATGCGGTGTTGCAACTAAAAAAGAATGCCAAAGTAATGTTTGTGAAAAATGATACCGGGATGGAAAAACGTTACTATAACGGTATGTTGGCTACGGTAGAAGAATTAAATGATGACCATATTATTGTTCGAACCTTTGATACTCAAGATTTGATTCGCCTTGAAAAGAATAATTGGTCGAACATTCGTTATAAACTCAACAAAGAAAGCGGAGAAATTGAAGAAGAAGAATTGGGACGTTTTTCTCAATTTCCTATTCGATTGGCATGGGCCATCACCATCCATAAAAGTCAAGGACTAACCTTTGATCAAGTGAATATCGATGCGGCTTCAGCCTTTGCTAGCGGACAAGTTTATGTGGCGTTAAGTCGCTGCCGAAGCCTAGAAGGCATACGTTTATTAAGTAAAATCAATCCGAATGAAATTAAAGTGGATGAACGTATTATTCAATTCCATCAACAAACTATAAATGAAGATGAGTTAACCCAAAAACTCAACACTTCTTCCTATCAATACAGTGTTTCTAAGTTATTCACTGCATTTAAATTAAATAACTTACCCAATTTATTTGGGCAGTTTATAGAGGCTTGGAACGATACCTTGGCACAAAAGCATATTCAAGGTTTGGAGTTGTTGAATGGCTTAATGGAACAAGCCAATTCCTTGCATCAAACCGGAGAAAAATTCACCCAGCAACTTGACGAATTGCTCAGGCAAAACAACCAATCTTTTCTGTTTGAGCGGGTAACAAAAGCTAAAATTTACTTTAGCACAAACATGTATACGCAGTTGATTCAACCCATTGAGGAGTTTCAAACAAAGTTGCAAAAAGTAAAAAGAGTAAAACAACGCACCGCAGATGTAAACCTGTTATTAAATGAAGTTTGGAAAACCTTAAACAATGTACAATACATTTCACTTGGGGAACATGAATTGCCAATTGATTATATCAAACGTGAGGAAAATGCAAAAAGCAAAATACAAAAGCCTGAAAAAGGAGCTACGTTTTTGGAAAGTTTAAAGTTGTATCAAGCAGGTAAAAGCATTGCCGAAATTGCAGAACAAAGAGGTTTTGCCGCATCCACGATAGAAACACATTTGGCAAAGTTTGTAAAATCGGGTGAAGTAAATGTATATGATTTTATC
>JBKDBG010000060.1:0-10192 GCA_046314755.1 Bacteroidota bacterium | reverse complement strand
GTATAGAAGGTTTGATAAGGGATTAGTTTTAAGTCTTCACTCAACGCATCCGGTGTCCACCATTTTGATTGTTTCAAAATATTTCCTTCATCATCAATAAAGCCCGAAATACCTGTGTTGGCACAACGTGCAATGTATCTTCTGTTTTCAATGGCTCGTAATGATGCATAAACCATGTGCTGCTGATAGCCGGGTGTATTTCCCCACCAACCGTCATTGGTGATAATGGTTAACACGTTGGCGCCTTTTTGTACGTATTTAGCAACGTATTCGCCAAAAACACTTTCATAACAAATTACCGGTGCTACTTTTACTTCATTGTTCAACGAAAAAACTTGCGGTTCATGATCAATGCCAAGTCCACCAGATGTTCCTCCCAAGTCAATCATAAATTCATTCATAAATTTAAAATACCTTGAATAAGGAATCTTTTCAACCCCAGGCACTAAAATACTTTTATGGTATATTGGAACGTTTTTTTGTTGTGGTTGATAAAGTAACGCTGCATTATAGGCATCATAAAACATTCCATTGTCAAGTGGACGAGCAGTTTCTGAAATGTACTCTCCTTGCTCGAATACGCGGTGAGTTTCTGCACCGGTTAATATAGCCAGCGTAGGATATTTTGATGCAAATTGTGACAATTGCCAAATGGCTTGTTCATGTTGAATGGCGTTTTCATTTAAATTACCAACCAAGGCTGTTTCAGGAAACACAATTAATTGTGTGGCAGAGTCGGTTTTGGTTTTAGCCAAATCCAGCATTTTTTGCGTTTGGTCGTACGCACTTAATCCTGAATATTTATCTTTATAGGGATCGATATTGGGTTGAACCACCACCACTTTAATGGATGTATGATAGTTGTTTTGTTTATGTTGGCGGTATTGATAAGCAACGTATAACGAAAGAAATACAGGCGCAAAAACCCTAAAGAAAATAAGGTTAAAAAACTTGGTGTTGAGAGTTTTGCTTTCCCATTTTGCTCTGTTATTCCAAACTTTAAATATGCCTTGATTTAACCATAAAACCCACAAAGTACCTCCTGCCGCACCAGTATATTCATACCACTGCACCAAAAAAGGTGCTCCCGCAAAGCCATTGCCCAATAATAACCAAGGCCATGCAAACTCCCATGTGCTGTGTACATACTCCATGCTTAACCACATGATAATAAAAGGCCAAAAATGGGTAACCGCTTGTGCTCTTCTATGCAAAAAGTATTGCAACAAAAATGGCAATACCATCAGCATAGTTGTGAGCACAATTGCAAATACAGAACCGGCAGGACTTGCATTCCAAATCCACCAAGTTGTTCCTACATTAAAAATAAAAAATGTAGTAAAACCGTATAAAAAAGCCCAGCCTGTGTGCAGGTGGTTTTCAACCAGCAACTTTTGCGTAAAAAACAAAGGAACAAAAGCAACGGCTAATAAGGGGAATAGGTTGATTGGATACCATGATAACACCAACAGTGCTCCACTAAGTAGCGACAGTCCAAAAAGTTTAGTATGAATGTGTTGTGTTTTTAATGGAAACATAAATAACCCTGCAAAGCTACATGATACTTGGCTATTTTTATTTACTTTTCAAATAATCATTATTTAACACGGCAAATAGCAAAAAATGCCTTTTATTTGTTGGGTTAAATGAAACGCAAAGTTTACCTATCTGCACTGTTTTTATTGGGCATGCGTGCTGTACAGGCGCAAATATTGCCCACATTTGGCGATTCGAGAAGCGGAAGTACCGGTATGCAATTTTTAAAAATTGCCCCTGATGCTCGCTCATTAAGTTTAGGTGGAGCTTATGTGGCCATAGCCAATGATGCTTCTTCCATGTTTTGGAATCCGGCCGGTATTACGCAAGATACCGGTAAGCTAAATGTAAGTCTGTCAAACACACAATATTTTGGCGATATCAGCGCAAACTATTTAGGCGCAGTTTACCGTACAGGAGAGTTTTCGTTTGTTGGTTTTCAAGTATTTTCAATGAACTATGGAACCATGGATGAAACCACTGAATTTGATCCTACAGGAACAGGTAGAACATTCACCATGAGTAATTACTATTTAGGGCTAACCTATGCGCAAATTTTAACCAAGAATTTTTCTTTTGGATTAAACGTTCGGTATGCCAACGAAGGATTTCCCGGAATTCAAATTCATAATGCATTATTTGATTTAGGGTTGAAATATGATGTGGGTGTTAAAAACACGCGATTTGGAATCAGTTTCAGCAACTTCGGATTTAATGTACGTCCGGATGGAAAAGCTCAGTTGTTAAAATTTTCGGGTCCAACAGATGTAACCAACTTCACCACGGTAACTGTTCCGGGCATTTTTAGAATTGGTGCTGCCTTTGATCCGATTATTGGTTACAAGCATAACCTTACCGTAGCTGCCCAACTGAATCACCCTACAGACAATAATGAAACCTATGCCATTGGCACTGAATATTTATACAAAAAAATGTTGTTTGCCAGAGCAGGTTACGAGTTTGCGAGTGATGACAGATACTTGGCTCCATCGGCCGGTGTTGGTTTTAAATTGAAACGTAAGTTTGGAGCACTATCATTCGATTACGGCATTTTGGCTAAATCAACCTTAGGCAATATTCAACGATTAACTTTAGGTGTTACTTTGTATTAATCATGATATGAAATACGCGCAGGTAAAACATGTTCTTCTCTCTTTTGTATTGTTCGCAATTATTGGTTGCGGAAGCAAAGATGATGATCAAACCAAACAAATTTTTGAGCAAGGAAGAATTGACCCTAACCTCGTTCCAAACAAGGTTGGTTATGTACCGCTTTATCCATTCTTCACCAACTTTATTAACCCGGTTGATGTGTATGTTGGATATGATGAAATGGTATATGTTGTTGATGACAGAGGACTTAATGTGCTCGATCAAACAGGTAAAACAGCACAAATCATTCCTATACCTGGCGCCACCGATGTTACCCAAGACCGAAGATTACACACCTATGTATTAGGAAGAGTAAATGATCCGCTTTTAGGAAATCGTGCTGCCGTTTATCATTTAATCAATACAGCAGCCGGCAACTATCAAATTATTGATACCCTCATTCATCCGTTAAATGATATTTCGAGAGCCGCTACCGCTAATCGTGGAGCTGATGATGAAGCCGTACAGTTTACGGGAATTGCAACCTTACACGACAATACGGTTTATGTTACTCGCACAGGTCCACGCAATGATCCGAACTCATTCGTTCGTCCGGATAATGGCGTATTGGTTTTTGATGCCGGAGGAACAAATACCGGATTTGCCATAGGCCTTAACCCCAACAACTCGAGTTTAAAATCGGCATTAGGCATTTCTTCTATTGCTACCTATGCAGCGCCTCCACAACGCATTCAAGGTATCAGTACTTCAAAAAGTTTTTTTATTACACAAGCAGCCCCCGGAACAAATGTTGAATATAGAGCCATCGTAATAGATGCGTTTGATGATCCAGAGTTAGGACCACAATACCAAGAGTCGCCTCAGTTTTTAAACTTTGATAAAACAAAAGCCGATAGGTTTTTATATGAAAGTTTCAGATTTAAAAAACCGGAAGATTGTTATATCGCACCTGATAACTTAGGTTATATGTTTGTGGTAGATAGCGAAACGGATTCTCTTTATGTATTTACACCTCAGGGGTACGAAGGTGTAAATCCTCCTGCAAATTCGGGGCTCAGAAAACAAATTATTGTATCATTCGGAGGTTCAGCGAGTGATGGAAGCAACAATGGTCCATTCAACTTTAATGACCCAAGCGGAGTTTGTTACAACCGCAGAATTATTTTTGTGGCTGATAAGAAAAACAACCGTGTTTGCCGCTATATTCTAAGCACCGACTTAGAGTAATTCATTATTTTTTAATCCATCCGATTGAGCATTTATATTACCTTTACATAACAACTTAACCTATTTTGTTATGAAACCTATGCTCAGAAATGTATTGGCAATTCTTGCCGGTATTGTTATTGGCAGTGTTGTGAACATGGCCATTATCACCGTAAGCGGTAGTATCATTCCTCCTCCTGCCGGTGTTGATTTAACAACAATGGAAGGCCTCAAGGCTGCTATGCCACTTATGGAGCCCAAACATTTTCTCCTGCCATTTTTAGCTCATGCACTTGGCACGCTAGTTGGTGCAATTGTAACCGTAAAACTTGTATTAAATTCACACCAACGATTCGCAATTATACTTAGTGGATGGTTTTTATTGGGTGGCATTATTAACCTCGCCTTATTGCCTTCTCCTATTTGGTTTGCATTGGTTGATTTATTGCTTGCCTACATCCCATTCGGGTACTTGGGCTATTGGTTGGCCAAACCAAATAAATAACCGGATAAATACTTTTTGATTCACATCAAATTTTGATTGCTCGATGCAAAGTTTCTTTGCCCTTACAACCAATTTTGATGAATATGAAAGTTTTTCAACTCATCTTAGAGTTTTCACTCACAGTTATTGTTGCGGATTTTGTTTCCGGGTTTGTTCATTGGTTTGAAGACACCTATGGGACCGAAGAAACACCCATTTGGGGAAAATGGATTGTGAAGCCAAATCTTGAACACCATGTTCATCCGGCTGCATTTACCAAAAAAAGTTGGCTGGAAAGTTCATGGGACTTAACCCTTATTTCAGTGGCTATTGTTTTAGTTTGTTATTGGTGCGATAGTTTGACGTGGCATGTGTGGTTATTTGCCGTACTCTCTGCCAACGCCAATCAGCTGCACAAATATGTGCATATGCCTGCACGAAAGGTGCCTTTTATTGTAAGGTTTTTTCAAAAAATCGGATTGTTTCAAAAGCCAAAACATCACGCTGTACATCATTCCGGTAAAAAGGACCAATCCTATTGCGTACTTACTCCTTACACCAATTGGATGCTTGATGCTGTTTATTTTTGGCGTATACTTGAATTCATCCTTAAACCTATTTTCGGAGAACCTCGATTGGCCGAGAAAGAAAATAATCATTAATTATTTTATGTTTTATATCTTTCCATTTTATGGGACTCATTCATCATTTACAACAACTCACCACAATTAGCAACGGAGCAATTGATTGGTTAAAACAACACACCGAAGAATTCACATTCAAAAAGAATGAAATTATTTTACCTGAAGGTAAAACTTGCAATCATTTATATTATGTGGTGAATGGCCTTGTTGGAAGTTATTATGTGATAGAAGATCACGAGGTATGCAATTGGATTGCCATGGAAGAGGACATGGCCACTTGCTACTATAGCTTTATTTCACGAGAGCCCTCATACGAAACTATCGTTGCATTTGAACCTACGACATTGCACGCGGTAAGTTACCATACCATCCAAGCACTGTATAATCAATTTCCTGAAACGGAAAGAGCCGGAAGATTGATTCTTGAAAATTATTATTCAAGACTAGAAGAACGTTTAATTTCTATTCAATTTAAATCGGCTAAGGAGCGTTATGACATGTTATTTAATAAACGTCCTGAAATTTTTAATCGAGCCCCATTAGGAAGGGTAGCTACGTATTTGGGAATGAAACAAGAAACGCTTAGCAGAATACGATCGGAACGTTCAGGTAGTTAAATATCTTTTTAATGAAACGGTATGTTTATGAAGCGGGCTTTCTCCATTTCATATATAAAAATACCCCCAATAAAAACAGACCCACACTAATTAATTGGGAGTGGCTGATATTTCCGTTCAACAACAGTCCTCGCTCTGTATCGCCTCGATACATTTCAGTAAAAAATCGAACAAGGGGATAACCCATTAAGTAAAGTGCAAATATTTGCCCGGTAAATTTTCTGTTCCGATAGATGAAGTATAATACCAACAACAAAACAGCAATACTAAAAGATTCATACAATTGTACCGGATGTAAAGCACAATGAAGTGGAGCTGCGCTTTTTGGGTGAGTAAAAGTAACAGCCCAATCACCATCAAATGGAGTACCATAACAACATCCTGCCATAAAACAACCTAATCGACCAAACACATGAATTAAACAAGTAACCATAGCGATTAAATCTAAGAATGGTTTTTTTGTGATGCGATGCTTTTTTAAGAACCAGAATAAAACCCCGAAACAAAATAACAAGGAACCGTAAAATACAAAACCGGAACCCGATAATAATGAAGAAGGAGAGGCTAAATATTTCTTTGGATCCTCTGCAATGAGCAACACTTTACCTCCCACAAAGCCGGCAACTACTAAATAAACCAGCAATTGATTGATAAGCTCGGCCTGAACATTTAAATCTTTTTTTGCGTAGTGCGTTAAAAACATTACACCCAGAACAATGCCCAATCCAATGAGTAAACCATATGCGTAAATGGTAAATGGGCCAAACTTAAATAATACGGGCATCATAGAAAATGTAAAAGTACTAAACTTGTTTAAAACAACAGTAATTACACCTCGTAATTATTTAGTAAACCATGTTGCATGGCAGCCATTAAATCAAGATAACAACCAGCAGCAGGTTCATTTTTTTGAAGCATAACCATGCCTGTATTTACTAATAGATTTTGGGCATGATTACGGATGGTACTCACTTGTTGCTTACAACATTCATCAATCGCATTTACCAAACAACTATCAGGTTCCATTGACTCCAATTGGCGTGCATAGGTATTCGTTATGGCTGAAAACACTTCGAGTTCTTGTGTAAGCTTCTGGATGTGGTGATGGAGGGATGTCCATCTTGGCGCTTCCGTTTTGTCAGAGATGATTTGGTTTAATTCAACCAACAATCGTGAATAAATACCATATACCGTTTGAATAAAATAAAGTTGCGCAAAAGCGATAAAAGGCAAACCGAACACCTCACCCGGCAATTTATTTTTTATCACTGATAAGTTGAAAGTAAATGCATCTTCTACAAATACGTTATCTGCAACAATGGTATGTGTGCAGGTATGAGCAAGGCCCCATGAATTCCAATCTTGTTCAATATGTATTTGGTGAGAAAATAACACAACACTCAACACCTCATCGGTGCTTTCTGTTTTACAATTTGCCGTAAAAAAGGTCGCAAAGTCTGCTCCGCTACAATATTGCCATTTGCCACTTACTAAATATCCCCCCTGCGTTTGTATGGCCGAACCGCTTACCGCTCCACTGCCTGCTAATACTGCATGTTGTGGGGCAAAAAGTTGTTGCGTAACCTTTTTGTTCATATATGCTGCAAACACATTCCCTCCATTTCCAATTTGAATTATCCAACCCAAACTCCCATTCATGTATGCACAAGATTGAAGAATCGGTAGTGTATCGGAAAATTTCATACCTAACCCACCTAAGTCATGAGGTAAAAACAGCTTGAATAATTTATGCTCATACGCAATTTTTATCCAATCATTACTCAGGTGAGTTGGCGTAACAATACCATTAAAAAGTTTCTTTACATTCATGAATTACCATTTCATTTGTATGGTGAGGAAATAATTGCGAGGAGGAGCCACAAAGAAAAGAGGTGTAACTGATGGTGTATAATTTCCGTTTTCAAAGTTGGCAACATTGCTAAAAAATCCGGCATTACCCCAGTTTACAAACTCTGTATTCAACACATTGTTGATGTTAAAAAGAATATTCACGTCTTGCTTCAACCATTTTTTTAATGAAGCTCCAACACGAGCATCAACCACGGTAAATGATTTTACCTTAGCAATATTTAAATTGCTATTATCAATAAATTGTTCAGAAACGTAACGCACACCGGCTTCAACATAAAACCACTTTACCGGTTGAAGTTTAACCCAATTGTTCAATATAACCGCAGGCGTTAATGCAGGATTTACGTTATTAAATTCTATACCAACATTCGATATTGCTGTATCGGTAAAGTGATTATAGTATTGTGTAATCTTTTTTATTCTGTTGTAACTAAACACAGATGTATGTGTGAATGATAAATGGCTGGTTGCTTGCCAACGCAAATCCAATTCAATTCCTGAACGCAAGGCCTCAGAAACGTTGGTGGTGATTGGAGAACCAAAATTATTTGTTCTTCCTGTATTCACGATGGCATTTTCAAAACTCATGGCATACACATTTGCTTGTAAAAACAACTTTTGAGTTTGTGCTTTAAATCCAACTTCAATATCCGTTACATACTCCGGCTTAACATCATTTTGTTTGATATCTCTTGCTGCAAAATCATCTTGAAAGTAATCAAAGCGTGTAGGCTCACGTCCGGTTCTTCCAACCATGGCATATAAAGTATAACGTGAATTAATTTGGTAATTTAATCCAAGTTTGGGATTAAAAAATGTCCAATTCATATCTTCTACATTAAATGCAGTTGCCGAAAACGGTTGTTGTTTTGCTTCATACTGAAATTGTGCATTTCGAAGTTGTAAGTCGGCATACAAATTTAATGCTGGTGTTACAAAGTAATTGAGTTTAACAAAACCTGAGTAATCTTGTTTATACCCGGTATTAAAATAAGCC
This sequence comes from Bacteroidota bacterium, assembly GCA_046314755.1. GTDB lineage: Bacteria > Bacteroidota > Bacteroidia > UKL13-3 > UKL13-3 > UBA6183. Next base: position 1,723 of record JBKDBG010000060.1, on the reverse strand, counting down.
CTGTGCGGTAAACTGTACCCATCAGGTAAATTGCGCATCCATTGTGTTTCTAAAAAGTGATCACTGGTAAATGAATTAGCATGAACGCCTGCATCCAGCTTCAACTTTGAGGTGTAATAAAAATAATGTACAAATGCTCCCAAAAAATGCTGGTCTAATCGATAAGCGGTCATTGCATCGGTAGAGGTTAAAGTATCATTTCCAACCACAGCATTAGGCATATTAAAATAGCTGTAAGGCATGAAAAATGAAGCCGGAAAATAGTATTGAAACTGAGGGGCCTCACCTCTTACATAATAGGCAGAAGCATGGACACCATTGTGTTTATTCAATTGCAATTGATATTGGGCTTGGAAAAAGTTTTGCCTGAAACGATCTTTTTCTCCGTTTACAAAAGGATTAAATCTTCGGTTTGTTTTTAGCGTTGCCTCATCAATACCATTATAGGCCAGTTGAGATTGGGCATCACCACCCCACATATTTAGTCGAAAAATTGACTTTTCGCCACTTCTTCCCAATGAAAATAAATACGAAGTAATTTCACTACCGGAATGAATACGATAACCATCAGTCGATAAATTGGATAAACGCAAATATGCACCCCATTTATCATTGAACCTTCCGGTATGAACCTCTGCTGTTAACCTGCGGCTTCCAAAGGAGCCTAAACCCAGATTCATTTCCGCAGAGGCCTTATCTGCAATGGGTTGAGTGAGGATGTTAATTGAACCACCAAATGAGGCAACACCGTTGGTTGATGTACCAACCCCTCGTTGGATTTGAATGGCTTGTGCACTGCTGGCCAAATCAGCAAAGTTGTTAAAAAAAGTTCCTTGATTCTCGGGATCATTTAAAGGCACACCATTAACAGTTAAATTAATGCGTGATTGATCAATACCTCTTAAGCGAAAAAAACTGTAGCCAATACCTGTTCCATTATCGCTGTAGGCATGAATAGAAGGACTGATTTGTAAAACAGTTGGTAAATCAGCGCCATAATAAACCGATTTAATCTGTTTTGCATTTAGGTTAAATTGAGTAACCGGAGTAAAAGTGTTTGCTCTAATTCCGGTTAGTGTTGCAGCTTCCAGTGCTTGGGTTTTTACCGAATCACTTTGCGCAAAAAGATGTTGTGCACCTGCACAAGCTAAAATAAAAAGTACGTTTTTGTTAAACATACAATGTGTTGATTAATGAGTAAAACAAAACAACACCCGGGTGTAGATGTTATTGTTAAACTTTAAAAACCAACTTGGAAAACAATGTTTAAGACATAAACATTGCAAGAGAAATCTGTCTCTTCCCTTCGCAGGCATTATCCTGTTCAGGTTCCAAGGGTATAATCTCAGGCTAATAAAAGCCACCCCTAAGACGTGTGCGAAATTAGTGTGGGCAGTTTCAATTTTCCAAATCATTTTTTTCGTATCACTATTTTATATAGTAGGTATGATTACTTTTGAACCATGCGCTGGTTAGAAATTCTTGAGATTTGCGGAGCCCTTTGCAGTATTATTTATAGCTTACTGCTGATGAAAGAAAAAAAATCGGGGTGGTGGTTTGGCATTGCTTCCTCGTGTATTGGCACCGTGTTGTTTTTTCAAACCAAACTTTCTGCGCAGGCCTGTATCAGTATTTATTTTGCTTTCGTAGGTATTTATGGTTGGTGGTATTGGAACAAAGCAGAAAAACGAAACGAGCATATTCATACATGGACGTTAAATAC
>JBKDBG010000059.1:0-20560 GCA_046314755.1 Bacteroidota bacterium | reverse complement strand
AATTTACCCACCCGATTTCGACAGCAGAAAACGTTACCCAACTTTATTGTATTGCCAAGGCGGACCGCAAAGTATGGTGAGCCAATTTTTTAGTTACCGTTGGAATTTTCAATTAATGGCTAACAGCGGATATATTGTAGTTGCTCCAAATCGCAGAGGTGTGCCGGGTTTTGGTCAAGAATGGTGTGATGCCATTATGGGCGATTATAGCGGACAGTGTATGAAAGATTACATCAGTGCCATTGATGAGGTGAGCCAAGCAACTTTCGTAGCTAAAGATAAAAGAGCTGCCGTAGGCGCAAGTTTTGGTGGCTATAGCGTATATTGGTTAGCAGGCAATCACCAACAACGTTTTAAAACATTTATTGCACACTGCGGTATGTTTAACATTGAAAGTTGGTATGGCAGCACCGAAGAAATGTTTTTTGCCAACAATGATAACAAAGGACCTTATTGGCAAGCACCACGTAGCAAAAACTGGGATAATTCGCCACATAAGTTTGTACAAAACTGGGATTCGCCCATGTTGATTATACACAACGAAAAGGATTTTAGAGTGCCGCTTGGGCAAGGACAAGAAGCCTTTACCGCAGCTCAACTCAAAGGCATTCCAAGCAGGTTTTTATACTTCCCTGATGAAAACCATTGGGTAACTAAACCACAAAACTCAATTCTGTGGCAACGTGTATTTTTTGAATGGTTGGATTATCATTTGAAGTAATGGATTTGTTGGTTATTGATTGACTAGTTATTGGTTGATTTGGGCGTTCCATAAAACCATAAACCCACAAAACCAATTCATTATTCAATATTAACGTAGTACTTCTGCGCCAAGACTATGAGATGCGGAGAGTTATGGGTTGATCCGTTTACGAGGAGATGGCCGAGAGTTATCGGCCGTCCGTGTGAACGCAAAAACATCATTCGCTAAAACCTCAAGTTCATTTCCATTTGCTCAAGCATATAACTATTCAATAAATTCAAGTTCACCATCAAGTTCCTGAAAAGACACACCAATTTTAGCGTAATAAAAAAGGGCGATTAGTTACACTAATCGCCCTTTTTAGGAATTGAACTAATAATATTATTCTTTAATCAATTTGTTGAAGGTTTCAGCACCATTAATGGTGGCTTTAATGGTATATAAGCCCATTGGTAAAGCAGAAATATCAACGTTTGAATGAGCAGCATTAGGATATGCAGTTAATACGGCTTGTCCTAAAGCATTGTAAATAGTTAACACTTGAATATTATTTGTTGAAGTAACAGATAACATATTGGTTGCCGGATTCGGATAGATACCAACATTGTTTAACTCAACCTTAGCCACACTTGATTGTGGTACTTTGCTGAACAATACATTGTCAATATATAAAACTGAAATACCTGATGGTACACTTGCAAATATTAGTTGTGCAATATTTGATTTGGTTGTTAAGCCGGTTAAACTTGACAACGCCACTGATACATGATTCCATTCATTTACAGTAGGAGTAATGGTAACTTCATGTTCTTTGTCATCACCACCGTCAAAAGTTCCATTAGGACCAAAATCAACCAGCTTAAATTTTAATGTGGTAGAATTAGGCGTCCAAAAATCAAATTCAAATGAATCCATTGTACTTGCATTAATTTGGTTAGCACCTGTTTCAACACCTACAAAATCTAATGCGGTATATTTTTTCACATCATTAGAAGCAATTTGAATATCAGTGAGTGTAGCTGCTGACCAAGAAGTTCTCCAGGTTTCAACCGGCACATTAGTGTAAGCATTGCTAAACATTGAAATTACATCAGCTGCTGCTTTAGTAGGTGTTGGAGCAGCTACAGTAGGTTCGGCAACAACAGTAGCTTTACTAAATAAAATATTATCAAGATAAACAATTGAAGTACCTGCAGGGGTGCCTCCAAAAATAATTTGAGCGATATTAGATTTTGTGGTAAGTCCTATAAAATTCTCCATAGGTATAGCGAAATGATTCCAACCGTTCAGCGTTGGTGTAACTGCAAGTTCATGCTCTTTATCATCACCACCGCCAAAAGCTCCATCAGCACCAAAATCTACCAGTTTAACTCTAAAGCTGGTTACATTAGGAGTCCATAAATCAAATTCAAAAAAGTTCATGGCTGTTACATTCAAACGATTTTGAACCATTTCAACTCCAACAAAATCTAAGCCTGAGTATTTTTTTACATCATTTGAGGCAACTTGCATATCAGTTAGTGTAGCAGCCGACCAAGATGTTCTCCAAGTATCGATAGGAACATTGGTATAAGTGTTGCTAAACAATGAAATTACATCAGCAGCCGGTTTGGTTGGAGCATCAGGTGCAGTTGTTGGTTCAGGCAATGCAGATCCTGCCGAGAAAGTAATGTTATCAAAGTAAGCAATCACATTTGAAGTTCTACCTGCTAAGTTAAAGTCAGGGAAAATGATGATTTGACTGATGTTGGTTGAAGATGGCTCTCCAATTTTACCACTAAAATTAAAAGTTAACTCTTCCCACTCATTTATTTTAGTGTTGGCTACTTTAATTTCGCCTGAAGACGCTCCGCTGTCTGTAGCAAATTTAATCCCCACATCGCTAATTACTGATTTGTAAACCATGATTTTTACAATACAATTTGATGCTGTAAGGTTAAATGTTCCAATATCAGAACCTTTTAATGACTCACAACCGGCCCATGGTTGACCTGTTTGTAAAGCCGTAAATTTTGCTACTTTAGTTGAAGTATTCGGAGCAAGTGCACTTGGATTATTTACAACTTCTAAGGCCGGATTGCTTCCATTTTCAAAGGTTGTCCAAGTCCATCCGGCACCTTGGCCGCCTGTTTCAAAATTAATTGGCGCGTTTTGTGAATACCCGATACCGAATGACAGTATGGATAATCCGATAGTAAATAGTTTTTTCATGTTCGTTTTTATTAGTGTTTTGTAAATGCAATATCGTAAAAATACTTAAAGTAAAAAATACTATAACTATTTATTATTACTTAGTTTTTATTAATTTGTGCCATGAAAAAACCAAATGAATACTACATATCCGATTATAATAGGCCTCTCAACGATTATTTTGTATTTGGCTTATCTATTGATTGTGTTGTATTTGGTTATCATGAGGGTGAAATAAAAGTGTTATTAATCCAAAGAGATGCTGAACCCTACAGAGGCCATTGGGCATTAATTGGAGATTTAGTAGACCCGAACCAAAACCTGAGAGATGCTGCCAATAATGTATTGGAAAAACTTACCGGATTAAATAATATTTACATGAAACAGTTTTTCACCTTTGGCAGTGTTGATAGGCATCCATTAGGCAGGGTAGTAACTGTTGGTTATTTCTCGTTAGTAAAAAGTATTAATTATCATCCTATAGCCTCATCGTGGGCAAAATCGGCTGAGTGGTTTAGTATTCATGATTTACCTGACTTGGCTTTTGATCATCATGAGATTTTATTAAAAGGCATAGAAACATTAAAAGACGAAGTAAGACACAAACCTATCGGTTTTGAATTGCTGCCAAGTAAATTTACCCTCTTAGATTTGCAATTATTATATGAAGCTTTACTAGGGTATAAATTCGACAAATCTAATTTCAGAAAAAAAATCCTTGAAATGAATATTTTAAAACCCCTGAATGAGGTAAAGGATAGGGTTTCACACCGGCCGGCCAAACTTTTCAAATTTGATGAGAAAAGATATCGGCTTTTAGAAAAAGAAGGGTTCTCGTTTGAGCTATAGTCATTGTTAATTCAGGCAAATGGTTCATTTTCTGAACAAATTGTGCTAAATACAGCGTGCTTATTTTATTGTTTAAACATTACGTAGCTTGCCTAATACAAGCATGACGAATTAAACAGAAGTAGTCATATTATTTTGCTTCATCACCAATTTAGGTGTTCTATTCGACTTAAAAACGCCCCAATGCTTTTCGGGCTCCATAGGATCTGATGAACCTTTCCATTCTTCGTCAAATGCTTCAAAAAAGAAAGTAAGCACCTTGTTTTGAGCAGACCAATCCATTAAATAATTATAGTATATCTTTTGGTTTTCTTCATTTACATGCTCGGTATGTATGCCCATTCCATGGGAGTTGGTAGCCCAGCCTGCTTCGGTTATTACAATAGGAATTTGCGGATAATGCGTGGCAACCAACTGATAATTTTCAATGGTATAATTTAGTGCTTCATGTATATGTTTATACTCCCAAACAGGGTAAGTATGAATTGAAATGAAATCTAGATGCGGAACGAGTGGCGCCAAATAGTTTAACCAAGGCACATAATTCTCGCAAAAAGTGATGGGCTGCTTCACCATTTGCTTCACTTGTTTTGCAAAATCAATCACTCGTTCAACCGGCACAAAATGATCGGTCCAATTCACGCAAGCTTCATTACCCAGTGAAACGGAAAAAATGGTTTCCGGATATTGGTTCGCCCATTTTATCAGTTGTTGAATTTTTAAATCGTTCTGCTTTCTATTTTCTTCCAGTTGGCTTTGTTCATATATACCCCCACCCCATGGGCAACCATGGTTGTTCATTTCTGCAACAATATAAGCTCCAAGCATTATTTTAAAATCCAACTTCTCCATTTCGATAACCTTGATTACGGTAGCGGCATGTTCGTCACAATCATATAATCTTAGGTATTTCCAATGTGGCTGTAGGAGTAATAAATCCTCCTTTATCTCTTCATAAGATGGACTAATACCGCCCGGTTGTTGTCCATTTCTATAACCGGAATAACAAATTGCCTTTGCAAAGGGAATGGTATATTTATCAAAAAAATTTGTCATTAATATTTTAGTTTTTCATGTTTATCCCAAAGTCCCCAATAGGCTCCTACATCACCTTCTGGTCCAACTTTCCATGATTCATCAAAAGAGGAGAAATAAAAATTTTCTATTCCATTTTGATTACACCAATTTTGGCAATCAATAAAATAACGCATCGCATTTTCTTTATTTGCTATTGCACCCTTGAAGGAGCCCCCCTCACTTGGCCAACCGGTTTCTGTGATAATTACCCTTTTACCATTACCCGCATTTTTTGCGGATTCAAACATACTTCGCATGTGCTCAAATGAGTATTCAATAGGACATCCTTCCCAATAAGGATAGCAATTGGTTAAAATCACATCACATAATTCGGTAATATGAGGTCGATCTGTAAATTCGTAATAAGCATCAACATAACCTACCGGAACTTGTGGAATAGCCTCTTTAACTCTTTTAATATAGGAAATCAGTTGCTCTTCGGTTAATTCTTTCCGATACATTACCTCATTTCCTACAGCGGCAATATCCACCAATCCATCATTAGCCATGGCAATTAGCGCTTCAATTTCTTTTTCATTTAATGCCAAATCATCACTCAACCAAGCACCAACTAAGGTTTTCATTCCATATTGTTTGGCAATTTTTGGTACGTGTTCATTTCCTTCAATACAAGAAAATGAACGCACCCATTTTGCATAAGGTTGTATAATTTTTATCCGTTTTTCTACTTGAGATGCGGTAATGATTGAACCCGGCTTTTGGCCATCTTCGTAAATACTAAAACATATCCCATGCATTCCTTTTTCAAGGGTTTTATGCCATAAACTACTTAAATCATCTGCTGAAATTTCATTATAATGAATTTGATTATTCTGAGGTTGAGAATAATCTCGGTTGATTTGATTTTCCGGTGTAAATAAATGACCTTTTCTGTATGACATGATCTTTTAGTTTTTATATTTAAAATTTTCGTATTTATCCCATAACCCCCAAGAGGTACCTACTTTACCCTCGTGTTCTATTTTCCACGACTCATCAAATGAAGAGAAATAAAACAATGGGATATGATTGCTGTTAGCCCACTGTTGAGTTACAATAAAATACTTCATGGCATTGATTCGAGAAGGCACTGCATATTTAATGGTTTCACCATAACTTGGCCAACCCGTTTCCGTTACGATTATTTTTTTTTCCTTACTTGCACGTTTAGTTAACTCAAACATGTGATGGAGATAAGACACAGAATAATCAATGGCTGCACCTTCCCAAAACGGATAAAAATTACACAAAACCACATCGCATGTCTCAATAAGCAATGGACGTTGAAGAAATTGATAATAAGCATCAACATAGCCTACTTCAATATGATTTGGAATGGCTTGTTTAACCCGATTAATGTAATCAACAAGTTCTTTTTCTGATATTTCATTTCTATGCAATACCTCATTACCAACAGCGGCAATATTTACCAAACCTGCATTGGCCAAATTGATTAATGCAGCTATTTCTTTTTCATTTCGCACTTTATCTTTACCAATCCAAGCACCTACAATTGTTTTCAAGTTTTTTTGATGAGCAATTTCCGGAACCAGTTCGTTACCTGCTGTACATGAAAAAGTTCGTATCCATTTGGTATGAGGGGCAATAAGGTCTATTCTTCTTTTAATTTGTTCGGCAGATAGAATATCTCCAACACCTTGTCCTTCCGAATAAGGACTAAAACAAATGCCATTTAAACCTAAATTAAATTGTGAAGCAAAAATATTTTCAATCTCAGCTTCACTCTTATTACTCAAATCAGTGCCAGAGATTTTATTCAAATCAATATCATTTAAAATTGCACTTAATTTTCCGGGTAAATAAGCAGACGAGCCATTTGATCCCTGTTTTTTTCTTGCATCTAATTGGGCTTTTATTTCTTTAGCTTTTTTCTCGGTAAGATCATAATTCCACATCACCCACATTGCAATGAGAGTACCCAAAATTGGCACCCCTGAAAAAAACAATCTCAATCCGGTAACGGCTCCATCGGGTTGTGAAGGGGCTCCTGCTTTAAATGCAACGGCTGACATAATTACTCCGGTTAACAAACCGGCAATGGCAAAACCAAACTTCACCATCCACCAATAAATGGCTCCAAAAACTCCTTCTCTTCTTTTGCCCGATTCGAGTTCATCAACATCACACACATCGGCAGTCATTGACATCATTAAGGTGAACAAACTTCCTATACCAAACGAGAAAAAAGGAAGTGCAAACAAAAACATATAAGGTTTACCTGGAATAAAAAGAAACCATAACAAAATATATCCAAATACAGAGATGCCTTGGCAGATTAAAAAGGTTCGTTTTTTCTCCAGTTTTTTTGCCATCCAGGCTACAATGGGAATAACAATAAATGTTGTTGCAAGCGCTCCACCGCAACCAAAGAGTGTAGGCCAAATTCCTGCAGCAGCAGTATTCCCATCAAACAAATAATAAACAACAATAAAAAACGTAAAACCTGCAACTGTATTAAATGCATTAAAAATAAGAAAGGTTGCAATACAAAGTTTACGGAAAGGTTTGTTTGAGAATGCTTCTTTAAAACTCAATAAAATTTCTTTTAAACTTCCGCCAATGGTTTTATATGTAAGTGGTTGTAAAGTATCATCAAACTTGGTTGATTTGCTTTTAATAAAAATAGCAGGTACCATGGCAAAAAGCATGAAAATTGAACCTACCCAAACTGCCAATGTTCTGGTTGCTGTATCAGCATTAGGGAACCAAGACGGATCATACATAACAACCCAAAACCAAGGAGCAATTACCCAAGCAAACTGACCTATCCATTGTGATATAGCCATGATGCTGGTGCGTTCGTGAAAATCGTCACTCATTTCGTATCCCATGGCCACATAAGGAACACTAAAAATGGATAGCCCAATGTGAAAGATGAGCGAGAAAGTAAGAAAAAACAAAAAGTTATACATCACACTATCTTCTCGGTACAACTGCCACATAATCATGAATGAGATTCCCATAATAATTGAACCCACAAATACATATTGTCTTCTTCTTCCCCAAACCGATTTGGTATTATCTGAAATGAATCCCATTATCGGATCAAAAAAGGCATCAACAATTCTTGGCACAAAAAATAAGATGCCCCACATCCAAGAAGGCATTCCTAAATTCTCCACCAAAACAACCATAAATATGCCTAAAGCAGCAGGAAACATTTGATTGGCAAGCATTCCGAGTCCAAATGCAATTTTTTGCCCTAATGGTACTTGATGTGATAAATCGTGATTGGACATAATTATTAATTATTAATGATGATTGTTTGTAATGCCTTTGCATCTATGGTTATTATTTTTTCATGGTTGTGCAGGCGAATGGAAACATTAAATTGCTCATCCGTAGGATTAAATAAGGCCACTACTATACTTCCATCCGGATTTTGAACGGCAGTTGTCATTACCTCCTTGTGATTAATTTCACAACCTATTTTAACCGCTCCGGGTCGCATAAATTTACTAAAATGAGCCATTACATAATACAATGGAGTAAAGTAAACTTCATCGGTTTCGGTATTCACTATTACGGGCGCTACACACCAATTTTTAAACCAATTAGGTCCACCTTGGGTATTTAGCACCATGTTCCAATCAATCCAACCATTAACGTGGTGATTTAAACAACCAATAATATCTGTTGCATAACGATTTACAGGAGCATACTTCGGATGTAAATATTTTTCCTTTTCATTGGCCCAATCCCAACCCCAATCAGTAGCTTCCTTTTTCCAATACCAAGCATCATCACGCCACTTCGGCACTTCAGCATCTACACATCCTTCGGTTTCAATTAAATATTTATTAGGTGCCTTTTTATGGGCATAATTCAATGCATCGGGAAAATAATCGTAGGTGCTTTCATACCAATGAATGGCGGTACCGGCAAAATATTTAGATGACTTTTCATCTCTATACATTTCATCTACCCATTCCTTTAACCCTGCTCTGTTTTGATCGTAACCTAAAACTTTTACCTCTCCCCAACCATTATTTTCTAATGTTGGACCCAAATGGTTTTGAACAAAATCCGTCATTTCTTTAGGAGAAAATAAGGTGCTTTCCCAATTGTTTCCATTTCCGTGGGGTTCATTTATAACAGTAACACCCCAAATATTAATTCCTTCCTTTTTGTATGCCGATAAATACTTGGTGAAGTACAAAGCAAATGCATTATTATATTGAGGCAATAATTTACCTCCAACATAACTGTTATTATCTTTCATCCACGGTGGAGCTGTCCATGGTGATGCAATTATTTTAAATCCCGATGTAGATATTTTTTGAGCATCCAAAATCATTGGGATTAAATCATTCCTATCATCATCAATTGTAAAATGATTCAATGCCGAATCATTTTCAACTTTTGCATAAGTGTAATTTTTCAAGGAAAAATCGCATGATGCCATGTGGGTTCGAGTTAATGAGTAATTTGCCCCGGCTTCACTGAAATACGCATCTAAAATTTTCTTTCGGTTTGTTCCACTTAATTGATTTAACAAGTAAGCAGAAGCTTCCGTAAACGAACCACCAAAACCTATAATGGTTTGAAATTTTTGCTCCGGGTTAACCTGAATACTAAGTGATTTTTTAGCCGGCTTAAACTCTTTTATTAATGCTAAATTATTTCCTTTTTCGGATGTTTCATATACATTAATTGTCATTTTATTGGCATGATTACATTGAACATGAAGGCAAGAAATGATACCAATTAAAAGTACCATAAATAATAAATTATGTCGCTTCGTATTCATCATTTATTAATTTGTTTTATAGGCAGGCACTTCAACTGTTTTCCATAATTCATCGTTGTTGCCATGATAGGTTTTTCTAATCGGTTGCCCATCTCGGGTTTGCTTAATAAATACCCCTTGATTGACCATATCCCAAATGGCATATTTCGCTTTCCCTTCAATGGTAAATAATCCAAAATTATTTTCGGAACCGTTGGGATTGTTTGCATCCTTCCATTTTTCATCGAAGGCCTCAAAATAAAAGCAGGTAATTTTTTCTTGGTTGGTCCAAGTTCTCATCAAGTGATAGTATCTACCTGACTTATACTCATCGCAAGCCCTTGAACCGGATTTGCCATAAAAACCATTGTCGTTTGAGGCCCAACCGGTTTCGCCAATATGCACAGGTTTACTCACGCCAATTGATTTCATGTATTGAAGTACATTGGCATATTGTGTTTTGGCATAATGCAATGCACGTAACATTAAGGTATCAATTTTAGCCTGGTTGATTAAGGATTGGTGTTGTTTGTTTAATTTCCAAAAACTTGGATTGTAATGCGTATCGTGCATTGGGTAGGTATGAATGGATACAAAATCAACCGCATGATATAGTTTTGTTAAATCATCAATGTGATATGATGTATCACCACCGCCCCATGATGCAAAATTATCAGATGAAGTAATCCATAATTCTTGCGGTAACTCCTTTTGTATTTTAAGTTGTTGTAAATGGGTTACCCATTTTAAAATAATATGAGGTTGAACGTAGTAGCTGGTGGCCCATTTTACCATAGCCTCATTCCCAACTGATATTATTTTAACAATTTGAGGATATTGGTTTGCGAACGCAACTGCTCGATTTATTTCAGCTGTATTCTCCAACACATTTTCATTGTTATGATTTGGTATATTGGTCCATGCGTTTTCACAATCAATCCAAACGCCAAGCATCACATACATTTCAAAGTTCGGTTGATCAGATTGCAATTCCGTTATTGCTTGTAATATGTTTTTAATTTCATCGTATTTAGTGTTGTACGTACGTAATATTTTTATACCCAATGCATGCAGAATTTTTAAATCATCCTTAATTTGTTGCATATCGGGTTGCGTGTCTCTTGATATGGTACGGTAACCTCCATAGCATATGGCCAAGTAATTGGAATCACCTAAAATTTGCGCAGCAGTTTTAGGTTTATCATATGAATTTACTTTTTCAACTTGGGCATTTTTATTGCCGCAAGAGGCGAACATCATTATAAAGTGAACAAGTAAACCATATGTAAAACCAACGTTACGCATATTGTTATTTAAGCATGGTTTGATTGATGAATACAGTAATTTTACTAATCGCCCCCGTTCTGCTAAAAATATGAGTACTCACTTCTTTACTCAAATAAAGTGAAGGTTGCTTATTTATCTTACCATCCTTCTTTTCAATTTCTAAATAATTTTCGGTTGCTAATCGATAAACAATTGGAACTTGACAAACCGTAAAACAAAGCGAACCCGGAACAGGCGAGAATGATTTATGTTCATTGTAAATGGTGACATAACGAAACACTCGTTCTTGCGTTGTAAACTCATCCTTGCGCAGCAAGCATGGATTAAAATACAAACAACCATTCATCACAAAAACACCCAATTCGCCAAACCTACTTAGGATATCTTCTTTAACTTGTCCAGTCATGCCGGGCTGTTGAGCTCCTTTATTATTGGGTGTGTGAGAATAAGGATCTGTTGGGAAAGCACCATATAAACTTGGTGACTTATGCACTCCAACTCCTTCATTAATTTCGTAATAATGCGCTAACAATTTGCCTACAACCTCAGGCTTTTCGCCTGTTTCTATGGCTTGTAAACAAACTTCTTGCACAGCCAATTGCAGTTTAGAAACCATATGCCAATAGATAGAGCCAAGACCTTCGTAGCCGTAAAATGTGCCGGAGCGACCGGTGAATGATTTATGATCAAATACTTGTTCAAAAATATCGAGTAACAACTGCTTTTCTTGAACCATCAAATCACCATATTTTACCTTATCTAATTTTAACAAAGCATGGTTTAAATCGACTGCATTTTTAAAATTGCCATTAAAACGATACTCACCCTTAATGTCTTGCTCAACAATTGATTTATCGCCCGAGCTAAGCATCAATTGAAGGAGTGATGACTGTTGTATGGCTTGTTTTGGAATTTTATTTTTTTCTAAAAACTTTGGCAATTCTTTATTTGGGTAGAGCAAATAACTATATTGATCATGGCGAAACAGTGGGCTATTCTTCATGCTATCCAACAGTTTTAAACTATCCTCTGCGGATAAACAACCCGAACTCAATACAGCTACTTGCCCTTCCAACATTTCACTTAAATAGGAAACAGAAATTTGATCATCATTTTCCACACTCATTAAATTATAAGCATGGTACATATTGTCATTACGTTTATTGGCTTTGATGGTATGTTCAACAAATAACAAACTTACCCTGATAAAATCTTTTAGCCTGCGATAAGAAATGGTTCGTTTTTCACCCCAAAAAGAATGTTTGTAAATGTGATCTCTGTAGTCGCTTGCGGCCTTACCCAGGCTATCTAAAATTGATTTACGTTGCTCATCATTTATTTCACCATTTAATAGTTCTGTATTTTCTTCAAACGTTGCATGCACCTTTTTAAAAAAGATGATTAACTCATTGGATAATTCTACACGATCATCCGCGGATTGTTCAACTAACTTTTGAAAAAACACCAAGAATCTTCTGAGGTAATAAAGCGTTACCATGGAAACACCGTTTCCTACAAGTGCATTGTTGGCATCATTCCATTCGGGTCTTTGGGTATTCATCCAAATACCTGCACCCGGAATAAAATTAGATAGTTTAGCTAAAACAGTGGCTAATATTTTTTCGATAAAATTTACGTTGTAAATATTATTATTTTGATCGAAGAGTAAAGCCGCATCAGCTCCGAATACTTCACGCTTTTTTCTGATTTCAGCATCCAATTCCTCATCAAACTCAATGGTATCTTTTGCATTTTTTAAAATGGCATCATATGGTTTAATTTTATAAGGCACGTTGGCGTAAACAAATAAATCATAATTAAACTTACTGCTTAGTTCACCCGGATAATACCTTTCATGTATTTCCAATAATTTTAGCAAGTAAATAATTTGATGATCACCCCAATAACCGATATACGACCAAGGATTATCGGGTTCTACTGTTTCCCAATCAAAACCGCTTTTAGTAAGTCGGTATGGATTATATCCTTCAAAAGTTGTGGCATTTAAAAACTTATGAATCATACCACGGGTAAATGCAGGAAATGAGATAGATAAAGCTTCCCAATTTTGAAAAATATCCCTCCAGTTACCTTCGTAATCAAGTATTTTAGAATGATCTGCGGCACTTCTGGTATTGATGGAAAATTTATTCCAAGGACGGCTGGGGTCACCGTGGCGCCTGCTAAATTTTAGCGGCAAATACTCTGTACATAATCTTATAAAGTTATTATCACCGGCATCTGCACACAGTTGCGCTAACTCAAATACCGTGAAGGTATCATTTAAAGATGCTAATAATGCTTTATGATTTTCGTAAACTGCTTTGTTTGCAGCAGCAATAGATTTGATTAAATCATGCTTTTCAATTTGGTAGTTATCATCAAAAATACCACCACGCATAATATTGAACAGGGTATTAGAAAAATGCCTTGTATCTCTGTACACATCATCAGATAATTGCATGGCATCAGCTGATGCATTCAGTGCAATCAATCGTTTCGCTCCAAGCTCTATATCATTTTCTATTTCTTGAATGAGTTGAGGATTGGTTTTTATTTTATGAATGAACGCTACAACTTCTGCTTGACTTTGGTTTACATCGGCCACCAAGTACCACTTTTTCTTATCTGCCGGTGGTAAGGTTATTTTTTGATTGACAAAGTAGGCCCCTCTTTCAGCCTTTACATCTTCTTCTTGCTGAACAGCCTCTCCATTTCTAAACGAATTGAGTTGTAAAGAGGATAAAAGATACTTGGGATTTTCCAATCCAAGTGACCAAACAATATTCGCCTTTAAGGATTCACTTGGCTCGGCCTTATCTACTATAATAGCACTAAGGGTAAAAATTCCCATGCCCGAATCACAGTCTAATTCATTTCGTTTATAGGCATCAACCAAAATACTTGTGGCATTTTGCAAGTCGCTGCCAACTCCATCGGGCATTATGTTTTGTAAACCATCAAGCACATTAATTTCCAAAGTTTGGGTACCCGTATTTTCTAACGATGACTTACGAACAAATCCAAAAATATTACTCGAGTTCCACTCATACCTGAAGGTAAGCGAAAAATCGTGGTTAATTTCTTCGAAAACAATTTTATTGCCAATGGCATTTTTATAGAGGTTTCTGGTGATGCGATATAAACCGGCTTGACGTTCGGAGAATGGTTCCCATACTTGTGTATTGCCGTTATGCGTGATTTGAAAAATGGATTTAGGTCCGGTAATGTCGTACGATTCGGTAATTTTATCGGCTGTGTAGTATGGGAACAATGCATATTCTGCACTTTTACGTCCTGCCGAAATACCTCCATTACTTGAAACAAACATCCAGTGATTCGAATCACTAACTACGCTCATAAAGAACGGACGAATTTCATCATGATTAGAAATACAAAAGAAATTCTCTCCTTCCAGTTTTATTCTTTTGATTTCAACTAAAGAATCTTGTTTATCGTTTTTTGTGCTTGAATTCATTTGATAACTACTTCACTATTTATATGGTGACCGAAGTCACGCTTTCACTTTAAAAATAAATACAATGTTGCCTGGAGTATTTAAGTTAGGTTAACTCCGTGTTTTTTACTTACAACTCTTTATAAACTCTAACATAATCAATGGTCATGGTTCCCGGAAAAGGGGTATTTGCATTTGGTGGTCCAACAAAATTTCCGCCAACAGCAATGTTTAAGATAATAAAGAAAGGTTGGTTAAATACCCACTCACCGGGTACATTGGCAGGTACAATTCTTTTATACAAGTAACCATTTACAAAAAAATCAATTTTAGTTTCGTTCCATTCCACTCCATACACATAAAAATCACTATCAAATCTGCCGTTTTGCAATGCATAAGGTGTGGTAATGGCTTGCCCGGCTGAATAACCCGGACCGTGAATAGACCCATAAGTAATGTTAGAGAACTTCCCTTTTTGCTCCATGATATCAATTTCACCGCACTGAGGCCAGTTTACTTCTCTAATATTGTTGCCCAACATCCAAAATGCTGGCCACATACCCGAACCGGTTGGTGTTTTTATGCGCGCCTCAACCTTACCAAATTTTTGTGCAAATAAACCTTCAGTTTTTATGCGTGCAGAAGTGTATCGTCCTGCATTATCTTTTAGTGCGGTAATTAATAAATTACCTTTACCATCCAATGATACATTTTGGCGGTTGTTGGTATAGGTTTGAAGTTCATTATTACCCCAACCATTTTGGCCGGTACCCAAATCGTAAGTCCACTTTAACGCATTAGGAGAAGTGCCTGAGTCGCCTTCAAATTCATCACTCCAAACCAATTCAAATTTCCTTTCAGGTAAGGTTTGTATCGGTTCAACCTCACAGCCTGCAAAAAGTAAAGCTGTAGATAAAATTAATATTATGGTATTTAAACTTTTCATTGCTTCATTTTATTAAAAGATGGTTGATGAGCTTTACTTACTTATAAAAATAAATATTATCTAGTATAAAATTAGGACCGCCCGTTATGATTATCGCACCTAAATTCCCTTTTTGATTGAGTATGGCACCATTAAGCGGTATATCAAATGATTTCCATACTCCGGATTGAAACCCATTAAGCGTAGTTCTTAAGTCTCTATCATCACCCTGCGGATTACCTGTATTTACATCTGTTTCAATGGTTTTGTTGGCACCAATATCTCTTATTTGAATGCCAATGGTGGTAGCGGCATTTTCAACATAAGCATCAATGTGTAAAAATCCCATGGTTGATCCATCAATCGGATTTTCGGTGAACATAATACCTGTATAATTATTGTTACTGTATTGTGCTACTTTTCCTGTACTTGTTGTTATAATTTCAGTTACCGTGGTAGATCCGCCAAAGCCCGGTGTAAAATTACTGGTGGTTGCATTAGTATACGCATCACTAAAAATAGACTTAACATCAGCAGCCGGACGAGTTGGAACTGGAGAGCCTGCCAAATCGCCTTTGCAATCAATAATAAGTTTACCAATTGCATTTACACCATTTACCTTTGCCGTAATTTCAGTAATTCCGGTAGCCAACACCGTTACCACTCCATTGGCATCAACTGTGGCTACATTTGGATTAGAACTATTAAAGGTAAAGTATGTTGATGAGGATAATACTTTAACATCTTGTCCATTAACCAAGTTATAGGTATGACTAATTCCGCTTAAGGTAATTGATGAACCAATAAATGCCTTAACTGTAGTAGTATTACCATCTAAAATTTTTGATGTGGGTTTTCCTACGTTACCCAATTTTTCAAATTTTAATTCATCAAACCACAATATGTAGCCGGAGCCATTTGTAGCTTGTGTTCCGGCCGCAAACCAAAACACGCCTCTTTCATTATTAAGTACCGAAGGATTAGGAATTGGAATAATTACTTTGGTCCAGTTGGTGCCTACATTTACATTTTGGGTAGATACTCTGTTTTTATCTCCGAGGTAATCAATTCCAAAGCCCACATCACCAAGTTGTACGCCTGTTGAAGCTTTCACATAAAATGTGAGTGCATCATAACCTGTGAGATTTCGGCCTGCGCCATCAATTCTAAAAATGGCACCCGCATAAGTTCCGGTGGGATCAGTATTATTAGGTACATCAATTCTTATAGAGGCATTACTTTGATACCCTTCTCTCAAATCTACCGAAAACACATCAGGTTTTGCATCACCAAAAGGGAAATAAAAATTAGATCCTAAACCAATAAAGTTATCAGTAAAAATTTCGGCAGTTGTTGCAAAGGAAGGCAACACTGCATCATCAGATAATTTTCTTTCGCATCCCCATTGTATCATAACAATGGCTGATAGGAAACCTATAAACTTTAATCTTTTATCTACCGTATTCATTTTAATTTATTTAAAGGGTTGATGGATGATTAATTATTGATATTGATTTGAATATACGTGCGAAATTCCCACTCATTGCCATCAGGAAAACCTATGGCATTAGGATCGGCCACAAATTGACCAAGGCTATTCATGGATAATACAGGTGCATATCTGTTTGAATATTTATTTAACGTACGATACGTTCCTCTGCATCCAATTTTGGTGCCCGGCATCATAAACCAATCCGGTTTACTTACTTCAATTGACCAATCGGCAATGAGTTGAAGTGGGAATGTTTGGTTAAAATCTCTATGGTAATCAAACGGTCCCCAATCATCAATTCTGGCAATAGTTATTAATTTCATTTTTCGGTAAATGGTACGAACATCCACACCATAACGTTGAATGGTTCTGGCATCGCTTCCATTTGCTTGTCCATTACCAAAATACACATTACCAATTACACCAAACTCAGGATTTATTTTTGAAACCATTCTTGCATTAAACTCCCATAAATCTTGGGCCGGTGCAGAGCCCGGAAACACAAATGTTGTTCGGCCATTTCCAAGAATACCAATAGCGGCATCTTGCACAGTTGGCAAATGTCGGTAAACAAAACCTGCACTCATGGCAAACTGTGCATCCTCCATTCTATCATTATCCCATTCATACATCCAAGTAGCAGGTGTGGGATCATAGCTAAGCAAAAGCTCACCGGCCATGGTTTCTCTATTCCCCCTGACCGAAAACGGATCATCCAAAATATTACGCGGGCGAGCAGGAGCTAAAAAGTTTGGACCAATCGGACCTACCAACGGTTTTTGATACAAGAAGTTTGGTGCAATTTGAAGCTTTCCTACGTTGTAAGTAAATCCGGTTAGGGCATTGTACATGTTTCCACTTCCTATGTCTTTAAGCACCCAACCCGTAAACGTTTTGGTTTGATCAACTCCACCATTAGCAACCAACCCCATGTACGAAGCCAATCCATACCAATTTATTGCACCGGTAGAATACGTTAGCTTTAACTTTCCTCCAAAATTATCCGAACTTCTAATTTTATCTTCATATACAATGTTGTTTTCAATCATTTGAAAAGCTCTGCCGTTAAGCGGCTGACCACCCCAAATCCCTCCTAAGTTAATTGAGAATTTTTCCATTTTTTTAGCAAGCACCAACGACATTCTTCTGGTTTTAGGAATAGGCACTGCAAATGAACTTTGCAGGTTGGTGCGTTGAACTATATCTTCATGAAAAATTCCGGTAATATCAATGCCTGCAAATTGTTTGCTGTATTTTAACAACAAGGCCGGGTTGGCTCCCCACCATAATTCAGGACCAAATGCCGCTTTCAATCCTTTAAACATTTTTTTACCTTCAACTTCAAAACCAAAAGGTGCTATACCATTATAAATATCAATGTTCGGACCATAATTAGCCTCCGGGTATAATCCAAAAAAATCACCCTCATAACCCCAATGGTAGTGCCCCGTTCTGTAAAAACCTGTGAGCTTAAAATCTCGTGTATCCCAACTGTAACTTGCTCTATACAATTGTACACGATTGTTATCGTTCAATTGTAGAGGACCATTTGGCGTGTTAACAGTTACAGGTCGGCCTCTGTTTTCATAAAAAATTTCATCAATTGGTTTAGTTGCCACATTACCCAAAATATTAAATTGAACGTTGGCGCTCATATTAGGAGCGGGCCTTGCTGTTACCCCAATATTAAATGATTCCATATGGTCAAAACCTTGTGCATTAGGAAAGGTTGTTGTATTAGTTGGATTGGCAGTTTTAGGCGTGGTAATTAAACTTCCACCGGTATGGTAGGTATTAAAATTTGCTTGTAAATTACTTAGGTATAATTTGCCTTTATCTTTTGATTCTAACACGGCTTTATCCCCTCTTGCTTTTAAGGCAAACTCGGTAACGGTTATACCACCGAACATTACATTAATAGAAGCAAGCGTTTCGGTGTAAGGATTTATTCTATGAATATTTTGTAAGGCATAATAGGCTGCTCTTGGATACAATTCGTAAACACCTCTTTCATTTGTTTGCCCTTTTGCACAAATACCAAACCATTCTTCATTCATATTATTTTCACCCGTTACATAATCATTGGTGTAGCCACCATTCGACCATGAAGCGGTGGCATCATGTTCATCTAAATTTAAAGTTTGACCTGTTTTCCACCATCCATCACTAAATTGAAAAGTAAAGCCTCCAATACTATTTTCATTTTTACCAAGTCCTGCAGCATTCTCATAAATTTCTTTCCAATTGCTTAATAACACTTTTGATTGGTACTCCTGATCTTCCTTGTTGGCTACTGTATTATAGGCATCAGAACCAAACTCGGTGAGTAAAACCGGCATATTCAGTTCTTTTTTAACTCTTGGATATAAATCAGTAAATGTACTTCCGCGATAACAATTAATTCCAAGAATATCAACGTCCTTGCATTCTTTGGCTATAATTTCGGCAAATAATAAATCACCATTACAAATGGCTATTGGGTGGTTTTTATCTAATTCCTTTAATTCTTTTGCAGCATCGTTAAAAAGTTTATATAAATGATAGGCATCTTTGGTTGACTTTCTATCGGCAAATGGAATATTTTCTGTTTCTGCGCCACGCCAAAACAATCCATAGTTATTTTCATTACCCAATAAAAACAACAATATGCCCGGGGTTTCTTTATATTGAGCCACCATTTCTTTAGTTTCCTTAAGCAATAACTCGCGCACAAGCGGATCTGAATAATCAGTATTAGCTACCCATTTCCCGTTCAGGGTTAATCCATATCGGCCAAAAGAATGATTAAGCATGGTATAAATGCCATATTTCTCATAAATATATTTAACCCACCTGGCGGGCACTCCTGTATACTGCCTAATTGCATTTACATTCATGTTTTTGAGTAATGACATCTCATGATCCAATGCGGCCATAATTAAATCATCAGGTTGGTTCCATAAACTGTAATTGTAATTGGTGCCAATAGGAAAATAATCCCAATTCATTCCATTAATAAAGGTTTGTTTACCATTTATTGTTAGGGAAAAACCATTGCCGGTTTGAATAACTTGCACTTTATCTTGTTGTGCCAAGGCCAAAACAGGCATTAAGAATAAAAGATATTGCAGGAGTAGTTTTTTCATTTGATATCAATTTTACACGGGTATAAATTTTGTCTTTGCATTTTATTACTAGTCGCTTTTTCAACCTAAATATTGAACTTTTACATTGGAGCTAACATGCTTAAGTTTAATTATGGTGAAATTTACTATAACTAAGGTAGTAAAAATTATTTCTTTACCATGATTTTTTTGTTCTTATTTAAAAATTACATGCCTAGCCCTTTGTTTTGTCCATGCGTTTAACTCCGGTTAAACAAAATTTTAAGGCACTTAAAATGTTAATTAAAGATAGTAATAAGTAATAAACGAACAGCTTTTACCATTCCGTTAAAGCAGTTTTAATATACAAGTTTTGGGGCTTGCCCTACATCACACCAAGCCACTTGCCAACCCTTCGTTAGGCATTGCCGGGCTATTCGCTGCAATCTTTTTGCGCAGGGCGACAAAAAGGATTTTCGCTGCTATCCCTAAGCCGAAATTACCTTACAACTTTAGTTTCTTTTATTAATGGTTATTGTTTGTAAGCCAATGAATTTATTAGAGATGAACAAGAGTGAATACAATTCACAAATAAAAAATTACACTTCCATCTTTTCGTACTTATTTAGAAAAAGTACTACAAAAACTAAACGAATAATTAGAGCAAATAAATTGATTAATGGTGTTTCAATATTCATCTTTCAAAATTCCTCCCCGCACCCTAACCCTAAAGGGCACATACGCACC
>JBKDBG010000058.1:0-24634 GCA_046314755.1 Bacteroidota bacterium | reverse complement strand
TCTACCGTGAACATTCAGACTACAACGCAGATAAAGCTGAAATACTTTAGTATTCAGGATTTAATTTTTAAGCCTCACCATGATGATGATGAGATGCATAACATTAGAAAGTTGCTCAAAAATTATCATTATGATTTACGCGATGCCTTACCATACCGCATATTAATGAATGAATTGCGGGCTTTTGAAGCCGATTTGAAAGTGCACAGCAAAATTGAAGAAGAGTTGTTGATTCCAATGGCACTAAGGCTGGAAAAGAAACTAATGCTACAAGTTGATACCTTGGTAAAAGTAAATTAGTGAAGGTTCCCCGGAGGTATTTTTGTATGTGATGCAGATTTATGTATTATTGCAGCACTTATAAACTATAAAACAATGGCGAATACCGGAGATTTATCAAAAGGCATGTTTATCAGATTTAATGGTGAATTGTGCCAGGTTATGGAATATCAGCACCGCACACCGGGCAATTTAAGGGCTTTTTATCAGGTAGTTTTACGTAACGTAAAAACCGGTAAACAAATGGAGCACCGTTTTAGAGCAGGTGAGTCGATTGATATTGTGCGTGTTGAATTTAAAGAGATGCAATATCTTTACAAAGACGGAGATAACTTTGTGTTGATGGATCCTGAAAATTTTGAGCAAATTTTGATTGGTGAAGCCATGTTAGGCGATGCGGCTCGTTTTTTAAAGGAAGAAATGATTGTGAAAGTTTCGTTTGAAGGTGATGAGCCAATTGGTGCTGAACCGCCAACTTTCGTAATTTTAGAAGTAACCTATACCGAACCGGGTTTAAGAGGCGATACTGCTACCAATACCTTAAAACCTGCTACGTTAGAAAATGGTGCCGAAGTTCGTGTGCCTTTATTTACCAATGTGGGTGATAAAGTAAAAGTAGATACCCGTACTGGTGATTACGTTGAACGCGTGAAATAATTAAATAGAAAAATAAAGGAAAGGCTGCCCGATGAAGGCAGCCTTTTTTATTATCATGCTTGGTATAATTCTAAAGGCAAACCGTCAGGATCGCTAAAAAAGGTAAACCTTTTGCCGGTGTGTTCATCCACACGAATAGGTTCGGTATCAATTTGGTGTTTGCTTAATTCTTGTATGGCCGCCTCCAAATTTTCCACTTCAAAAGCCAAATGCCTAAGCCCACAACTTTCAGGTTGGGTGGCACGTTTGGGCGGATTAGGAAACGAAAACAACTCAATGCAATAACCGGTTGGTCCCGCTAAATCAAGCTTGTATGATTCACGTTCTTGACGATACACTTCACGCAAAATTTTCAAACCCAATACCTCCGTGTAAAAGTGTTTTGATACTTGGTAATTGCTGCAAATTATTGCGATATGATGAATGCCTTTTAACTGCATCATTTATTTGTCTTGAATAAATCGCACTACTTTTAACACCAAACTGCGTGGCGTAAACCTTATGGATTGTGCCATCAAATAATTTAACCAACCATGTATGGCTACTACTTTCCCATTCATAAAAGCTTTGTATCCGTAAATGGCAACATCAGCCGATGATGGTAATTTTCTTCCTTTAACCAATTTACTCTCTTCCATTTCCGCAGCTTTTTGAAACCCGCTTTCAGTTGCGCCCGGGCATAATGCGGTAACGGTAACACCGGTTGGTTTAAGTTCGTTTGATAAGGCCTCACTAAAATGAAGTACGAAAGCTTTGGTGGCATAGTATACGGCCATGGTTGGTCCGGGTTGGAAGGCAGCCGTTGAGGCTACATTTAATATTTTCCCTTTTTGTTGAATCAATTGAGGCAAAAACAAATGGGTGAGTTGCGTTAGTGCTGTAATGTTTAATTCAATCATTTGGTGTTGTTTTTCCCAGTTCGATTCAGCAAATAATCCAAAATGGCCAAAGCCGGCATTATTCACCAAATACGTAATGGTTAAATTTTTATGGCGGCAAGTATCAAACAAAACTTGAGCTGTATTGGGTGCACTTAAATCTAATGCAATCACTTCAACCGATACTTCATATTGTTTTTCCAATTCTTGTTTTAACTGTTGCAGAGCCTGCTCATTGCGGGCTGTTAACACCACATCATGTCCGTGTTGTGCAAACTGTTTGGCCAATTCAAGTCCAATTCCGGAGCTTGCTCCGGTGATTAATGCCGTATTCCTCATTACACAATATTACAATTCATTTTTAACATCCATAAAAAGCTAGTAAACTTGTCGGGTGAATTATCAGCAAACCGTTGAGTTTTTATTTAGCAGGTTACCCATGTTTACACGCATTGGTGCAGCCGCTTTTAAAAAAGATTTAACCAACACATTGGCGTTGTGTGAGGTGTTGCATCAACCTCAACAACAATTTAAAACCATACACATTGCCGGTACTAACGGAAAAGGTTCTACCTCGCACATGTTGGCTGCTATTTTACAAACAGCAGGTTATCAAACAGGATTATACACCTCACCGCATTTAAAAGATTTTCGTGAGCGGATTCGAATAAACGGAGCCATGATTCCGGAGCAAAAGGTGATTGATTTTGTTGCGCAATACATGCATGTGTTTGATGATATTGAGCCTTCATTTTTTGAATGGACCGTTGCTTTATGCTTTGATTATTTTGCGCAAGAAAAAGTGGATGTGGCCGTTATAGAAACCGGTTTAGGAGGGAGGTTAGATTCAACGAATGTAATCATGCCCGAATTGAGCGTAATTACCAATATTGGTTGGGATCATATGGATATGTTGGGTGATACCTTAGCAAAAATTGCCATAGAAAAAGCAGGCATCATAAAGCCGAATATACCTGTTGTAATTGGTGAATATTTGCCTGAAACCAAGCCTGTATTTTTAACTTCATCTACCCAAAACAAATCGCCACTCACATTTGCAGAAGAAATCATCACCTTACAAAACTTACAATTTACGCCACTAGGTATTCAAGCTGATGTGTATTGTAATGGCCATTTATGGTTGAATGATTTGCAGTGTGATTTAGGCGGAATCTATCAAGAACACAATATCAAAACGGTAATTGCTTCGGTAATACAGTTGCAGCAGTTGGGTTATAACATAACGCCACAACAAGTAAAAGAGGCCTTAAAAAATGTGAAACAACTTACATCGTTAATGGGACGTTGGCATATTCTCCAACAACAACCTTTGGTGGTGGCCGATACGGGGCACAATGTTAACGGTTTGCAATTGGTGCTTCAACAAATTAAACAACAAACCTTTCAACAATTGCATATGGTAATTGGTATGGTGCGTGATAAAGATATTGATAAGGTGTTAAAATTACTTCCGGTTCATGCCTATTATTATTTTACGCAAGCCAATATTCCGCGTGCATTACCGGCTGATGAATTGCAACAAAAAGCAGCTACATTCGGTTTGAAGGGTAGTGCATATTCATCGGTTGAATTGGCCAAACAAAAAGCAATTACATCAGCTCAACCTAACGATATGGTATTTATTGGCGGTAGTACTTTTGTGGTAGCCGAGGCTATTTAATGAAATAGAATTTTTAGCATTCCGTACTATTTAATATCGTATATTTACACACTCAACACAAGTGATTATGATAAAAAAATCGGCAGCGATGATTGTGGTTTTATGTTTGTTTCTATGGCAAGCATCAGCCTTGCAAGAAACTTTAAATCCAGAGAAAATTGAACGCATTGTGTTCTCATCAAAAACCATTGAGTTGCTTGAAAATGAAGGTAACTTAGTGCCTCAAATGAAACCCGGTAATATGGTGGTGCTTCAATACAGTAAGCAACATGCAGAAGATCCGAATATGTCGGATGATGAATTGCATGAAAGTGTATTGTTTGAAGTGAACCCTGCGTGGAACAGTTTTGTTTATCGAAAAAAAATAGCATTAAGTAAGGCCACCTATCAACTCGGATGTTTTTGTGCCGAAAGAGGTTATTACCGCATTACAGGCGGATTTATAAGAGGAAAAAAATTAACCAATGGAAAATATTACATCCAAGCCGATGTGAGTTTTACCTTTAAAAATGGTGTAACCAAAAAAATAAAGTTTTCAGGTGAGTTCAAACCAGCAACTTAAGGTACACGTTTTTACTGATGGTTCATCACGCGGAAATCCGGGTCCGGGTGGATATGGTGTGGTGCTAAAATTTGGTAAGCACGAAAAAGAATTATCCGCAGGTTATAGAAAAACCACCAATAACCGAATGGAATTATTGGCCGTAATAAAAGCTTTGGAGGCCATGAAAGTAAACGGACTGCACATTACCATTTATACTGATAGCAAATATGTGTGTGAAGCGGTAGAAAAAGGATGGGTTTTTAATTGGGTTAGAACGCAATTCAAGGATAAAAAAAATGCCGATTTATGGATGCATTTTTTAAAGTTATACAAGCTTCATCACATTCAATTTAAATGGGTAAAAGGCCATAACGGGCATAAAGAAAATGAGCGTTGTGATGTGTTGGCTACACAGGCAGCCGATAACAGCAGTAACTTATTAATTGATGATGGATTTGAAAGCGGATTGTACAATTAAACCGTTTATTCTTGCACACTAGCCCTTTTCAATCTGTCGTTAATGGCGCGGCCCAAACCTTTATCCGGAAATTCTTCCGCTAAAATGATATCAACATCCAATGTATCAATGGTGCGCATGGCCGCAAATAAATTTTTAGCGGCTTCATCTAAATTTCTTTCTTGAGAAAGTACAATTTGGTTTTTAGCAGGCACTTCAACATAAACAGATGAAAAGGTGATTACCGCAATCCGTTCCGGTTCAAAATAGTTGAAATACTTTTTGGGGTTACCAAAAATTAATCGGTGTTTGGTGGCATAATGCCTTGCCAATTGGCCGGGAGCAACCGGATTATCGGTGGTTATTTCATCACCTGAAACAGAAGGCTTATCGGTTACTTTACCAATAATGGCTTCAATTTGTTCAATAGAAATTCCTCCGTCTCTTAAAATAGCGGGCGGATTTTCTAAGAAACTAATAATGGTAGATTCTACTCCAACTTCACAATTTCCTCCGTTTATTATGTATTTTACTTTATCGCCCATTTGTTCGTTTACATGCCAAGCATTGGTTGGAGAAACAAAACCGCTTGGGTTAGCACTTGGTGCGGCCAAGGGAAAATTGAGTTTGCTCAACAACTCCAACGTAAGCGGATGACGAGGTATGCGCACTGCAACAGCAGGCGTTCCTGCTGTTACAATATCCGGAATAATTTCACTTTTCGGAATCACATAAGTAAGTGGACCCGGTGAAAAATGTTCGGCCAATTGCAACATGGGGGCAGGAATTTGCAATCCCCACTCAGCTAAACGTTGCAGGCTATTGGTATGAATAATTAATGGATTAAACGAAGGCCTGTTTTTGGCATGATAAATTTTGGTAACCGCATCTGCATCAAACGCATTTGCGGCCAAACCATAAACTGTTTCGGTAGGTATAGCCACCAATTCACCTTCCGTTAAAAACTTTACTGCAATTTCAATATCGGTTCCAACCATGGCTTAATAAAAAAACGGGAGCGGTTAAAACTCCCGTAAACTCATTATTGTATACAAACTTTAATCAAGGCTGCTACTGCTGCTAACTTCACCTCTGCGTAAATTGTATTTCTCAATTTTATTGTAAAGGTGACTTCTTTGTATGTCAATTTCTTGAGCAGTTTTTGCCACATTCCATCCATTCTTTTTCAATTTCTCTTCAATAAAAATTTTCTCTACGTGGTCTTTAAATTCTTGCAAGGTGCTAAATTTTTCAAACACACTTTTTTCATTGCTTTGGCTGTGGCTTGGTGTTGCGTATTTCAATACATCTTCTTCGGTAATTCGCACTCCGCTTAATATAATTAAACGTTCAACGAGATTGCGTAATTCTCTGATGTTTCCGCTCCAATTCATCTTTTTTAACTCATTAAGTGCACCCGGTGTGAATAATTTTTTAGGTACACCATTGTCTTCACAAATTTCACGCACAAACTTTTCCGCCAGAAGTGGAATGTCATCCTTGCGTTCATTCAATCCGGGTACATGTATTAAAATCACACTGAGTCGGTGGTATAAATCCATACGGAAGTTTCCCTTCTCAATTTCTTTCAATAAATCTTTATTGGTAGCGGCAACTACACGTACATTTACTTCAATATCTTTATCACCGCCAACTCGGGTTATTTTATTTTCTTGTAATGCACGAAGCACTTTTGCTTGTGCGCTTAAGCTCATATCGCCAATCTCATCTAAAAATAAAGTACCACCATTGGCTTGCTCAAATTTACCAATACGTTGTTTGAGTGCAGAGGTAAAAGCTCCCTTTTCATGACCGAACAATTCACTTTCAATCAATTCACTTGGAATAGCCGCACAGTTTACCTCAATTAAAGCATTTTTTGCACGGTTACTTTTTTCATGAATCCAACGCGCCACCAATTCTTTTCCGGTTCCGTTTTCACCTGTAATCAAAACTCTTGCATCCGTTGGTGCAACTTTGTCAATGGTATCGATAATGTTAAGAATGGCAGGACTCTCGCCAATTATTTCGCGTGTTTTACTAACCTTACGTTTTAGTACTTTATTTTCAATGGCAATACTTTTCTTATCAATGGCATTGCGTAAAGTAATTAATAAGCGATTTAAATCAGGAGGTTTAGAAATGAAATCATAAGCACCTTTTTTAGTTGCTTCCACTGCTGTTTCAATGGTGCCATGTCCTGATATCATAATAAAAGGAACATCATCATCAATCTCTTGTGCTTTGCTCAGTACTTCAATGCCATCCATTTTAGGCATTTTTACATCACACAACACAGCATGGTATTCCTCCTCTTCAAACTTTTGTAAACCTGTGTTGCCATCAGGGGCTTCATCCACCTGATAACCTTCGTATTCTAAAATTTCTTTTAACGTAGTTCTGATGGCTTTTTCGTCATCAATAATTAAAATTTTGTTGGCCATATCACGGTATCTTTAGATGTTGTAAATGTGTCTACTTTTTTTGTCAATTAAAAATACTCCGTCAAATTGTTATCTACCTTTAGTTCACATTCTCATTTTAATACATTTCCATGGGCGGTGGTTCTATTCACAGGTAAATTTATCATATTTGTTGCGTGAAAGATATTATTGAATTTAC
Organism: Bacteroidota bacterium; assembly: GCA_046314755.1. Taxonomy (GTDB): domain Bacteria; phylum Bacteroidota; class Bacteroidia; order UKL13-3; family UKL13-3; genus UBA6183. The sequence goes on along the minus strand of JBKDBG010000058.1, from coordinate 17,516 downwards.
GCCTTTGGCTGTGGAGGCCATTGCCAAGTATAAAAACAATTTACAAATACCCGAGGGCCATTATTTACGTATAGGCATTCGCCAAAAAAATGAAACCAACAAACGCTTACTCATTGGGTTTGATGCAAAAGGAGAGAAGGATTTGTTGATTACCATTCAAGGACTAGAAGTAATTTACAGCCCGGGAGAGGTTTTCTTTTTTGCAGGTATGCAAATTGATTATGTGGAAGATGGCAACAGAAAGGGATTTACCTTTAAAGAAAAAAATAGCCGATAGGGCTGATAATGATGAGAACCACTGACATATTCAGCATTTCTTTAAACAGTATAGCAGGCAATAAACTTCGCGCTGTAATCACTGCCTTAATTATTGCCATTGGTATTATGGCATTGGTTGGGATATTAACAGCCATTGATGGCATTAAATCCGCCATTAGCAACAACTTCAGTGGAATGGGGGCTAATACGTTTAATATTAAAAACAGGGGAGCGAATGTGCGTTACGGATTTAGTGGTCGTGCACCTAAACGTTATAAAACCATAACCATGCAGGAGGCTGAAGCTTTTGCGAATGAGTTTCAGTTTGATGCCATTACCTCATTAAGTGTAAATGCCAGTTTTGCCAGCACGGTTAAATATGAAAGTGTAAAAACCGAACCCAATATTATGGTAATGGGGGGTGATGACAATTATTTGCAGGTGGCCGGTTATACATTGCAGGATGGGCATAATTTTTCTGCAAAAGATTTACAATCGGCACAAAATGTGGCCATTATTGGTAAAGAAATTCGCAATAAATTATTCAAAAATAAAAACCCAATTGGAGAGCGTATTTATGTGGGCGGAGCAAGTTACCGTGTAATAGGTACGCTATTGGCCAAAGGCTCGGCAATGGGTTTTGGAGGCGATAGAATAGTGATTGTGCCCATGCGCAACGCCATGCAAACTTTTAGCAAGCCCAACATGAGTTTTGTAATAACAGTATTGGTGAATGATATTACTTTACTAAATGATGCAGTTGATGAAGCCAATGCTTTATTCCGCAGAATCAGAGGCGTGCCTGTTCACTTACCTGATAATTTTGAAATTATTAAAAGTGATAACCTGGCCGAAGAGTCGGCTGGTGCCATAGGTTATGTAACTTGGGCAGCAGCGGCCATTGCTTTTATTACTTTGGTTGGTGCAGCGGTAGGGTTGATGAATATTATGTTGGTTTCGGTTACTGAACGAACCCGAGAAATTGGTGTACGCAAAGCAATGGGCGCCAATAACGCAACCATTCGCAGGCAATTTTTATTTGAAGCCATTCTAATTTGTCAAATTGGTGGATTTGCCGGGGTTATTTTAGGAATTTCAATTGGTAATGCCGTTAGTTTATTAATGGGTGGCGGCTTTATTATTCCTTGGTTATGGATATTGCTCGGATTGTTTATTTGTGTGGTGGTAGGTATTGTTTCCGGATATTATCCGGCAGTTAAGGCCTCAAAATTAGATCCGATTGAAGCCTTGCGATACGAATAAGCAATTGTAAATTTTGCATTACTGCCAAGCTTGTGTTACTTTGCTGACTAAATCCTATGTTAAACAATAAAAAAATAGTAGTGGTGCTGCCCGCATATAATGCAGCCCAAACCTTGTCACGTACATATAACGAAATTCCTTTTGATATTGTAGATGATGTAATCTTGGTGGATGATGCCAGTAAAGACAATACATCAGAGTTAGGAAGAGAAATCGGTATTAAACATGTAATTAAGCATGATAAAAATAAAGGTTATGGCGGCAATCAAAAAACCTGCTATAACAAAGCCAAAGAAATAGGTGCTGACATCGTGGTAATGCTACATCCGGATTATCAATACACACCAATGCTTATTCATGCAATGGCCGGTATTATTGCTTACGATGTTTATCCGGTTGCATTCGGATCGCGCATTTTAGGTAAGGGTGCATTAAAAGGTGGTATGCCTATGTACAAGTATTTTTTCAACCGTTGTTTAACCTTGTTCCAAAATATTTTGATGTCGCAAAAATTATCGGAATATCATACCGGTTACCGTGCATTTAGCAGAGCAGTGTTGGAAAACGTAAACTATGAAGCCTGCAGTGATGATTTTGTATTCGATAACCAAATGATTGCTCAAATATTTTATGCCGGATTTGAAATAGGCGAAGTTACTTGCCCAACAAAATATTTTAAGGAAGCATCAAGCATTAACTTTAAGCGCAGCAGTATTTACGGATTGGGCGTTTTGCATACCTCCATTGTTTATCGTTTACAAAAATGGGGATTGGGTTCATTCGGTATTTTTAAGCCTAAGCATTAATGCTATATCATGGTTTAATAATACGTTTTGTTTGGGCTGATTATAACTTTGAATCAACGTTGCCGAATGGTTGTTTTAAACCACCTCCGAAATAAATCATCACCTGAACAAATTAACCTATACTTACCCGTTACTTATTGATGAGCATTAATGAAACAATCATTTTCACTGGATCTTTCTATTAGGAAAAACATTAAATACGATTTACCTGCCGGTATTGCCGTATTTTTTGTAGCCATACCACTTTGTTTAGGCATTGCCCATGCAAGTGGTGCACCTTTAATTTCCGGTTTAATTAGTGGATTAATTGGAGGTTTGGTGGTTGGTTTATTAAGTGGTTCACAGCTGAGCGTTACCGGTCCGGCAGCCGGATTAACAGCTATTGTAATCAGCGGTGTTCAAGACTTAGGTTCATTTGAACATTTTTTACTGGCTACTTTTATAGCCGGTGTTATTCAAATTATACTTGGTGTATTGCGCACAGGCGCATTGGCCAATTACATTCCGAATACAGTAATCAAAGGCATGCTGAGTGCTATTGGTTTAATCCTCATCATGAAACAATTTCCGCATTTGATTGGCTATGATATTGAGGCCATGGGCGTGGAAGAGTTTAAACTCCAAAAACATGATATCAACCAACAATATATTGAACATCATGAGGTGGAAGAAAATGCATTTACAGTTTTTCAACATGCACTAAATCATTTGAACCAAGCGGTATTGATTACCGGATTTTGTTCACTTCTTTTTTTAGTGATATGGGATAAGTTTTTACAGAAAAAATTTAAAGTAATTCCGGGTGCCTTATTGGTGGTTTTATTAGGCGTACTTATTTCTGAAGTGCTCTCGTTAATCCCTTACTTCGCCACATTAAATGCTGATCACTATGTGCAAATTCCAAAGATTAATAATTTAACAGAGTTTATACATATAACCAGTTTTCCTGATTGGTCTGGCTTTGCCAATCCGTTGTTATACAAAGTGGCTTTAAGCATTGCCATTGTTGCTTCCATTGAAACATTGCTTTCAACAGAAGCAATTGATAAATTAGATCCGCTTAAACGAAAAACCAATAACAATCAAGAACTGATAGCACAAGGTATTGGTAACAGTTTGGCAGGATTAATTGGAGGCATACCGCTTACGGCAGTTATTGTAAGAGGTTCTGTTAATGTTTCGGCAGGTGCCCGAACAAAATTATCAGCCATTATTCATGGCATTTGTATTGTGTTAGCCGTACTTTTTTTATCGGCATTAATGAATCGAATTCCATTAGCGAGTTTAGCAGCAGTGCTCATCTTCACCGGTTATAAATTATTATCACCACAAATATTTAAGCAACAATTTAAAAAAGGTTACAGCCAGTTTATACCATTTGTGGTTACGGTGCTTGCCATCGTTTTGAGTGATTTGTTGATTGGTGTTGCCATTGGGTTAGGAGTATCTCTCGTTTATATTGTGCATGAAGATTTTAAAGGAGCCACCTTAAAGGTGGTTGATGTGGGTATGAAAAAGCGTGTAATATTGGGTGAAACCATCACCTTTTTACACAAACTGAAAGTGCTTAAAATACTTGAACAGTTTGAGCCGAATAGTATTGTTGAGATTGATGGAAGTAAAAACATATATATTGATAAAGATATTTTAGAGCTGTTTATTGAGTTTAAAGAATCAGCCAGACTCAAAAACATTGAAGTTATTTTTGGAGGAGTTAATTTTATGGATAAAGTAAGTAAGCATGAATTGGAAGAAAACATGCGCAAATCCTATCAACGTTTGTTTGATAATAATAAAAAATGGGTTGAAGATAAAACACACAATGATCCTGAATATTTTCAACGATTAGCCAAAGGTCAAACACCACAGTACTTATTTATTGGTTGCAGCGACAGTAGAGTTCCAGCAAATGAAATAACCGGTACCGACCCCGGTGAAATGTTTGTGCATAGAAACATTGCCAACATGGTGGTGAATACCGATGTAAATATGTTAAGTGTTGTACAATACAGTGTAGAGGTGCTTAATGTAAAACACATTATTGTGTGTGGTCATTATGGTTGCGGAGGCATTAAGGCTGCAGTATCACATAAAGCCAATGGTTTAATTGATAAATGGTTGCGAAACATTAAAGATGTTTACCGATTACATAGAGAAGAACTTGATGCCATTCCTGATGAAGAAAATCGTCATAGAAGATTAGTGGAGTTAAATGTGAAGGAGCAGGTGATTAATTTAATGAAAACCTCATTCATTCAAAAAAATATTAAACAATATGGATTTCCGCAAGTGCATGGTTGGGTGTATGATATCGCCAATGGTAGGTTAATTGATTTAGAAGTCGATATTGACAAAGAATTCCCTGATTATCACAACATCTACGAAATTGACGAATAGGCACAACCCTCAGGTGTTGTAATTATATGGTCGATTTTTAACAGAAAACAATACCTTTGCGCTTTATAAAAATTGAATACATGAAGTTTTATAATTTTCTTATTAAGTATCGTTTTTGGTTGGGCTTGGTTTCACTGCTGGTTGGACTCATTTTGCAGTTTACCGGTTTAGGTGATATTTGGGCTGCTACCATTTTTTACGTGCTTTCGTTTATAGCTATTTTTACGCACTTCTTTATTGGTCCGCTTAGGTTGGTTCAACAACCCATGGAAGAAGGCAACTTTGAAGAAGTAGAAAAAATAATCGAATTGGTATGGTTTCCGAGATTGTTGTTTAAACCCATTAGAAGCACCTATTACACTTTAAAAGGCAACTTAGCCATGGTGAAGCAGGATTTTGATGCGGCTGAAAAGAACCTGAAAAAGAGCAATGAAATTGGCAATTCATTGGTTGATACCGAAAGTTCGAATAAATTACAATTGGGTTTGATGGCCTTGCAAAAAAGTAATTTTAAAGAAGCCGAAAAGTATATTAAATCAGCCTTACAAAAAGGTATTGCCGATAAAGAAAGTGAAGCGATGGCCCATTTGGGTATGGTGCAGATTTACATGAATAAAAGAGAGTTTAGAGCGGCCAAAGAATTTTTCAGAAGAGCCAAAGCTTGTAAACCTAAAAATGATCAAGTGGTGAGCCAGATTAAAGACATGGAAAAATACATGTCGAGGGTTCCCGGATAATATGGTAAGGTCGAATGAAAATTCGGCCTTTGTTTTTTATGGATTGTTTATGGAATTGTTTAAGAAAAAAGTACATCAAGCTTGTGTTGATGTAGTAAATGAAAAAATAAGCTACCTGAAGAAGTTGATTGATGAGTTGCAACAAGGTGCCAAAAACGACAGCAAAAGTACGGCCGGTGACAAACATGAAACCGCTAGAGCCATGATGCAATTGGAGCAAGAAAAACTTACCAAACAACTGCAACAGTATTTGCAATTTCAACAACAATTAAAAAGTATCAACACAGATCAACCACTTGCACAAATTATGCAAGGCGCGTTGGTACAAACCCATACAAGTGTGTTTTATATTGCTGCGCCATTAGGAAAAGTATTCATTAACGAAACTGAAATCATGGTGCTATCTGCAACAGCACCAATTGTATCAGCCATGAAAGGTAAAAAAGTAGGAGAGGAGTTTACGTTTAATCAAGCCATCTACCGCATCGAAAACATTCTTTAACCAATTAACTCTTTAGCCGCTTCCAATACTTTTTCCGAAGGATTTTCTCCATGTAACATCCTTGCAATTTCTTCTACACGTTCGTGTGCGGTTAAGGTTCTGATATGCGTATGTGTTTGTTGTTTATCGCTGGTTTTGTATACAAACAAATGGTTATCGGCTTTGCCTGCAATTTGCGGTAAATGGGTAATGGCAATTACTTGATGTTTTAGGGCATGTTGTTTCATTACCTTGCTCACCTTAAGTGCCGCTTCACCACTTATCCCTGTATCAATTTCATCAAATACAATGGTTGGTAAAGCCATTTTATCACTTACTAATGATTTTATACAAAGCATAACCCTGCTTAATTCACCACCGCTTGCCACTTTTTGAATTGGTTGCAACGCACTGCCTTTATTGGCGGCAAACAACATTTCAATATGATCTTTTCCGCTTACATTTAATTCGGCAGATTGATGGTGGTTGATTTTAAGTTGTGCATCAGGCATTTGTACTTGCACCAATAACTCATTCACTTGTTTTTCAATTTTCGGAATGGCCTTGGTTCGTTTTTCACTCAGTGTGTTGGCATCAACCTCACATTGCTGTTTTAAGGTTTGCAATTGCATTTCGGTATCAGCAATTTGTTTACTTAATGAACCAATATTTTGAAGTTTTTGTTCAAGTTCCAGCTTAAAGGCAATTAGTTCGTTATTATTGGCAACACGGTGTTTTTTGTGTAGGTTGAATAAGGCTTGCAATCTTTGTTCAACACGTTCCAATTCAGCCGGATCTGCTTGGGTTTTATCTGCAATATTTTCTAGTTCAGCAGCAATGTCTTTTAACTCAATAATGTTGGATTCAATGCGTTGTGCAAGCTCTTCCAAACCTTTATGGTGTTTTGCGCTATTTTGAATTTGGCTTTTAATGTTTCTTAAGGCTTCAATTACACTTTGTTCATCCCCACTAATGCCATTAAAAGCAGTTGCCGCATGTTGTTGGATTTGCTCGGCATTGCTTAAAGTATCTAGCGTGAGTTCGAGTTCGGCTTGTTCATCAGGTAGTGGATTAATTTCAATAATCTCATTCAAAATAAATCGAAAATAATCTTCGTCTTGTCGAGCCTTGGCTTCTAGCTCTTGAAGATGTATCAGTTGTTTTTGTTGTTGCTTATAGTTAGTAAACCTCTTTTGATATTCCAATAATAAGGCTTGGTTGTCAGCCACCGCATCAATAATGCTCAATTGAAAATCAGTATTATTTAAATCAAGCGTATCATGTTGGCCAACAATATCCACCAACTTAGCACCAAGTTCTTTAAGTTGATTCAAATTAACGGGAGTATCATTAATAAATGCCCTGCTTTTACCATTTGGTGCAATTTCTCTGCGAATAATACACGTTGGCTCATAATCCAGCTCTTCTGCTTCAAAATAAGGTTTAAGTTTGTATTCTTGAATGTTAAACCAACCTTCTATCACACATTTTTCTTCGGAATTTAAAAGTGATTTCGCATCGGCACGTTCACCCAATATAAGCCCTAAAGCGCCCATCAGGATTGATTTTCCTGCACCGGTTTCACCTGTAATAATATTCAGCTTCTCATCAAAGGCAATTTCTACTTCTTTGATAATTGCGTAGTTTCTGATATGTAATTGCTTTAACATAAGATGCATCAAAAATAGCCATAGCAAATCGAATGATACAAGCTAATTTTCAACAATTCTTTTCTGTACTTAATTGATGTAATCACATTTTATTGATGTTGATAATTGCCAAAAAAAACCTAATGTATTATTAATTCTATTTGAATTACAAAATCTTTACTATTTTTATACCATGAGGTTAATCCTAACCATTATTCTTTTTGCCAGTTGGCAGTTTTTATCAGCCCAGCCGTGCTCTATTTTAAGTTCTGCTAATAAAATTTGTATAGGTGGTTCTATTGCATTTACAAGAACTCCTGCAAGTGCATCCGATTCTGCCTTTGCTTGGAATTTTGGAGATGGTAATTCATCCACTCAGTCCTCCCCAACATATCAATATCAAACCTCCGGCTTGTTTACGGTTACGTTACGAATACACAAATTTGGAGGTACTTTTTGCGATGCAACACCTATGCAAATCAGGGTATTTCCTAAGCCGGTGGCCAACTTTAATATTACCAGCAACGATACCCAATGCTTTAGAAACAATTTATTTACCGTGGTTGATTTGTCGCAACCGGGTCCGAGCAACGCACCACTCCGAAGAAGAACCGTGTTATGGGGAGATGGTACATTAATACAAAGTAATGCTCCTTTTCCGGCTATTCAGCCACATTCCTACACTGATCCTGCCGGAGATTTATACAAGTTGGTGATTGAAGTAGAAGACACCAACGGTTGTTTGAATCAAAAAATCGACTCAGTGGTTGTTTACAAACGGGTTGATGCAGATTTTACAGTACTTCAAGATATTCGCTGTAACTCCACACATGCCACATTTCGCAATTTGAGTAACATGAATTTCCAAGGTGCAAAAATGCACTGGTATTGGGATGATGGTGTAAATGCTTTAGTGAATTATTCTCCAAACGATACTTTGTACATTTATAAAGGAAACCGTGAGTTTATTCCGAAGTTAGTAGCGATTGATCGTTTTGGTTGTAAAGACAGTTTTGTTAGCCCGATTCCGGTTGTTACTTTTATTCCTGATTCAACCATTATAATCACGCCCATTGATAAAAGATGTTTTTCGGGAAACAAGTTTGCTTTTAAAAACAATACACAATTTGGCTTCACTAAATGGACTTTATCAAAGCCTGATATTGCATATTCAAGAGATACCACCTTAACAAAAACTTGGGATACCATCGTGTTTCCGTCATGCGGAATTTTTAATGTAAAATTGGAGTATACCTTTAACAGTTGCACTTTTGTAACGGATACCCAAGTAGTGGTTTATGGTCCTCAAGCCAATATTGAAAGTAAAACCCAAGCACCCTTAAACTGGATTCAATGTGGAACACACGACACTGTAGTTTTTAGGCAGCCTGATGTAAACTGTTATTACGGCAATACTTCAGCCATGAAATATTTTTGGGATTTTAGAGATCCTTTTGCCCCGGCCTGCACCACTGATACAAAACGAGGTATTAATGTTGGGGTGAATTGTCGCTACAGCAAAGATTCCAGTTTGGTAAAGCATTATTACAGTCAACCTAATCAAACCTGTTATAAAGTAAAAATGTGGGTGGCTGATACCATCAGGAATTGTGCTGATACCGACTATGTTGATTTGCGTTTAGGTTCTCCGGATGCAGGTTGGGATTCAACGGCAAATCCTATTCGTTACGGTGCCTATGTAAAAACAGCTAATTGTACAGATGATATACTGGAAGTTGTATTCGATCAATTATTGCCATTGTGCGGGCCAGAAAATGTTTGGTTTACCCCCGACACTTCTTGCGCAACTGTTAGCTGGATTAAGGTGGATAGTATTGGAAGAGAGAAAAAATATAAGTTTTCTTTTAACTCCATTTGCACTACCGACTCCATTGTTTATTTTGGGATAGTTGCTCGGAATGGAAAAGATGCGCTGGGTAATTTTTGTTATGATACAGCTTACTATTCTTATAAAGTGAAGCGACCACCTTACTTACAATTTAAAATGGAATGGGCTGACAGCAATATTTGTGCACCTCATCGATTCAAGATTTATACTGTGGATTCCATACGAAAGGATATTCAAAGCATCACTTTTAATTTTAATGACAACTCAACGAATTTTACCATACCATTTAACAATCCATCCGATACCATTATTCCAACCATCTATCACAACTTTATGCGTGATGGTGAATTTAAACCAATCATATTGATACAAGGTAAGAACGGATGTGCCAGCTCAAATTTATTTTACATCTCAACCGGTAAAAGGGCAATTGCCATTAATAACACGCCAAATATTTGTGATAATACTGAGGCCGAATTCCAAGCGTTTATAACCTATAACAGCAATCCGTTAATTCCTTTTTGGGAGAGTCAAACGCGAAGTGATGCCGGTAAAGAACAAATATTTTGGGATTTTGGAGACGGTACACCTTGGACAAGAGGTTTGCAAAATATTAAACACAAATACACTCAACCCGGCACTTATCCGGTAAGGTTGGCCTTTAAAGACAGTACAAGTTTTGGCTGTTTTGATACCGCTTACCTAACAACTCCGGTTACGGTTAGTGCAGTAAAAGCCAAAATTTTTACAGCTAGTGATACCTTTTATTGTGCTCCTTCCATTGTTTCTTATATTGATTCATCTTATTCATTTGTGAACTCAAATATTCCTGATTATTCATTAATTATTAGTCGCAAATGGTTTTTTACTGATAACCGAACAAGCACACTTGAAAACCCCGGAATATTCTATCCTGCCAATGGAGTTTATCCTGCCATATTGTATTCAGAGTCGGTGTTGGGTTGTTCGGATTGGGATACCACTAATATTGTAATAAAAGGTCCTGAACCTTCATTTGTGATTATGCAAGATACTTTTGGTTGTGCACCGTTTACCGTGAAATTGGATAACACCACCAACGGAAATGTACGCAATTGGATTTGGTATTTTAATGATAACGCAGGAACTATTTATTCAACCAGTCAAGATACCAACGTAACGTTTACGTATACGCAACCGGGCGTGTATCAAATTGATTTAGTGGGTGAGGCTGATGTGTATAATCCAACCACCGGATCAACACAAAACTGCTCTCAAAAATTTCCTTATGTAAATCCATTGGACAATTACCATAGCAGAACCATTTTGGTTTTAGCATCGGATACGTTAAAAATTGTGTCGAAAGACAGTATTTGTCCTGATGCAGTTTTTGAGGCCTTGGCCAATAACACCAATCGTACGGATAGTGTAAAATGGTATTGGGGTGATGGAGATTCTGCCTTGGCAAAGTTGAATGTAAATACAACCCATAGTTATGATACACTTGGTGTTTATTTATTAAAAGTTGAGCCGTTTTTTGGTGCGATTAAAGGTTGTGTATTAGGCGCAGAAAAAAATATTTACGTAACTACACCCGTGGCTGATTTTGACTTTAACGCCTCACAATTTCCATTGTTCCGATTCAATAATTTATCTCAAGGAGCGGTTCGATATGTGTGGGATTTTGGGCAACCTTCATCCCCGAATAATTCATCTGCCGAAGAAAATCCGCAACATGACTATGGCAATGCCAATGAAGAATTTGTGGTGTGCTTGATGGCTTTTGATGCCAATGATTGTATGGATTCAGTTTGTAAACCAATGCTCAGACGTTCACGTGTTGAAATTCCTAACGTATTCACTCCTGATAATGCTGATGATAAAAACGATGCTTTTGATATCGACATTGAAGGGTTTGAAAAATACGAGTTGTTCATATATAACCGTTGGGGAACTTTGGTGTATGAATCTGAAAAAGATGGTTACAGAAATGACGGTATCAACTGGAATGGTAAGAGTTTTAACACAGGCGAAGAATGTCCGGAAGGAACTTATTTTGTAATATTTAAATACAAATTACTCACCTCTCCAAAAGAAGAGGTTTATAGAGGTACCGTTACTTTGATAAGAAATCTTAAATAATAGAAACTATCCATACATTTAAGAAAGTAATTGTTTCTTTGCAGCAATGAATCGTAAAGAGCTCTTGCTGTTATTAACCCTTGCCGCCATTAATTTTACCAATATTATGGATTTTATGATAATGATGCCACTTGGGCCACAACTCATGCGCATCTTTCAAATAAATCCGCAACAGTTTGGTTTGGTGGTATCAAGTTATACGTTTAGTGCAGGATTTTCGGGCTTTTGTGCCGCCTTTTTTATCGATCGATTTGGACGAAAAAGTTTCTTACAATTCTTATACACAGGTTTTTTATTGGGTACTTTAGCCTGCGGACTAGCTCCAAATTATGAGTTACTTATGCTTGCTCGCATATTTACAGGTTTGTTTGGAGGGGTGTTGGGTGCAGTCATTTTATCCATAGTAGGGGATGTAATTCCTTTTGAAAAAAGAGGCAGAGCCATGGCCATTGTGATGGCTGCGTTTTCTGCAGCCAGTGTGTTTGGTGTTCCTTTTGGTTTGTGGATTGCAACAGCTTATGGTTGGAATGCCCCGTTTTTGTTTTTGGCGGTATTGGCTTTGCCTATTCATTTGTTCATTCACAAATTATTGCCTCCTTTAAAATCGCACCTGCAAAATGCCGATGCGCAACAAACCAAAATTATACAAACACTTACCAATATTACCGCTAATGTTAATCAACGTAAAGCCATTACTTTAATGATTGTGGTGATGTTCGGACATTTTAGTATTGTTCCTTTTTTAAGTCCATACATGGTAAGTAATGTTGGATTTACCGAGCATCAATTGTCGTACATTTATTTGTTTGGGGGATTATGTACCATTTTATCTTCACCCCTAATTGGTAAATTAACCGATACGGCAGGAAAAAGAAAAGTATTTACATGGTTTGTAATTATGAGTTGTATTCCGGTTTTGTTTATCACCCATTTGCCGCATGTTTCTGTTTGGTTGGCCTTGCTTGCAACATCAGCATTTTTTGCGGTGAGCAGCGGTAGGTTTATTCCGGCACAAGCCATGGTAACCGCCACCGTAAATCCTGAAAATAGAGGAAGTTTTATGAGTATTGTATCCAGCATGCAGCAGTTAAGCGCAGGATTAGCGGCCTATGTGGCCGGAGTTATTGTAGTAAAACAGCCTGATGGAAGTTTAAGCAATTATAACCTAGTTGGTTATATGAGTGTGATTGCCGCCATCATTACTTTGTTTTTGGTACGCAGAATAACTGCGGCCGATGGCAGCAAATTTTAAGTTCTTATTTACGTGCATAACCTATGGTGAAAAAGTGTATTTACTTTTTCATCTTTGCACGGTATGAAATACAATTATGTAATCATTGGAGGAGGTATCGTTGGTTTGGCCAGCGCATACCATATTTTAAAACAACATGCAGGTGCTCGCTTGTTAGTTGTTGAAAAAGAAGGTTCCGTTGCCGCACATCAAACCGGGCATAACAGTGGTGTAATCCACTCCGGCATATATTACAAACCGGGAAGTTTAAAGGCACAAAATTGCATCAACGGTTATCACATGATGATTGATTTTTGCAACGAACATGGCATACGTTATGAGTTATGCGGCAAGTTAATTGTGGCAGTTGATGAAAAAGAAATTCCTGAATTGGACAAATTGTACCAACGTGGTCATGAAAATGGCTTAACTAAAATAACCTACGTAGAAAAAGAACGCATTGCAGAATACGAACCACATTTAAATGGGGTAAAAGCCATACATGTGCCTTACACCGGCATTATAGATTATACTGAGGTATGTGAAAAATTAGCCGAGTTGGTTCAATCTATGGGAGGAGAAATTGCTTATCATAATCAAGTGGTAGATATTATCCCTTCAACCCATCAAACCGAAGTGGTAACAGTAGCCAATAAATATGTAACGGATATGGTGGTGAATTGTGCCGGTTTATATTGTGATAAAATTGCCGAGATGGCCGGAGAAAAAACCGATACCCGGATTATTCCATTTAGAGGCGAGTATTTTATGTTGCGTCCGGAGAAACGTTATTTGGTAAAAAACTTAATTTATCCGGTGCCCGATCCCAATTTCCCATTTTTGGGTGTACATTTTACGCGTATGATTCATGGCGATGTAGAAGCGGGGCCAAATGCCGTATTTGCATTTAAGCGTGAAGGCTATGAAAAAAGTGAGGTTGATTTGGTGGAGATGTTTGAATCATTAACCTGGCCGGGATTTCAAAAAGTGGCGGCCAAGTATTGGAAAACCGGGATAGGAGAATTTTATCGTTCGTTTAGTAAAGCGGCCTTTACCAAGGCATTACAGCGTTTAATTCCTGAGGTGCAAGAAGATGATTTAATACCTGCAGAAGCGGGGGTTCGTGCACAAGCATGTGATAAAACAGGAGGCTTGTTAGATGATTTTAAAATCATACAAAAAGCCAATGCCATTCATGTGTTAAATGCACCTTCACCGGCAGCAACTTCTTCATTAAGTATCGGAAAAACCATTGCTGATTTGGCGATTCAAAATAAGGTTCATCATGTTTAGTGCAAGCACACAAATCAGGGTTCGTTATGGCGAAACAGATCAAATGGGAGTGGTGTATCATGGTAATTATGCATTGTTTTTTGAAAGTGCCCGTACCGAGGCTTTACGTGCCATAGGCATAAGTTACAAAGCAATAGAAGAAAGTGGAGTAATGATGCCTGTTCATAGCCTCAGTTTTAAATATTTAAAATCGGCTAAGTATGACGATTTAATTACCGTGGTGGCAAAGTTTAACCATATGCCAACTGTAAGAGCTGTTATTGAATATGAAGTGTATAATGAGGCCAACGAACTTTTATGCACAGGAGAAAGTACGCTGGTATTTATGGATGTGAAAACAAATCGCGTAACTCGTTGTCCGCAAATACTCGAACAAGCTTTGATACCTTATTTTAAAGCATGAAGATATCAGCCAAAAACAATAGAGTAACTCGAAAAATCATGCGCAGTGCGGCAGCAAAAAAACTATTTGCTTATGCACAAAAGAAACAATTCCCCGGACAAAATGGAGTGAGTTGGTATAGTGTTTTAGAGTTTTTTATTCGTTGGATTGATACCCGAGATTTACAATTAAGGGCAACGTCTTTGTCTTTTACCTTTTTTTTGGCATTGTTTCCATCTATCATTTTTATATTCACATTAATTGCCTACAGTCCCATTAGCCAAAACTACCAAAGTATTATTTCTTTCTTTGAACAAATGCTGCCCGATACCGCTTATAAAGCCGTTCAAAATACCTTGTATGATATTCTAAAAAAGCAAAGAGGAGGCTTGTTATCGGTTGGTTTTGTAACGGCCGTTTATTTTAGCACAAACGGTTTTGTTTCCTTAATGAACGCCTTAAATCGTGCCGGCAAACAAAAAGAAACCCGTAGTTTTTGGAAGAAAAGAGTAGTGGCAATCATCTTGGCCATGGTAGTTTCCGTGCTGTTATTAGTGGCAGTAACTTTACTTACGTTGGGTAATTTCACCATAAAGTATTTAGACAAGTTGGCGTATTTTCCTTCCAAGGCAACTCCCTTTTTATTGTTCAGCATCAACATGATTGTGGTAGCGGCCGTTATCTTACTATTTGTGAGTTTGATTTATTACTTGGCTCCAAACCATAATAAACAATGGAAATTTATTTCATCAGGTTCGGTTTTTGCTTGTTTATCCATTATGATTACTACCATGGGTTTTTCAACCTATATCAACTATTTTAACGCTTACAATAAAGTGTATGGCTCCATTGGCGTACTTATTGTAATCATGTTACTTATTTACATTAACACCTACATTTTATTGTTGGGTTATGAGTTGAATATTGCAGTTGAAAAAGCGGTGGAAGAATTGAAGAAACACAAAACCATTCGTGCAAATCGTGTGGTAATATTAAAATCAGAACAACAAGAATAAGGTTATGATGAAGCATAAAATCGCAATAAGTTTTATTGGCCTGCTCACTGCTACTGTATTCGGATTGGGTAAAGTAAATGCGCAAAGCAATATTCAAGTGGTTCCTGTAAATTGGATTGACAGCATTAGAACGAACAGCGGAGATACTTTACATGTGATTAATTTTTGGGCCACTTGGTGCAAACCTTGTGTGGAGGAGTTACCCTACTTTGAGCAATTACTTGATTCGGTAAAACAATTACCTGTTAAAATTTATTTGGTGAACACCGATATGCGCAGGGATTTAAATACCCGTGTGAAGGATTTTATTCAGAAAAAAGGATTGAGAAACCAAGTGGTTTATATCAATGATATAAATGCCAACAATTGGATTGATAGGGTAAACAAAGAATGGAGCGGTGCTATTCCGACAACATGGCTGGTGCGTTCATCCTCATCATACGAGTATTTTTATGAAGGAGAGGTAAACTTTGAATCACTGCGTAAAATGATTGATGCCGGATTAAAACCATCAAACTAAAAAGTGTACATACCCTTTAAAACTATGTGCAAATGTGATTAACTGTGATGCGGTGTATTGTTAGTGAATAACGAGTTTAGCATCATCAAATAGTTTATCTAAAGCATATGAGTTTAACTATCATGCAAATAAATGTGGCCTCACAAGCCGCTGCAACCCCTCCGGCCCAAGAATCGTTGAATTTAATTGAGCTTACATTAAAAGGTGGTCCAATTATGATTCCATTGGCCATACTTAGTGTAATGGCAGTTTATTTAACCATTGAGCGTTATTTAACCCTTAAAAAAGCATCAAAATTAGATGCGAACTTTATGGCCAATATTAAAGACTTGGTGCTTAATGGAAACATTAAAGGAGCAAAAGCACTTTGTGAAAGAACGGATTCACCGGTGGCTCGAATGATTGAAAAAGGAGTTACCCGAATTGGAAAGCCTTTACAAGACATTGATACGTCCATACACAATGTTGGTAATATTGAAATTAATAAGTTGGAACGAGGTATGCCAACCTTAGCAACCATTAGTGGTGCCGCTCCAATGTTAGGTTTTTTGGGAACCGTAACAGGTATGGTTACTGCATTTCATAACATGAGTACTGCAGGAAATAACTTAACCGTAAGTTTGTTGGCAGGTGGTATTTATGAAGCCTTAGTAACAACAGTTGCCGGTTTAATTATTGGTATCTTTGCTTACATTGCCTATAACCAACTTACCTCAATGGTTGAAAAAATTATTCATACCATGGAAGCAAGTGCTGTTGAGTTTATCGACTTGTTACAAGAACCGGCATAACTATGGCTTTTAAAAGACGAACAAAAGTAAAACCCGATTTCAGTTTGGCATCCATGACTGATTTAGTGTTTTTGTTACTCATATTTTTTATGATTACATCAACACTGGTTAGCCCAAATGCCATTAAGGTAGATTTACCAACCGCAGGCAATCAGGTTACCACACCCAAAACAGTATCGGTTACCATAACAGCCGATTTGCAATGGTATGTAAACGGTGGAGCAACAAGTCCAAGTAGGTTAGAAGCTGATTTGGCGTCAGCCATCCAACAAAATGGTTCAGCCGATCCTGTTGTTTCCATCAATGCGGATAAAACCGTGGCCATTGAACACATGGTGCACGTAATGAAAATATGCAATAATTTAAAGGCTAAAGTCGTTTTAGCTACACAGGCGGAATAACACATGCAAGCAACTGCAACACAACAAGAGAAAAAAAATAAAATTATCGGATATGTAGGCACAGCGCTTGTTCATATCCTTATTTTTTTATTGCTGTGGTTTATTATTCTTGCACCACCCGATCCTCCAATACAATACGAAGGAATGGGCTTAACCATGGCTTTAGGAACACCCGATGCCGGTGGTGAAAGTCCTGTTCCTGTAGAAGAACCAATGCCTACCGACCCAACGCCTCCGGTTGAGCAAGAAGAGCAACCAATTGCTACACAAGAAACAGAACAAACTCCTGTTGTTGCACCTAAACCAAAAGAGGTAAAGCCA